>CAZZIG010000112.1:0-8756 GCA_964653975.1 uncultured Acidimicrobiaceae bacterium
GGGGCTCCCCCCCCCCTTCTACATCGTGCGGGCGCCCCCACCAATTTGGGGGGGGGGGGGGGGCCCGGTACCGGGGCCCCACTTCCTGAGGAAAGCTGGGCCACCTTCGTGAAGGGGGCGGTCCCTGGTAAAACTTGATGATGACTTCGTCTCTGGAACCCGGTCGTTTCTTCCTGCCGGGCCCGACCGAGGTCCACCCCGAGGTGCTGGCTGCACAGAACGGTCCGATGATCGGCCATCGGGGGAAGGCGATCAGGGACCTCTTCGCGTCGATCGACCGTGGGCTCAAGGACGTTTTCCAAACCGAGCGCCCGGTGATCGTCTCCACGTCGTCCGCATCTGGTCTGATGGAGGCTGCGGTTCGCAACGGGGTGCTAGAGGGAAAGGTCCTGAGCCTGGTCAACGGGGCCTTTTCCAAGAGGTTCGCTCAGATCGCCCGTTCCTGCGGGCACGAGGTCGACGAGTTGGAGGTGGATTGGGGATCGGCGCACGACCCCGAACACGTGGCCGAAGCGCTCGCCGCCGAGGACTACGAGGCGGTCACGTTGTCGCACTCGGAGACGTCGACCGGGGCCCTGCAGGACCTGGAAGCGATCGCTGGGGTGGTTTCGGGACACGAGGAGACGATGCTGCTCGTCGACTCCGTCACCGGTGTCGGGGGGGCAGAAACCCGCACCGACGCCTGGGGCATCGACTTCATCCTCACCGGCTCCCAGAAGGCGCTCGCGTTACCCCCCGGCCTCGCCTTCGGAGTGGCCAGTGAAGCGATGCTCACACGATCCTCGAAAGCGCCCGCCAAGGGTTGGTATTTCGACCTGGTCGAGTTGCAGTCGCAGATCGAGACGTTCCAGACCCCGGCCACCCCCGCTATCTCTCTTCTCTACGCCCTCGACTACCAGCTGAACCGGATTGCCGGGGAGACGATGGAGGGAAGGTGGAAACGGCATCTCGACATGCAGTTGCGCACCTTCGAATGGGTCGACGAGATGCGTCGGAGTGGTCTCGAGATCCAGGTCTTCGCTCAGCAGGGCCAGCGGTCTCCGACGGTGACATGTGTGTCCGCGGAAGGCGCTACGACCATCGTCGCCGACCTCTTCCAGCGTGGCTGGGTCATCGGTGGCGGCTACGGGAAGCTCAAGGAGGGGACGTTCCGCATCGGCCACATGGGTGACCACACCCTCGAGGAACTGGAGGCGCTCCTCGAGGTTCTCACCGACGTGATGACATGACCTACCGCGTCCTCGTCACCGACTCCGTGGACCCTTTCGGGCTCACCCCATTGATCAGCGCGAGCGGGTTCGAGGTGATCTCGGTCGACGATTCGGCAACAGAGGAATTCGTCTCCGCCCTCGGTGATGCCGACGCCCTGATCGTCCGCAGCGCCACCAAAGTGACCCGTGAACTGCTCTCCCTCGCACCACGTCTCAAAGCGATCGGGCGAGCCGGGGTCGGCATCGACAACGTGGACGTACCCGCCGCCACCGAAAGGCACGTGGTCGTGTTCAACTCGCTGGGAGGGAACACCATCGCCGCTGCGGAGCTCACTATGGGTTTGCTCGTCTCCGTCGCCAGGAGGCTCCCGGCTGCCGAGGCGTCGCTGCGGAGTGGGAACTGGAATCGGTCCGACTTCAAAGGGGTGGAACTGCGGGGAAAGACGCTCGGCCTCATCGGTGCCGGTCGCATCGGCAGCGAGGTCGGCATGCGATGCATGGCATTCGACATGGGCGTGGTCGCATATGACCCATATCTCTCACCCACCCGCGCCGACGCGGTGGGGATCGAGATGGTGAGCCTCGAGGACGTGCTCGAACGTGGCGACTTCATCTCGATCCACGTGCCGCTCACCGAGGAGACGAGAGGGATCATCGGAGCCGAGGCCTTGTCGGCGATGAAACCCACCGCCTTCGTGGTCAATGCGTCCCGAGGTGGAGTCGTCGACGAGACGGCTCTGGCGAAGGCGTTGCACAACGGGGAGATCGCAGGGGCGGCCTTGGACGTCTTCGAGCACGAGCCATTGCCGGCCGACTCCCCGCTACGCAATGCGCCGAATCTGGTGCTCACCCCTCATCTCGGTGCGTCCACCGCCGAGGCCCAGGTGGGAGTGGCCACCGAGGTGGCCCACAAGGTGAGACTCCTCCTCGAGACCGGCAACCGGGCCGATGCCGTGAACATCGCCGACCTGGATCGACGACTTCTGTGACGCCGGCGCGTCACGCCATCTGAACGACTGCCGCCTCTTCGGCGGGCTCTTCGGCGTGATCGTCACCCCGGGTTGCGAACAACACCGAGATGATGATGATGAGGATGACACCGATACCCACCACGGCGACCATCAGATCGCCGAACGAAATCCGCATCTCGGGTCTGGAGCCGGCCAGAGCGGCGAATCCGAGGATGCCACCTGCGGTGATGACGGCCACGACGGCCCCGCCGATTCCGGGTGCCAGATGGTTGGACTCGATGAGTGTGAAGCCGAAGGGGAGCACCAGTAGGACCAAGAGGAGGAGCCCCGCGAGGGGAATGCTGATGGCGTTGCGGAGGCGGCCCTTGACGGTCTCGACCTCCTCGGAGTCTCCTTCTGCGACCGCGACCGGGACCCCGAGCAGCTGGGGAACGAGTGCGGTTAGCGCCCCAAGCACCGCACCGCCGAGCACCATGACGAAGAGAGTGGAGAGAACAGGGAGTTGGGTCATAGCCGGGTCAGCCTCCTCGACCGGGGTGCCGAACCCGTTGAGCATCGCTCCCGCGACGACTCCCAGGACCAGACCGATCAGCGCACCCTGCCATGCCGTTGCGCTTCTGGATGTGGAGAGCTGCATCGCCGGGTTCGTCCAGGCTGTCGCTGCCCGGGACATCGCGGCCACCACCGCGCCGAACACCACGCTGACCAGGGCGATGCCGACGATGACCCCATTGGGCCCGACCTGGACCACCGGGCCTCCGCCCTCGACAGCTGCTGCATTCGGAGCCCAGAACGCCCCGGCCACCAGAAACCCGAGGACCCCGAGGGCGGCGCCGGTCCAGGCACCGATTCGGACGGCCGTCTTGACTCTCGTCCCCAGGGGCACCGGCTCCAGCACCGGTTCGGGGTCTTCCCCGACCTCTGGAGTGGGCGGCATCTCGGGCTCGACCAGAACCGCCACCGCGGCCGCCGCTGCCGGCTCCGGCTCCACCTCGGGCTCGGGCTCCGGCGCGTCAGCTTCAGCGGGCTCGGGCTCTGCGCTCTCCGCGGGACTCGGCGGTGGGGCGTCCCCGGCCCAGGCAGCGAGGATGTCGTCGACCGGGACACCATCCGCGGCGGCCCGCGCCGCCGCCGAACGCTGCACCAACTCGGGAGGCACCCCCAAGACGGTGCCGGCTGTCTGAACGTCACTCACGCGCCGGCACTCTAGTGCCGAGACCGGCTCTGGCTGATTCCACGCCAATCCCCGCGGCGGGGCAGACCTATGCCGTGTTTCGCTCGTCTCGCCAGGCGAGCCAGTCGGCCACCGGAGCGAGGTCATAGCCGGTCCGGCCGTCGAAGCCGAGAGTGATCATCGTGGATCCGGCCTCCACCAGTGCGTCGGCCAACTCGAGACGCTTGGCGTTGGTCCCACACGACCTCTGGATCTCCCCCGGGTCCCTCCCGACGTCCTCGCAGTGCCGATTCAGCACCCGGTTCTTGTGACGGATGACGTCGGGTTGTCCGAACCCATGCCAGATGTCGGCGAACTCCGCGGTGTAACGAAGGGTCTTCTTCTCGCCACCACCGCCGATGAGGAGAGGGATGTCCCGTGTCGGAGGGGGATTGAGCCTCGACAGCCTGTCCTCGATGCGGGGGAGGGCTTGGCGCAAGTCGGCCAGCCTGGCACCCGCCGTCCCGAACTCGTACCCGTACTCGTCGTAGTCCTTTTCGAACCACCCGGCACCGATCCCGAGGATGAGTCTCCCCCCCGAAGCGTGGTCGACCGTGCGGGCCATGTCGGCGAGGAGCTCGGGGTTGCGGTAGCTGTTGCAGGTGACGAGGGCGCCGATCTCCACTCGCTCGGTCACCTCGGCCCACGATCCGAGCATGGTCCAGCACTCGAAGTGCTTTCCCACAGGGTCACCAGAGAGCGGGAAGAAGTGATCCCAGTTGAAGATGACGTCGACCCCCAACTCCTCGCCGCGGACGACGGCGTTTCGGATCTCGTGGTACTCGGCGTGCTGAGGCTGAAGCTGGAGGGCGATTCGAATCGGCCTGGCCATGGGTGTACTCCCGGTCTCGTTGGTGTTGTTCCGACCTTACGAGCCTCTCAGACCTCGATCCCATAGAGGGTGTCGACGATCAACTCGTCGACCACTGCCTGCAGCGCCTCGTGTTCGCTGGCGCCGTCACTCAGCGCGCGCTCGTAGGCCGCGATCTGTCTGTCGGCACTGGTGCCCTCGGCGACGATGTCCCGGGCATGTCTGATCTCCTCCCTGGCGTCGAACCCGATGGCGTCTTGGGCCACCAACTCGATCATCTCCTCCAAGAGCTCGCCGAACGGGACCAGGGCTCCCCTGCCGAAGTCGACCAGAGTGCCCTCGGTGCCGTAGCGTTGCGCCCTCCACACGTTCTCCTCGATTATTCCCGGCGCATAGGTCCGCCACTTCTGGTTGTTGCGGCGCAGGCGGTAGAGGAACCCGAGCAGGGCCTGGTAGAGGGCGGCCACGGTGATGGCGTCGTCGAGCCGGGTGCACACGTCGCTGACCCGCATCTCGAGGGTCGGGTACTTGCTCGAGGGTCGGATGTCCCACCACAGCTTGGATGCGTCCTCGATCAGGCCTGCGCTCACCAGGATCTCCACATACCGGTCGTACTCGGCCGCGGAGATGAACTCCTCGGGTATGCCGGTCCGAGGCATGTTCTGAAAGATCACGAGCCGGTAGGCGTGCAAACCGGTCAGAACCCCGTCCCAGAACGGTGAGGAGGTCGAGAGGGCGAGCAGGTGGGGGAGGAAGTACTTCACCTGGTTCATGAGATCGATGCGGAGATGAGGGTCGGCGACTCCGACATGGACGTGCATCCCGCAGATCACCAGCTGACGCGCCACCTGTTGATAGTCGGCCCGCAATCTCATGTAGCGGGGCTCCTCGGTGGTCTCCTGTTGGGCCCAGTTGGCGAAAGGGTGGGTCGAGGAGGCGATGATGGCCGCCCCGTACTCACTCACCACCTTGGAGAGGTCCCTTCTCAGGGCAGCCAGATCCACCCGCGCCTCGGACACCTTCGAGCAGACCTTGGTGCCGACCTCGATTTGCGCCTGGAGGAACTCCTGGGTGACCTGCGGGCCGAGCACCTCACCCAGGGCCTCCCACATCTCTCTGGGAGGCTTCTTGAACAGGTCGCGGCTCTCCCGGTCGACGACGAGGTACTCCTCCTCGATGCCGATGGTGAACTCCGGTCTCTCGATCACCAGCGGGACATTAGAGATCGCCGCTGTGCGGCACATTCCTCGCGCACATGGCAATCGGCGAGATGATCGTTGACCAGACCCATGGCCTGCATGAAGGCGTAGATCGTCGTCGGACCCACGAACGCCCAGCCTCGCTTCTTCAGGTCCTTGGAGAGGGCGGTGGAGGTCGCCGTGGTGGCCGGTATCTCGGTGGGAGGCGGGGACTCGCTTTCCGCCCACGACCAGAAGTAACCGCCCAGAGAGCCATGCTCCTCGGCGAGATCGAGGGCGCGTCGAGCATTGTTGATCGTCGACCTGATCTTGGCTTCATGGCGAATGATTCCCGCATCGTCGAGCAGTCGGGCCACGTCCGGGTCCCCGAATGCGGCGATCTTCGCGGGGTCGAAGCCGGCGAACGCGGCGCGGAAGTTCTCACGCTTGCGCAGAATGGTCAACCAGGAGAGACCCGCCTGGAACCCCTCCAGACAGACCTTCTCGAAGAGCCGGTGGTCGTCGATGGTCGGGCGACCCCATTCCTCGTCGTGATAGATCCGATAGATCTCCGGTTCCGCGCCCCACCAGCAGCGAGCGACGCCGTTCTCGTCGACGGTCAACTCCATCAACGAAACGCCGGTATGACATCTTTGGCGAATAGGTCGAGACCGCTTCGGTCGTAGGCAGTGTCGGTGAACTGGATGATGGCGTAGCCGAGACCGGCTTCCCGATATTCCCCCAACCACTCGATGATCTGCTCCGGCGTGCCCGAGGTGTCGTCGAAGAGCCGAACCATCCTCTCGGCTTTGTCCTTGGGGACGTACTTCTCCAGGTGCTCCAGCAACCAGGTCTTCTTCTGCTCGACCCCCTGTTCGGTCTCGGCACACAGGACGTTGAAGTTCGCGGAGCGGGTGATGGCGCCGAAATCGGTGCCGACCTCGGCGCAATGACCCTCGAGGATCTCCGACTTGTGCTTGAAGGAGTCCAGGGAGTCACCCCCGAAGTTGGTGTATTGGGCGTGCCTGGCCGCGATGTTCAATGTGACTTTCTCGCCGCCGCCGGCCACCCAGATCGGGATGTGCGGATCCTGCAGCGGCTTCGGCTGGCAGATGGCCCCCTTCAACTCGTAATACTCCCCCTCGTAGGTGACGACGTCCTCGGTCCACATCGCCTTCATGATCTCCACCCCCTCGCGCAGCATGCCGAGACGCTCGCCAGGTGGGAGGAACGGGTACCCGTAGCCGTCGTGCTCGTGCTCGTACCACCCGGCGCCGATGCCCATCTCGAGACGTCCGCCGGAGATGACATCGATGCTGGCCGCCACCTTCGCCAGGTACGAAGGAGGGCGGTAGGTGTTGCAGGTGCACATCTGACCGAGCCTGATGGTGTCGGTGGCGGCGGCGAGGGCGGCCATCATCGTCCACGCCTCGTAGGTCACCTCCTGGGTCGGCTCGGGCACGGTGTGGAAGTGGTCGTAAACCCACACGGAGTCGAATCCGAGCGACTCGGCGTCCCGGGCCACTCCGAGCATGGTGGGCCAGTGCTCCTCGACGGGGATGCCGGAGAGGGTGATCCTCCAGCCTTGCGGTACGAAAGCTCCGAATTGCATGAAGGCGAGGCTAGACAACCGGGCTTTACCCTTGGTTAGCGAGGGCTCACCTACCTTTCGAAGTCCATGAGATCTCACCGTTCACGTGACACGCTCGCCGGGGCCCTCGCTGCAGGGGTTGCCCTGGGCGTGTCGGAACTGCTCGCCGGGCTCATCGCCGCCGTGCCTTCGCTCGTCGAGGGGTTGGGCAACTGGGTGATCGACCATGTCCCCACGCCCGTCAAGGACTGGGCGATAGCCACCCTCGGGACGGCTGACAAGCCGATGCTGCTCATCGGCATCGTGGCCGTCACCGTATCGATAGGCGGAATCGTCGGGATGATGTCTCGGGGTCGGCTCTGGTTGGCCACGTGGGTGTTCGTCCTCTTCGGGGTCCTGGCCGCCTCGGCGGCAAGTCAGGACCCCGTGGTCGGTCTCGGTGTCGCCGCGATTCCCGCCGGCGCGGCAGTCCTCGCCGGGCTGGCCACGCTGCGGATGCTCTACAACGTCGGCAGGTCGGGCCCGGAGGGGACCGCTGACATCTCGAAGCGGGAGTTCCTGCTCGGAGCGGGTGCCGTCATCGGTGTCGCTGCGTTGGCCGGCACCTTCGGGCGCGTGCTCATCGAGCGAGCGAAGCGGGCCGTGGCCGGGAGAGAAGAGGTGGCCCTCCCTAGCGCCGCCGAGAGCCTGCCGCTGGTCGCGGAGGAGGCCGACTTCGAGATCCAAGGTCTCGCCCAGATCCTGGTGCCCAACGAGGACTTCTACCGTATCGACACCGCCCTCTCCATTCCCCGCGTCGACCTGCGGGAGTGGACGCTGAGTGTGACCGGGATGGTTCAGCGTCCCTACACCATCGACTTCTCCGACCTGCTCGACATGCGCATGGTGGAGCGCGACATCACCCTCTCTTGTGTGTCCAACAGGGTCGGGGGCGAATTGGTGGGCAATGCCCGCTGGCTGGGAGTCCCCTTGACCGAGATCCTCGACCGCGCCGGGGTCCAGCCGGGAGCGGGACAGATCGTGGGGCGCTCGATCGACGACTTCACCGTCGGATTCCCGGTGGAGGCCGCCTACGACGGCAGGGAGGCGCTGTTGGCGGTGGGGATGAACGGCGAGCCTCTTCCTTTCGAGCACGGTTTCCCGGCCCGGCTCGTGGTGGCGGGTCTCTACGGCTATGTCTCGGCCACCAAGTGGCTCTCCGAGATCGAGCTGACCACATGGGATGGTTTCGATGCCTACTGGGTGCCGCGGGGCTGGGCGAAGGAGGCCCCGATCAAGACCCAGTCACGTATCGACACCCCCGCCCAGAACGCGCAGATCCCGGCCGGCCGACATGTCGTGGCCGGTGTAGCCTGGGCACCCACGCGCGGGATCGACAGAGTCGAGGTCCAGCTGGGGGAGGACGAGCCCTGGGTGGAAGCCGAGCTCAGTGAGCCGCTCTCGGAGAACGCCTGGATCCAGTGGCGGGTCGACTGGGAGCCCTCCAGGGAAGGTCGCCACATCCTCAGTTGTCGGGCGACCGATGGCACCGGTGAGCTGCAGACAGAAGCGATCGCCCCACCCGCACCCGACGGCGCCACCGGCTGGCACGAGCGGTTCGTCGTCGTCACCGGCCAGGCCTGACTTTCCTCAGGAAGTACGACCCGGATACGGGTCCCACTTCCTGAGGAAAGCGAGAGGTCAGTCGGCGGCGTCGACGGCCGCGATGGCCCATGCCAGGGTGGATCTGGGGTCCTCCACCGCGAGACGCAGCTCCCAGCCGGTACCGGGAGACCCGTCGT
>CAZZIG010000113.1:0-22921 GCA_964653975.1 uncultured Acidimicrobiaceae bacterium
CTTGATCGCGTCGATCGTCGGGATGGCCGGGGCGATGCTGTTTTTCGCCCTCGCGCCCGGGCCTCTGGTGAGTCTGGATTGGATCGAGAATCCCTTTGGCTTGCCGGGGTCGGAGAGCTGGATCGAGTGGCTGTCTCTGGGATTCTTCCTGCTGGCGGCCACCGTGCCGCGTGCCGCCGGGTAGGTGCGGGAGAGGTATCGCAGGTCTCATGGCGTTGCACGGGCTCAGATCAGGTGGTTTGCCGCCGCAGCCGCGCTGGTCGCCTTCACCTATGTCGGACAGTTCATTTTCACGGTCGCCACCGGGACCCTCGACGGAGGCTCGCCGGCGCACCGTTGGCTGCAGACGCTCGCCATTGCCGGCTTTGGCACCATGGGCGTCGCTGTCGGCGTGGCCGTCCTCCGCTATCGTCTCTATGAGATCGACCGGATCATCTCCCGGACCGTCTCCTACGCCCTGGTGCTGGTGTTGCTCGCATCGGTGGTGTTGGTCCTCGTCAGCGTTTTCGCGCTGTTCCTTCCCTCCGATGACCCGTTGGTGGTGGCGGTGTCGACGCTGGTGGTGTTCGCCCTGTTCACCCCGGTCCGTCGGCGGGTGCAGGCGGTGGTCGATCGCCGTTTCAATCGTTCCCGTTATGACGCTGCTCGAGTGGTCGACAGCTTTGCCGGCTCGCTTCGGGAACAGGTCGACCCCCAGGAGTTGGTCGATGGCTGGGTCGGGGTGGTCTCTGAGACCATGCAGCCGGCAGCGCTCGGGATCTGGGTAAGGGGAGCGTGATGACTGCCCGGCTGCGCTCTGGCCTTTGGGTGGTCACCGCGACTGCGTGTGTCATCATCCTGGTGCTCGTCACCACCATCACCGAACCGCTGCCTCCACTGCCCATCGATCCCTTCTGGCTCGCCTGGGTCGGGCTGCCGGTGGTGGGGGCGTTCATCCTCGTCAAGAGGCCGGGAAATCCGGTGGGCGGGATCGTGCTGGCGATCGGTGTGTGTGCCGCCGCCAGCGCAGCGAGCAACCTCGCCGCAATCTACGGCTGGGCAGCTGCCGACTACCTCGTCCTAATCAACCAGATCGCCTTCTCCCCGCTCTTCGTTCTTCTGCCACTGCTCATCCTTGTGTTTCCGTCCGGGAAGCTCCCGTCGCCCCGGTGGCGCGGCCCTGTCGCCGCCGCCCTCGTATTGGACCTCGCTTTGATCATCTGGTTCGTGATGCGGCCGGTGGAGTACTCCTTCGACGACATCGCTTTCCATCCGAATCCGCTGGGCGTCGAATCCCTCGCCCGATACGACGCGATCGTCATCTCGGTACTCAGGTGGGCGCTGTTTGCATTCGTCGCCGCAGTAGTCGTCCACGCGGTTCGCCGCTATCACCGAGCTAGTGCTCTGGAGCGGCTTCAAGTCAAGTGGATCATTGTCCCCGCTCTCACTGCACCGTTGTTCTTTGTCGTGGGGATCACACTCGAGGAGGTCAGCGTCGAGCTGGGCAATCTCCTGGTGATGACGGCCATCGTCGGGGGAGGCAACGGGATCGCCGTCGGGATCGGCGTAGCTGTCCTTCGGCATCGTCTCTTTGAGATCGACCGGATCATCTCCCGGACTGTCTCCTATGTGCTCGTGGTGGCATTTCTCGGCCTGGTGGTCCTGGGACTGGTCAGCGTGTTCGCTCTCTTTCTCCCCTCAGACGACCCGCTTGTGGTTGCGGTGTCCACACTCGTCGTATTCGCCCTGTTCACCCCGGTCCGTCGCCGGGTGCAAGCAGCAGTGGATCGGCGCTTCAACCGCTCCCGGTACGACGCCGCGGTGGTCGTGGAGAGTCTCACCGGCCTGCTCCGGGAGAGAGTCGACCCGGAAGGTGTGGTCGAAGATTGGAGGGAGATCGTGGAGGAGACGATGCAACCCACCGCCGTTGGGGTTTGGGTGAGAGAAGAGTGATGGCATGAGAATCGAGACGTCTGGCCGTCCCACACGACCGGTTCTCGGCATGGCCATCTCCCTTGGATTGCTGGCCATCATCGGGCTCGCTGAGGTCGCCAGCGATCAGGAAGGGCAGGGCGACCTAGGGATCTCGGTGGCCGTCGTCTTGCTGGTCCTGATCGCGGGTCTCCTGGTAGCCAAGCGGCCCGACCACCCCATCTCCTGGTTGATGGCCCTCACCGCGTTCCTAGGCTCCGTCTCCGCGGTCAGCGCAGCAATCCTCCTCCCGGGAATGACCGAGATGGCATGGTGGCAGGTGCCGCTGGCGATCGTCAGCGGACCATCCTGGTACGGGCTCCTCGTCACCGTGATGATCCTCATCCCGTTGCTTTTTCCCACCGGGTCTCCTCCGTCGCCCAAGTGGCGATGGGTGGCCTGGTTGTCGGTGGGGACCTACCTGCTCATGTCCCTGGCATCGGTATTCCAAGAAGAGTTCTGCACCGAGTGGGGAGACGAAGGCTGCCTGGTCACCGTGGCCAATCCGATCGGCATCAGTGGAATGGCCAATCCCGAGGAATCGATAGTCGGGAGCCTGGCGATCGGCTTGCTTCTCCTCTGCAGTCTGGCGGCCCTAGCTTCCCTGGTGGTGCGCTACCGGCGCTCGACACGTCTGGAACAGAGCCAGATCAAATGGGTGCTTCTCAGTCTTGGAGTCTTCGTCTTGGGCGGCGTGGGGTTCGATGTCATCTGGATGGAAATGCTCGGTCAGCCCGAACCGTCCGGACTTGTCGCCACCATCGTCGACCAGCTCGCTTGGGTGCTGATCCCAATCTCGATCGCTCTCGCCGTCCTCCGCTACCGGCTCTACGACATCGATCGGATCATCTCGCGCACCCTGTCCTACGCGCTGATCCTCGGGCTGTTGGGCGTGGTAGCCCTGGGTCTAGTGAGCGGGTTCACTCTGTTCCTCCCCAACGACGACCCCCTCGTGGTGGCGGTCTCGACCCTGATAGTCGCCGCATTGTTCAATCCGCTACGCAAACGAGTCCAGCAGGCGGTGGACCGAAGGTTCAACCGGTCCCGATTCGATGCGGAGCGGGTAGTTCAAGGGTTTGCGAGCACACTGCAGGAGAGGGTCGATCCGGAGGGCGTGGTGGACGGATGGCTGGGTGTGGTTTCCGAGACCATGCAGCCGGCAGCCGTCGGGGTATGGGTCAGGGCGCCTGACCGACGTGTCGAGATCCCGTAACTCATGCGGAACGCTCCGTTTCTAGATATGGCGAGAAGGAGGTTCGATATGACCCGATCTCTCAGAGTCGCCCGATCGGCGGCGATCGCATACACCCTGACATTCGTCGCCGGGAGCTATCTGTCGATCAAGCGTGGATACCCCGCCCGGGCCCTCGGGATCGATATGGGATCCGACGTGAGACGGGGCGTATTTGGCGGTATCCACGGCGCAGGCCTCGCTGCACCTTGGAACCTGATCGTCCAGATGTGGGTGGCGCTCCGACTTGCTCCGAGGGCGGACGCGACCGGTCGGCGGGCACGGGCCTGGCTCGCCTTTCTCTCAGCCTTGTTCGTCGCCGGGTCGGTCGGCGAGCCGGTGAGCCACAAGATCGTGACTCGAGACCTGCCGCCGGCCGACACGTTGGTGGCAGTAGCCAACATCGCGCTTCCGATCACCATGCTCGTCGCGGCACTGGCATCACTCGTTGGCGCCGAAGAAGAGCGCCCGTGACATCTGCGACCCTGCCCGATGCGACGACGGCGAAGCTATTAGCTGGCGGGGGGTCGACCTGCTGGCCTAGCTTCCTGTTGATTGCCGGCATCGTCACCCAAGGTGGCGATCGCCGATTCGATGCGCCTCCCGGTGAGTATCATTTCGTCTGCGCCATCCCCGGACACGCCGAGGCGGGAATGGTGGGAACACTGAACGTGGAGAGCTGACGATGACCCCGCGGGGCATCCGCCGATTGTTGCTGGCGGTGCTGGCGATCGGACTCGCAATGGATCTCCTCACGCTGGGTCTCACGGTTCACGTCAGAACCACTCATCCAGAGGTGACCACCTACGACTACCTGGGCGAGGCCGCCATCGGCGGGATCTTTCTCTACGCCTTGGCTTTGGTGTTGGTGCTTCGCCGACCGGAGCACCCGGTTACGTGGGCACTCGTCGTCAGCGGCTTCTTCGGCTCGGTTCAGACGTTGCTGGGGAGCTATGCGGTGGAGGCCCTTCTAGCGGTGCCCGAATCGCTCCCGCTAGGCCGGCTCGCACTCGCCGGGAGCGGGATCGCCCAGCTCTGGTTCGTCCTCGGATTCATGTTGATGGTCAACCTGTTTCCAACAGGAAGGCCTCTCCCGGGATGGTGGAGGTGGGTGGTTTGGAGTCTCCTGCTCGTGGCCATGGTCGCAGGCTTCGGCACCTTGATCACCCCAATGGAACTCGGTGGCAGAGAATTTCCGCCGCTCATCGAGAGCGGCATCAAGCCAATCGGAGATGCGGCCAACATCGTGCTGACCACCTTCTTCCTGACTGGCACGATCGCCCATGTGGTGACCCGGTTCGTCCGATCTCGAGGCATCGAGCGTCAGCAGCTCAAGTGGTTCGTGTTCGCCCTCGTCGTCGGGATCGTCCTTCTGGTTCTGCCCTGGACTGAGAACGACGTGATCGGAACGGTGCTATGGGCCCTGGTGCCGATTTCCATACTGGGCTCGATGGCGATCGCCATCCTTCGTTATCGGCTCTATGAGATCGATCGGATCGTCTCTCGCACCGTGTCTTATGTCTTGGTCTTGGTCTTGCTTGGGCTGGTGGTGTTGGGTCTGGTCAGTGCCTTCGCGATCTTCCTTCCCTCGGATGATCCGCTGGTGGTGGCGGTGTCGACGTTGGCGGTGGCTGCGTTGTTCAATCCTCTGCGGGGGAGGGTGCAGGGGATGGTGGATCGTCGGTTCAACCGGTCCCGGTATGACGTGGAGAGGGTGATCGCCGGGTTCGCCGGGACGTTGCGTGAGCGGGTGGATCCGGAGGGGGTGGTGGATGGCTGGGTTGGGGTGGTGTCGGAGACGATGCAACCGGCCTCGGTCGGAGTGTGGGTCAGGGAACGATGAACATCACTTCGGCCTCGTAACGGATTCGTTGCGCACCGAATGGAAGATCGGCCAAACCGGACAAAGGAGGAAGCACATGCGACACCGGTCGACGTTCACATCCGTTTCGTGGATCCCTTCCGAAGCGATGCCGATGAGCCTGATGAAGGTTCCCGTTCTCTTGGGAATCGCCCATTACGACCCGCCACCGCCAGACCGACTCACCGACCTCGAGGCTATGAACCAGGCGAGTGAGTTCCGCTTCGCCAACCGTCTCGGCGCGTGGATCGAAGTCGAGGGTGAAGAGGTCGTCGACGCCGGCTACGACGGGGGCGGTCTCATTTCGAAGACCGTCGCCGACCTGAAGGTGGGATCCTTCTCGTTCCAACCGGTGGGGTATCCCGAGATCCAAAAGGACCCCGAGCGTGGCGACGGTTGGGTCCGTTTCGTGCAGACCACCGGTGGCCGCACCGGGTCGCCGATGCCCCGGAAGATCAACCGGCCGCCCTACGTTCTGATCACGGCCCCGACTGTCTGGACGACCCTGGCGCTGACAATCCACTCAGACGGGCGGGCGGAGCACGAAGTGGTGGGGGCGAGCCCGTTCCCCAGACATTGGTTCTACGACGATTCCGGCGAGCTTGTCCAGAAGTCGGGTCTGGCCAACTACCGGGAGTGGGCGGACAACATGAGCGAGGACAACTCCCCCTGGAGTGATCGCGAGCACGAGCTCCTCGTCGCCGACGCCGAGACCGAACTGGAGCGGACGATGTCGGTGGCGATCATGCAAGGCGGCGCCCGTCCTTCGATCCGCCGGCTCGAAGAAGGAGAGGCGCTGTTGCGCCAGGGTGACGAGGGCGACGAAATGTTCCTGATCCTCGACGGGATCGTGGCGATCGACGTCGACGGGGAGCAGGTCGCCGAGGCCGGGCCGGGAGCGATCCTGGGTGAACGCGCCATCCTCGAAGGGGGGAAGAGGACGTCTACGGTGACCGCCCGGACCCCAATTCGGGTGGCGGTGGCGTCCGCCGATCAGGTCGACCGGGAAGCCCTCTCCGCTCTGGCGAAGACTCATCGCCGCGAGGGCGACGTCGAGGCCAACACGACCGCGTGAGGATCCATGTCTGCGGGAGCCGGGTCGGGCAAGTCGCCCGGCATCGAATTGCGAGATGTGGCGGTGACAACCTTGTGTCGCCGTGGAAGGCAGTTGTCTTCGTCCAGGCCCGACAGCGAATGAACTTCGATGTCGTCGCCCACTGACCTGGTCAGCGGCCTGGAGCCGTACGTGCCGAACCTCCTATCCGGCTGGGTGGGAGAGATCCCCGGTCATCAGGTGGTCGAGGGCACCCTCCTGTACGCCGACGTATCCGGATTCACCCGGCTCAGTGAGCGGTTAGCCCAGCGTGGGAGATTCGGAGCTGAGGAGATAGCCGCCACCATCTCAGACGTGTGGAAGTCGCTGCTCTCGGTCACCGGAGATGGCGACGCGCTCAAGTTCGCCGGCGACGCCCTGATCGTCTTCTTCGATGGGCCCGACCACGCAGGGAGGGCGTGCGCGGCGGCTCTAGCCATGCAGGAGGCCCTGGCGGCCCGTGCGAGCATCCGTGTGGGGCGAGGATCGCTGCGTCTCCGCATGTCGATAGGCATCCACACGGGCAAGTTTCACATGATGACTGTGGGCCTGGGTCACTTCGACCTCCTGATCCTCGGTGAAGCTGCCTCGCGGACCGTACTCACCGAGGAGGCAGCGAACGCCGGCGAGGTGTTGGTCAGCCACGAGACGGCTACCCAGCTGGGTGACAGGCTCGGGGTGAGAGGGGAGAGAGAGGCAGGGGTCCTGATCCGTGAGGTGGCCGGCGTCTCCGAGGTGGTCCCTAATGAGCCGTCCCATGGGAGACGGCCCCAGCTCTTCGTCTCACCACTCTTACGTGACCGGCTCGCAGGAGGGATCGCTTTCGAGCACCGGCGGGTGACGATCGGGTTCTGTCAGGTGGGAGGGGTCGATCGCATGCTGGAGGAACGTGGCGAAGTCGCAGTCTTCGACGAGATGCAACAGTTCGTAACGCGTCTCATGGGCCTGCTCGAGAAGCACGGTGTCCTGCTCAACTCATGTGATCTCAGTGAGGACGGAGTGGTCTTCATGATGACTGGCGGGGCGCCCGACGCCGGAGATGGCGACCATGCCAGCCGGCTGATGCACCTCGCCCTCCAACTGCTGGCCGATCCGGGTCAATTGGATGTCCGAATGGGGATCAACTCAGGACACGTCTTTGTCGGCACCGTCGGGCCGCCGAGCCGGCGTGTCTATGCGGCGATGGGTGACACCACCAACCTGGCGGCGCGTGTGACGGCCAAGGCGGCCTGGGGCGAGGTCCTCGTCACGGCATCCTCGATCGATTCCGCCAACGACCGCTTCGTGCTCCGGGACGTTCCTACATTCCAGGTAAAGGGGAAACGGCGTCCCGTGGAGGCGATGGCGATCGAGGCACTCGCTGCGACCCTCGAGTCAAGCTCGGCCGCGTCTGCTCCATTCGTCGGCCGGAACGGCGAGCTGACCCTGCTCCGAGACTCCCTCGAGTCGGCACTATCCGGAAGCGGTCGCGTGGTGGAGATCGTGGGTGATCAGGGCGTCGGAAAATCGCGCCTTGTCGCCGAGTTCCACTCGTCCACCGGAGATACGAGGTGGGTGACTGCGGCATGTGATCCTTTCGAGCGAACTACTCCATATCAGACGGCGCGTGTCCTGGTGCGGCGGATGCTGGGCATCGAACGGGACGCCACGGCCGTTGAAGCCGGATCGCTTCTCGAGTCCATAGTCACCCAACACGCCCCCGGTCTCCTGCCCTGGCTCCCTCTGATCGCAGTGATCGTCGACGCTGACGTCCCCGCCACTCAAGAGGCGAGCGACGTCGATCCTCGATTCCGCAGGGTGAAGACCCAACAGGTGGTCGCAGACCTGATGGAGGCGATCAATCAAGTGCCGGCAGTGTTGTCGATCGAGGACGCCGAGCACATGGACGACGCCTCGGCGGAGCTCATCTCGGAGCTCCTCGGCCGTATCGGCGACCAACCCTGGCTGGTGTTGATCACAAGGGCCCCCGGCAACGATGGGCTCCACCATGGGCGGGGCTACCAGGCAACGGTGTTGGACCTGCACCCCCTCGACCCAGCTCGAGCCGCCGAGCTTGCCCGGCGGCTGGCAGAGAAGTCGCCGGTACCCATCCATCTCCTCCCCCAGATCGTGGAAAGAGCGGACGGGAACCCCCTCTTTCTCTCCGAGATGCTGGCGCATGCCGGGTCAGAGATACCCAACTCGGTAGAGGACATCGTCGCTGTCCGCATCGACGCTTTGGCTCCGCACGATCGGAGTGCGCTCCGGCACCTTGCGGTGCTAGGCGAGCGCTTCGATCTGGGGCTCGTCGAATTGGTGCTGGGCGACAGGGGGGTCGAGCCGGACGACGGGGACCTCTGGCGTCGCCTCGATGGCTTCGTCGAGGTCGTAGGAGACGAGGTCGTTTTCGCCAATCCGCTGATACGCCAGGTCGCCTATGACGGTTTACCTTTCCGGACCCGCCGCGAGCTCCATGGGCGAGTGGCCGACGCCTTGGGCGGGAACAAACGAGATCAGCTTCCCCTTCACCTGGTGGAAGCAGAACGTTGGCAGGAGGCCTGGCATGCAGCCCGTCGGGCAGCAGATCGAGCCAGAGACGCGGCAGCCAACGCAGTCGCCGGCGAACTCTACGAGCTCGCCTTGAGAGCGGCGACCAGCATCGATGACATCGAGGACGACGAAGTGAGCCGGGTGGCCGAAGACGCCGCCCGCGTCTGGGCGCGGTCAGGCATGCCGGATCGTGCCTTGGATGCGCTACGAGTGGCCATCGCCAAGACAACAAACCCAATCGAACAACTCGAGCTGGAGGCCCTGCGCGCTTCGGTGCACGAAAACGCCGGGCGCTATCCCCAGGCCCTGAGGTTGTTCGCATCCTCGCTGACCCGCCTCGACGACGTCGATGCTCCTCGTCGCGCCCGCGCCCGTGCCCGAGCGGCGCTCCACGCCGGCTACGCATCGACCCGGCTCCAGCAGGGTCGATGCGACGAGGCACGACCTCACGCCGAGGCCGCAGTTTCCTCCGCGGAGGAAGCCGAAGATCGACCGCTGCAAGCTCGGGGTCTTCATCTTCTCGACCGAATCCATGCGGCGGCCGGGGACTTCGAGCGTGCCCAGTACTACCGGGACGCGGCATTACCGATTTTCGCCGAGCTGGGCGATCTGGCTGCCCAGGGAACGGTGTTACATGACCTCGCGGACGACGCCCACCGCAGTGGCCGCTTGGCCGAGGCCGTATGGCTATACCAACGGGCGGCCGACTCACGTTCTCGAGCGGGCGACGTGGTTCGGGCGGCCGCCACCAGCAACTCTCTCGGGCGGGTAGAGCAGGCATTGGGGATGCTCGATTCGGCCGAACAGCGATTTACCGAAGCATTGCGGACCTGGCGCGGTGCCCGCTCGCCCCAGGGAGTCGTCGAGGCAACGACCAACTTGGGAGAACTACGGGTGGCTCAGGGTCGGGTTCATGAGGCGCGAGAGCTACTCGAGGAAGCGGAACGGCTGGCACTCGATCTGGGATTGGACGACATCCTGGCTCGGGCACAGGTTTCGCTGGCGGAGGCTTATCAGGGGGTTGGCCGACACGTCGAGGCCTGGGAGAGAGCTACGGACGCTCTGCAGCGTACGACCGTGTCAGATCTCGAGCGTCGTGCCAGGGCAGTCCGCGCAGACGCTCTGGAGGCGACGGGAAGCATAGAACGCGCCCTCGACGAGCGAGGGTTGGCACTCTCCCTCGGCGGACCATCCCCACCAGACTCGACTCGTGAGTGACGCGTTGGGCGTAGCCGCCGCGTGCGGCAGTGAGGCGACCCGACACCTTGGCTGGCGGCGGCCCCGACCGGGGCCTGGTTGCAACCTTTCGTAGCCTTGCGATGTGCTCACATCCCGTATCGCTTCCGGACCTACTAAATGGGATTCGTGTTGGGGAAAGGAATTGTCAAGTGTCTATGGACTGCCGTCGGAATGCTGGCGCCCCCGGCAGGAAGGGTCGGCGCGGTAAGTCATGGCTTTGCCTTACTGGCCTCGATGTTTATCTGGGGCTCTGTTGCCGAGCCGGTCAGTCACAAGATCGTCACCTGTGAGCTTCCCCCTCCGGATATGGCGGTTGCATTGGCCAACATCGTCGTTCCGGCCCTCTTATTCGGTGGCGCATTGGTGTCGCTGATCGGAGAGGGCGACGACAAATTAGCGATCCAGGGCAGATCCCTGACTCAGGCGAATTGAAGGACCTGACGACCATCACATCGGAAGAGTCCGGAGTAGGCCAACCCACGCGAGAGCCTTCATCTCGGCTCAAATGGCAGAGCCTGGTAATCCTATCTGGGGTGATCGCAGCCTTGGCCACAGGCGCAGCTGCTAGCTACTGACCGACATCGAGGCAGGGATCGTGGCTTGGTTTTCGGCATCTGGACCTGGCTCTTCTCGTCGGGTCGCCATCGCTTTAGGTCACCGGACTGATCCTTGTCTCAGCAGTGACTCTCTATTTCATGGGTACCGCCTCCGCGACCGACATCGGAGGCTGGGGCCGGGGCCGAGGGAACCACGATTCTCGCTCGGGTTGAGCGCTGCTTCGACGTTGGTCGTAATCGCCTGCGTCGGCTGAATGGCCAAGAAGGGTGCCGCAGCATCGGTCGACCCATGGCTCGCCTTTGGCGTGGTCGCCGCAGGTCTGGCGGTCCCGCTCGTTGCCGTGTGCTCGACAACCAGCCGGAGAGACAGTGGGCGGGCATCAGTCTCCTGGCTGAGATTGTTGCCTTCGACCAAGCCGAGCTGTTGCGTCCGCTGGGTCGATAACGGTGTCGTCGGAAGATCGGGACCCTTGCTGGCACACATTCACTATCGAAGTGCTCGAGGTCGACCTGAGAGTCCCGGTGTCCGCCGAGATGACGGTTGCCTTCGATGCCCCGCCCGGCGAGGACACCTTCATCTGCGACATTCCCGGCCATCCCGAGGCAGGCATGACGGGAACGCCGCTGGTCGACGGCTGATGGTTCGTGACTTCCGGAACTGCGGCATTGGGCAAGCGGTACGTAACGATTCCGTATCGGCCCTCTGGCACAAATGAGGCCGAAAGGAGAACCGATTGGCCCATTACATGTTCGAGACCGATTGGGAGTTGACAGCTCCCATCGAGCAGGTCTTCGACGTTCTCTCCCACCCCGAGGAGTTCGAAACGTGGTGGCCCTCTGTGACCAGGTCGGCTTCGCTCTCCGAGGGTGATGCCGGTGGGATCGGCGCCCGTGCCCGATACACCATCCGGGGCCCTCTTCTCTACAGCATGACCTTCGACCTGAAGACGATCGAGGTGGAGAGGCCCAAGCGTCTCCGCGCGGTCGTGCGCGGTGACCTGGTCGGGACCGGCACCTTCTCTCTGGAGTCGGCCGGGACCGGCACCCGGGTCAGGTTCAACTGGCACGTCGCCACCACCAAGAGGTGGCTGAACCTGGCTGCCGTCGTTGCCAAACCAGTGTTGGCCTGGGCACATGAGCGTGTCATGCTCGAGGGTTGTGCGGCGATGGCAGATCATCTCGGCGCGCATCTGTTGTGGGCCAACTCTGGTCTGGCCGCACGGCCGACTCCGTTGCCCGTCGTCCAGCAGTAAGTTTCGGTGAGCTCCAGAGATACTCGTAACGATTTCGGGACGATCAGCGAGGAGGATCGCAGATCATGCTGCTGAGAAAGAATTCGAAAGGAAGTGAGGAGCCCGGGCAGACCGGCATGCCGCAGCCCGAGACGCACACCAGGTCGCTCGAGCCCGTCGAGATCCCTCCCGGTGATGTGCTGGAGACCCTGCTTCTCTCGGCCGGAGCACCGGTGGAATTGTCCGCAGCGGAGGTCGAGTCGGATACCATCAAGCGGCTTCGAGAGGACGGCATCGAGCTGGTAGTCCCCCTCATCGGTCAAGGCGAGTTGCTCGGCGCCCTCTATCTCGGGCAGCGCTTGTCGGATCAGCCCTACTCGACCGATGACCGCCGCCTACTCGGCAGTCTCGCCGCTCAGGTGGCCCCGGCGATGAAGGTCGCCCAGTTGGTGCGTGAGCAGCAGGCCGAGGCCAAGGAGAGGGAGCGCATCCAGCAGGAGCTCCAGGTGGCGGCGCTGATTCAACAGACCCTGCTCCCCAAGGAGCTGCCCTCCATCAACGGATGGAACGTAGACGCTTTTTACCGTCCCGCACAGGCAGTAGGAGGCGATTTCTACGACTTCATCGACCTCGGCGGTGCCCGGCTCGGCGTGGTCATCGGCGACGTCACCGACAAAGGTGTGCCGGCCGCTCTCGTCATGGCCACCTGCCGATCGATGCTGAGGGCAGCTGCCTTCAATCACGATTCGCCGTCTGAGGTGCTGGCCGACGTCAACGACGCACTGGTGCCCGAGATCCCCCCGGCGATGTTCGTGACCTGTCTCTACGCGATCATCGACACCAATACCGGTGAGGTGGTCTTTGCCAATGCCGGGCACAATCTTCCCTATGTCCGAACCGCTGAGGGGGTCATCGAGCTCAGGGCGACTGGGATGCCGCTCGGGCTGATGCCGGGCATGGCCTATGACGCCAAGGTCCATGAGCTCTCAGACGGCGACCTCATGGTCCTCACCAGCGACGGCATCACCGAGGCCCACAACCCCGACGGCGAGATGTACGGCTTCCCTCGGCTGATGGGCCGGGTCGCCGCCAAGACGAAGAAAGACGACATGGTCAATTCCCTCGTCGCAGATCTCGAGAGATGGACGGGCCCTGATGCCGAGCAGGAGGACGACATCACCTTGGTGGTCGTGCGCAAGACGGCATCCGCAGAGGACTCGGCAGCCGTGTTCCATCCTGCCGAGGATGAGCGGCTCCTTGCTGAGTTCACCCTCCCCAGCATCGAGGGCAGTGAGAGGATCGCCATCGAGAAGGTGTCTGCAGCAGTGGCCCCGCTCGGCTTCGACGATGCCCGCCTCGAGCGCCTGAAGACCGCGGTGGGGGAGACGGTGATGAATGCGATCGAACACGGGAACGACAACGACGCGACACTGGATGTCGGGGTTCGCGTGACCGCGGATGCCGATCGGCTGGTGGTGAGAGTGACCGACCATGGAGGGGACAAGGACATCCCCGAGGCGGCCACACCCGACATCGAGGCCAAGCTGGCAGGGGAGCAGACACCGAGGGGTTGGGGTCTGTTCCTGATCGGCCAGATGGTGGATGAGGTCAAACGAGCCAGAGAGAACGGCTCCCACATCGTCGAACTGATCATGAATCGCGAAGGAGATGACTGATGTCGGAAGAAGGATTCGAGACGAAGATCCAGGTCACTGGTAAGGGGGCTGTTGTCGAGCTGAAGGGCACAGTCAACCGGGCCGCCAAGGAGGAGATGGAAGCCGCCTATGTGGAAGCGGCGGCGGTTCAGGGTGAGATCATCCTCGACTTCTCGAAGGTTGATTACATCAACTCCACGGGTATAGCGGTGATCGTCGGGGTACTGGCCATGGCCAGGGCGGAGGACCGTCAGGTGAGCGCCTTCGGTCTCACCGATCACTACCGGGAAGTCTTCGAGATCACCCGACTCGCCGACTTCATGAATATACGAGACGCTGCTGCGGCAGATTGAAGGGAGAGGCAATGCCTACAGCCAACTTGACCATGGACATCAGGGAGGTGGCCGAGGGTGTTCGGGTCATCGACGTGAACGGCGAAATCACCTCATTCTCCGACCCACAAATCACCGAGGCCCACGGGAAGGCAGGCGAGGGCGCCACCGTCGTCATCCTCAACTTCGAAGGGCTCGAGTACATGAACAGTGGAGGGATCGGCTTGCTGGTGACGACGCTCATCAGAGCACAGCGGGCCGGCCACGACTTGCGGGCCTACGGTCTCAACGACCATTACCGCCAGATCTTCGCCCTGACCCGTCTCGACGAGGCGATCAGCATCTACGACGACGAGAGCTCGGCCATCGCCGGCTGAGCCGGGACAGTCTGGCTCAGTCGAGGGCAGCGCGCACCGCGTGGTATCCGCACATCCCGTGGACGCCGGCGCCGGGAGGGGTCGCCGAGGAGCACAGATAGACGCCGCCCCCCAGGTGATAAGGCGCCCGGCTTCCTAACTGGAGCAGCTTGCGCAGGCCATACCGGCCCCCGCCGATGTCGCCTCCGATGTAGTTGGGGTTGTACTGCTCGTAGTCGACGGCACTCCGTGCGGAGCGTTCCAGGACCAGATCGCGAAAGCCGGGAGCGAAACGCTCGATCTGGTTTTCGATCTCCTCGGTCATGTCCACCGTCGACCCGTTGGGGACGTGGCAATAGCCCCACGCGGTGTGTTTGCCCGCAGGGGCGCGGGTGTCGTCGAAGAGGGACTGTTGCGCGAGGAGGACGAAGGGTCTCTTGGGATGCTCCCCACGGGCGACGGAGCGCTCGGCCGCAGCCACCTCGGCGTAGCTGCCACCGAGATGGACGGTCGCCGTCTGGGCACTCAGGGGATCGGTCCACGGGATCGGCCCGTCCAGAGCCCAGTCGATCTTGAAGACCCCGGGACCCGGCTTCCATCTGGACAGGCGACGAGCGTTGGCGCCGGAGATCCGGTCTCCGGCCATGGCAATTGCAGCCGGGGGCATCACATCGAGGAACACCAGATCGGCCGGGAGCTCGTTGGCGGTGCTCACCGTGCGTCCGACCTCGATTTCGCCACCCAGTTCGTGGTAACGGGCGAGCAGGGCGCCGGCTATGGACTGGGACCCGCCTCTGGCCATGGGCCAGCCGTGACTGTGGCCGATCGCTCCCAGCATGATCCCAACGGCGGCGGTGGCCGGGGCATGGAACGGGGCTATGGCATGCGCCGAGATCCCGGCAATGAGAGCCTTGCCCTCTTCGGTATTGAACCGCTTTGCCAGCACGGCCGAGGGCAAGCCACCGATGAGGGCGAGACGGGCGAAGGCCGCCTTGTGCTCGGGGATGAGTGTCACCGGGCCTAGCGCCGATTGCACCATCTCCTCGATGTTCTCCACCAGTGGCTCCATGAGGGCGACGTAGTCCGAGCCGTCCTCACCGATTCCCGCGGCTGTCTCTGTGACCGAGCGGTGCAAAGCAGCGACCCGGCCGCCGTCCAGAGGGTGGGTGAACGAGATCGGGGAATGCACCCAGTCGATCTCGAGATCGATCTCGTTGAAATATGGCGACGCGATCGCGGCGGGATGGATGGCGGAGCACACGTCGTGTTTGAAGCCCGGCAGGGTCGACTCCGCGGTCCGGGTCCCACCCCCCACCTCGTCCGCCGCCTCCACCAGAAGGGTCTTCCTGCCGGAGCGGGCGAGCTCGATTGCCGCCGCCAGGCCATTGGGTCCCGCGCCGACGACCGCGGCATCGAAGTCTGACATTCGCCTGATTGTGCCTCATGACGCGTTACGACGAGATCACTTTGGTGTCGTAACGGTCCGGGAACGCCATCCCGATACAAATCCAGCAGAAGGAGGAGTCGTGTCAGAACCGAGAAACATCGAGAACTGGGCCAAGCCGGTAGAGGTCTTCCATGTCGAGGAGACCGTCGAGGGAGCACACCGCGGGAACGTGGAGGGGAGGAAACCGACGGGCCCGTTGCAGGGGTTCGGCCAGCTCTGGCAGAAGTCCTATGAAGTGGCGATCCCCGGTCCGACCCCGGAGGAGGTGATCCAGAGCTGGAAGGAGAACTTCGGTGACTTCTGGTATCCCTCGAACAAGTTCTACGCGCCCGCCGCCGGGATCGCGCCCGGGGAGATCGCGGTGATAGCCGGGGGACGGGGCCCTACGAAGGTGACATCGGGTGTGCGTGTCATCTACGCCGATGAGACGTCGTGGTCGTACATGACGCCGGAGGGTCATCCGTGGGCCGCCATCATCACCTTCAGCGCTCATCAGGAGGGACCGGTCACCACTGCCCGCATCCATCTCCTGGTCCGGGCCAACGACCCTCTATACGAGGCGTCCTTCCGGGTGTACACCTCCAGGCTCGAAGACAAGATCTGGAATCACACACTCACCCGGTTGGCGGGTCATTTCGGTAGCGACGAGCCCGTGCACACTGAAGCCCTCCTGATCGACCGGAAGCGCCAATGGCGTCATTTCGGGAACCTCTGGAAGAACTCGGCGGTGAGAACACTGCTGCGGCGCGATCGGCGCTGAGGGCACAAGGAACCGGGCCCTGGAACCCAGGGCCCGGTCCTTCCTCAGGCAGTCCGTTGTTAGAGGAATACTGCCTTCCGTCGGATGTGGATGAACACATATCCGACAAAGATCAGGGTCAATCCGGTCACGAAGGCAAAAGCTGCCAGTGCGTAGGACACGATCCCGAGGCTCAACGCCGTGGTCAGTGTCGTGGCATCGAACCAAGAGGCCCTTGCGTCGTTGGGGACCATCAAGGCCTCACCGTTCTCGTCCATGACCGGCTCACCCGCCTCGTCGACGGCCGGGACTTCCCGGTCCATCTGTGAGTAGTAGAGACCCTCGGTCCGGTCGAGTTGGTGCTTCGTGATGATGTCAGCCTGGGCCCACATCGTGAACGGGCCACGAACGGGGGCTTCGGCTATGGCCGCATCGTCGGGAGTGACGATGTCCTGGGTGACGGCCTGATCCCAGGTGTACCAGGCGCCAAAGACGCCTCCCGCCACGGCGCCGAACCCGACGGTCATCGCCAGGATTCCGGCAAGCAGGAGAACAAAACTCTTCTTTGGTGCGGTGTCCGCATCGTAGGTGCGGGTCGTTTCGACTGTTGCAGTCATTGGATCCTCCAATCAACAGGTAACTGCCTATTGGGAGAGCATCGTGTTTTGTGAAAGATTTCACGAGTGCCGAAGGTCCTGGTTGCAGCGCCAATGGTCCTGGCCGGGACCGGCCCTAACCTCGCCCCGTGAGGACGCACCGACTCGACATCGAGCAAGCCAGGAAGGTCGCGGTGCGGGCACAGGCCCTCGGAGGGGAACGCCCCTCCGACCTGGTCAGCCTCGTCGAGCGGCTGACACTTCTCCAGATCGACCCCACTTCCGCGGTCGCCCCCTCCGCCGACCTGGTGGCCTGGAGCCGCCTCGGCGACTCCTACCGCCCAGAGCACCTGATTCGAGCCCTCGAAGAGGATCGGACGCTCTACGAGCTCAATGCGCTGGTGAGGCCGATGTCCGACCTGGGGCTCTATCTCGCCGAGATGGACCAATGGCCCCGGTACGAGGAGACCCGAGAGTGGCTACGGATGAACGACCGTTTCCGACGAGACATCCTCGCTCTCGTCGATGCCTCGGGCCCATTGCTCTCCCGGGACATCCCCGACACCAGTGTGGAGCCATGGCGTTCGACGGGTTGGACCAACGCCCGCAACGTGACCCAGATGCTCGAGTTCCTGACTCTGCGGGGCGAGCTCGCCATCGCCGGCCGACAGGGACGACAGCGGCTGTGGGACCTGGCCGAACGGATCTACCCGAGCGACATCGAAGTCGTGCCGATCGAGGAGGCGAAACGGCTCCGCGACCAGCGTCGGCTCCGTTCGCTCGGGATCGCCCGGTCCAAGATGCCCGCCCAGCCAATGGAGCCCTACCACGTAGAGGAGGCCGGTGAGCCGGCGGTGGTGGAAGGTCTGCCGGGGGAATGGCGTGTGGACCCGGTTCTGATCGATCAGCCGTTCGAGCCCAGGACGGCACTTCTCTCCCCATTCGACCGGCTGATCCACGATCGCAGACGGACCGGGGAGCTCTTCGGGTACGAGTACGTCCTGGAGATGTACAAACCAGAGGCCAATCGTCGCTGGGGATATTTCGCCCTGCCAATCTTGCACGGGGATCGGCTCGTGGGGAAGCTCGACGCCAGAGCCGATCGAGGGGCCGGTGTCTTCCGGGTCAACGCGATCCACGAGGACATCCCGTTCGATGCCACCATCGGAGAAGGGGTTCGATCCGAGATAGAGAACCTCGCGTCCTGGTTGGGTTTGGACCTGGTCGGCCCATGACTGTTCAAGTACCGGTGAAATCCGGGTCGCGTTTGTCCATGAAGGCGTTGATCGCCTCGGTCAGATCGTTGGAGACGAGAAACGACGAGTTCCATTGCGCCACGTAGTCGAGCGCCTGGTCGATGGTGCGCCCGTCGTTTGCCTGGATGATCCGCTTCACCCCCTGAGTCACCAATGGTGAGTTGGCGGCGATCTCGTGTGCCAGGGCTCGCGTCTCGGCCATCAGCGCGGCGCGGTCTTCGCAGACCCGGCTGACCAGACCCTTCTCCAGTGCCCAGGTCGCCGGGTAGTCGGCCCCGGTGAATGCCATCTCGGCCATGACACCATTGCCGACGATCGCCGGGAGCCTCTGCAGCGCACCGATGTCGGCGACCAGGCCCATCTTGGTCTCCCGTATCGAGATCGTGGCGTCGGCTGCGGCGATCCGGATGTCGCATGCCGAGATCAGGTTGGCTCCGGCTCCCAGGCAGTAGCCGTGGATGGCTGCGATCACCGGCTTGGCGGTCTCGGCGAACGAGCTAACCGTCTGCTGAAGCCGTTTGATCTCGGTGTAGATGTGGAAGTTGCCTTTGGCCGGCGACGGCGCGGATGGTTGGAGCCCGGCCAGCATCCCGATGTCGATGCCCACGCTGAAGGCGTCTCCACGGCCGGCGAGGATGACGACTCTGGTCTCGTCGTCTGCGTCGAGCTCGGACATCGCCTTGGGGGTGTCCTCCCACATGTCCTCGGACAGGGCGTTGAGTTTCTCGGGACGGTTGAGCCAGAGGATGGCGACGGGACCGTCTCTCTCGATTTCCAGATGGTCATAGGTCATCTGCGGAGGCTATCGGGATGGACGACCGCAGAACTCATCGGAACGGCACCGAGCCGGGCGCGGCTGTAAGCTCCCTCCACCTACGACAGGTATCAGGAGGTCCGCTGGGCCCTCTATTGATCGAACTGTGACCGCCTCAGGGGATGAAGCGATGATGGACGGCTCGTCCACCGATCACGAACAGACCGACTTCGAAGCGGGACCGATCCGGGTCGTCCGCCCGCTAGTGGACTTCGTAGCCCGAATGCGGGCCACGATCCACACCAAGCTCCTCGCAGGTTTCCTGTTGAGCGCGCTGCTCCTCCTTGCGATGGGTGTGCTCAGCATCGTGGTCATCAACCGGATGAACACACAGATGACTCGGGTCGTCGCACTGGAACAGCAAATGGATCACGCCCGGCAGGGCATCTATGGGGTCACCGCCCAGAGCCACTTTCGAGCCATGGCACTGATCACCCGGGTCGACTCCTGGAACGACAGGATCACGGTGGCCAAGGCCGACTTCGTCGAGGACATGGAAGAGATTCGGCGTGTGGCCGACCCCGCGCAGTTGGTGATCCTCGACCGGCTTGACGAGTCCAATTCCCGTTTCGCCGCCGCCAGTGAAGAGGTTCAGAGCCTCTATGAGGAGGGCGACCTGGATAGGGCCGAAGACATCCACATCTCCGCCGAGCACGAGATCTCCCACGAATTGGAGGACGACCTGAATCTGCTGATCGCGGGTCTCGGCACCGAGATCGACTCGGAGTTGGCCGCCTTCCAGCAGAACCGGCAGTTCCTCACCGTCACCGTGGCGATCTTCTCGGGGGTCAGCCTGCTCACCGCATTGATAATGGGGGCCATCCTGTCCTGGGCGGTGATCCGCCCGGTGCGAAGGATCGACATGGCACTGGCACGCATCGCTGACGGAGACTTCGACCAGGTCGTCCAGGTGCCCAACCGTGACGAGTTCGGACGTCTGACAGTGAATCTGAACCGGACCAGCACCCAATTGGCCACGCTCTACCAGGACTTGAGCACGCTGAACGCCAACCTCGAGAAGACCATCGAGGAGCAGGTGAGCCAGTTGCAGCGAACCGAGCAATTGCGCCGGTATGTCTCGCCTCAAGTGGCAGACGCCATCCTCACGGGCGAGGAGTCGGTCGGGTTCACCTCCGTGCGACGCAACCTGTCCATCCTCTACTCGGACATCCGCGGTTTCACCGAGATGGCCGAGCGGATGGAGCCCGAGGAGTTCGTCGACGGACTCAACGAGTACTTCAGTGTCATGACCGACATCGTCTTCGCCAACGGCGGGACCCTGGACAAGTATCTGGGTGACGGCATACTCGCCTTCTTCGGCGACCCGATCCCGTTCGAGGATCATGCCGAGAGAGCCGTAGCGACCGCGTTCCAGATGCGCGAGAAGGTCGAAGAGCTCCGTTCGACCTGGATGCGTTTGGAGGAAGAGCTCTCGATCGGTATCGGGGTCAGCACCGGGTACGTCACGGTGGGCAACATCGGCTCGGCCACGCGGACCGACTACACGGTGATCGGTAGCCATGTCAACGTGGCTGCCCGTCTCGCCACCAACGCCGATCCCGGTCAGATCCTGGCCACGGAACGCACCTTTGCCCTGGTGCGGGCCAACGTCGACGGTGATTCGGTCGAGGACCTCAACTTGAAGGGCGTGCAGCGGCCGTTCCGCATCTACTCCCTGTCCCGGAAGGAAGCCACCGAGACGGTCTGAAATGTACCTCCGCTATTCGGACGCCGACTTCCAGGCTTCTCGCAACTTCACCCGGCCTCCATAACGGAGGAGGCCACCCGCATAGATGCGCCCGGCCATCCTGGTGAGCACGACGATGGTCACGATCGCGATCACCAGTGCGGCCAGATACTCCCACAGCGGGATCGCCTCGAGGGCGGTCCGCACCGGGACCACGAAAGGGGAGGTGAGTGGCACGAAGGTGAAGATCACCGCCACGATCCCGTCCGGGTCGTTGAGAGCCGCGATCGAAACGAAGAACCCGACCACCGCGGTCATCGACATCGGCATGGCGATGGTGTTGGCGTCCTCGGATCGGCTCACCAACGACCCGGCCGCACCGAACAACACGGCGAATATCAAGAAGCCGACCAAGAACCAGAGGAGGAGGTTGAGAACCGCTCCGATCTCGATGGGGGGCAGGTCGAAGGCGTCGGTGACCCGCAGAGCGATCAGGGCGACCACGATCGTCCCCAGGAGTTGGACGAGGGCGAGGGCTCCGATCCCGACGATCTTGCCTCCGAGTATCTGCCAGGGTCGGACGCTGGAGAGGAGCACCTCGACCACCCGGTTCGACTTCTCCTCGGTGACACCGGTGAGGATCCAGGTTCCGTAGAGGAGGACGGCGAGGTAGAGGAGGAGGAGCCCGAAGTAGGCGGTGATGGTCCGGCTCTCACCCTCCGCCGGATCCCCTTCGGAGAGACTCGTCACCTCGAGCGGGTCGGAGGTGAGGATCTCGATTATGTCGGCGGCCTCCTGACCCTGTTCTGCGATGACCTGTTGGATCTGCACCGTCCCGGCGGAGCGTTGCAGCCCATTGAGGAACGAGCTGCCACCGAAACCGCCGACGTTGGCGACGATCACCTCTTCACCGTCGACGAGCACTGCGTCCACCTCCCCGGCCTCCAGGGCGGCGACTGCCTCATCACGGTCGGCGAACTGGATGGTCTCGATGGCGATGCTGGGGGGATCACCCGGCTCGTCGTTGGCGTTGCCCAGCTCGACCGCCATGGTCACGATGGCGTCGTTGCCTTCGCCCAGCGACCCCACGGTGCTCTCCGCGGTGCCCCCACCGAACAGGTTCGGGACGACGATCAGGCCGAGGACGATGAGGATCGTCAGTCCGGTGGTGGCGAGGTAGGCCTTCGATCGGGCCCTCTCGCTGATCTCACGCATGGCGACCCGAGAGAGTGTCCGAAGCCCTGTCATCGCACAGCTTCCCGGAACAGGTCGGACAACGACGGTGTGGTGTAGCTGAAATGCCGGAGCTTGCCGGCTTCCTGGGCCTTTGCGATGAAGCCGCGTACGTCGGTCTCGGCGCTGATGATCGCGGTGAGCCGGTCACCGTCGGTGCGGGTCTCCTGCACCCCTTCGAGAGAGTCGACGAGGACGGAGGGATCGCCGTCGATCTCCAGCTCGAGGTGTCGGATGGGGGCGGCGTCTTTGAGGTCTTGCACCCGCCCGTTGACCACCACGCTGCCCTGGTTGATGATGGCGACGTCCTCGCAGAGATCTTCGACCAGATCGAGTTGGTGTGAGCTGAACACCACCGCCTTGCCCGAAGCCGCTTGCTCTCGGAGGACGTCAGACATCGTCTCCACGGCGATCGGGTCGAGACCGCTGAAAGGCTCGTCGAGCACCAGCAACTCGGGGTCGTGGATCAGGGCGGCGGCGAGCTGCACCCGCTGCTGGTTTCCGTGTGACAGGGACTCGACAGGATCGCCGATCCGGTCGGCGAGGCCGAACCTCTCCAGCCATCGCTCTGCGGCCGCCCGCGCCTCGTTCTTGCTCATCCCGTGGAGACGGCCGAAGTAGGTGAGCTGATCACCGGTTCGCATCTTGGGATAGAGACCTCGTTGCTCCGGCATGTACCCGAACCGGATCAGGTCGTCGGCTTCGATCGGTGACTCCTCCCAGGTCACGGTGCCCGACTCGGGTCGGAGGAGCCGGAAGACGATTCGCATCGCCGTGGTCTTCCCGGCCCCGTTGGGGCCGAGGAAGCCGAGCATCGTCCCCCGGGCGACATGGAACGTGCACCCGGTGAGGGCGCGAATGTCACCAAACGACTTGTGGAGATCCTGGACTGAAAGCACGGCGGGCCAGCCTAGGTGTTTCCCGACACCACGTCGAAAAGGCAATCCTCAGGAAGTGGGACCCGTATCCGGGTCCCACCGCCTCGAGAAATGTGGGTCTGTGCGCCTCGAGAAATTCTCGAGGCGCACAGACCCACATACGGGTCGTACTTCGTGAGGAAGTCGGGTCCGTTCAGTCGAGGAGGGTGGGGCGGAAGAGACGGTCGTGGGTGTGG
>CAZZIG010000114.1:0-5321 GCA_964653975.1 uncultured Acidimicrobiaceae bacterium
GCAAGAGGCCGTGGCGGAGCGCTTCGGTGACGAGGCTCGCCACTATCTGGTGTTCCACGGCGGAAGCGGGTCGACCCTCGAGGAGATCCACGAGACCCTCGGCTACGGCGTGATCAAGATGAACATCGACACCGACTGCCAGTACGCCTACACCCGTCCGATCGTCGACCACATGTTCTCCAATTACGACGGGGTGCTCAAGGTCGACGGCGAGGTGGGCAACAAGAAGGTCTACGACCCTCGCTCCTACATGAAAAAGGCCGAGGTAGGGATGGCGGCACGGGTAGTCGAGGCCTGCCAGATGCTGAGATCGGTGGGGAACACCGTCGGCTGAGATGGACACCAGACATCGCACCTGGTCGACGTCGGAACGGTTCGTCCCCAAGACCTTCATCCGACCCTTCGTCCGCTTCAGCCAGGTCGAGGCCTCGTCGGGCATCGTTCTCCTCTCCGCCGCGCTGCTCGCCCTGCTGTGGGCAAACAGCGCCTGGTCCGACACCTACTTCTCACTATTGGAGGAGCATCTCACCGTCGAGTTCTTTGCGTTCCATCTCGACGAGTCGGCGTTGCAGTTGATCAACGACGGTCTGATGGCGGTCTTCTTCTTCGTGGTCGGTATGGAGATCAAACGTGAGTTGGTCGTTGGTGACCTGCGTGACCCCCGGGCCGCCGCGCTGCCGGTCCTGGCGGCCCTCGGTGGCATGGTGTTGCCGGCCGTCATTTACTTCTCCCTCAACGCGGGAACTCCCGCCGCCAACGGGTGGGGCATACCGATGGCCACCGACATCGCATTTGCCGTGGGCATCGTCGCCCTGCTCGGATCCCGGGTTCCTCCCGGGGCCAAGCTGTTCCTGCTGGCAGTCGCCATCGCCGATGACATCGGTGCCATCCTGGTGATCGCCCTCTTCTACACATCCAACCTGAACACGGGCTACCTCGCAGCCGCCATCGCCGGGTTCGTGTTGGTGTGGGTCGCCGGGAAAGTGAACGTGCGCGCCATGTGGTTCTACGTGCCCATGGCCTTCGTGATCTGGTATCTGACCCTGGAGTCAGGGGTCCACGCCACCCTGGCCGGAGTCGCCCTGGGTTTTCTCACCCCGGCCCACCCGCTCTATCGAGCAGAGGATTTCGACACCAGGGCACGCGCCATCCTCGATCAGTATCCGGTCGAGGGCCCGTCCGACGCCCGGACCCAAGAGCACGCAGACCACGAGACTCTGTTGCTCTCCGAGATCGCCAACGAGGCCGTCTCTCCGCTGAGTCGATTGGAGCACCGGTTGGTCGGATGGAGCTCGTTCGTGATCGTCCCCCTCTTCGCCCTCGCCAACGCCGGGGTGGATTTCCGGGCGGTGCGAATCAGTGAAGCCCTCACCTCGAGGGTGGCCCTTGGCATCGGGCTCGGGCTGATCGTCGGCAAGATCATTGGCATAACCTTGGCCTCCTATGGAGCGGTACGGTTCCGGCTCGGAAAGCTTCCTCCGGGCACCACCTGGAGACACGTGCTGGGGCTAGCCGCGGTGGCCGGGATCGGGTTCACCGTCTCGTTGTTCGTGACCGGACTGGCTTTCGCCGACGCCCAACTCGCCGGTTTCGCCAAAGTGGGCATCTTCTCCGGTTCAGTGGTCGCCGGGACGATCGGCTCCCTCATCCTGATTCGATCGGGGAGAGCGAGGTGAGCACCCCGTCACCGACCATCGTCTGTGTCGATTGTGGTGGCACCGCCCATCTCATCAGCTACCTGCCACCGGACGATCCCTTGGAGGACGGCTTCCCGCTCGCTTACCGATGCGCCGACTGTCTGGAGCGTCTCGACGTGGTCTGGGAGGACGACGAGGACTGAAGTTGTCCACGGGGATCAGCCCGGGCCACGCCACACTTCCACCACGGGGACTCCGGCGGACGGGCCGACCCCCCGGTGGGCCGGGGGTTGAGGCGGGCCCACCCAAACCTCAACACGGGACACTCAGGCGGACGGGCCGACCCCCCGGCGGGCCGTGGGTTGAGACGGGCCCACCCAAACCTCAACACGGGACACTCAGGCGGACGGGCCGACCCCCCGGCGGGCCGGGGGGTCGGAGGGGGGTCGTCCCCCCTCAATGTTCAGGCCTCCCAGCGATGGACGTTGATGGCCGAAGCGTCGAAACCCATCTTCTCGCAGAACTCGTGGAATCGGTCCGCGGGGACTCCTCTCCACTCCAGGTCCTCGAGTGTCTCGTCGATGGGGGCGTCGAGTCGCAAGGTGGTCAGCTCCCGGTAGAGATAGACCTCCTCCTGATGGGCCCGGAAGGTGGCGGCCAGCTTCTCCGCACCACGCACGGTGAGCCTCCAATCGGCGGGGTCGGGCGGGATCAACTCGAGTCTGGGGAACTTGGCGAGGACCGTGGCGCTCGACTTGGCGCCCCAGCCGGGGATCCCGGGAACTCCGTCGGCGGTGTCACCCACCAGGGCGAGATAGTCGGGGATCGACTCGGGATGGATCCCGAATTTCTCCACGACGCCATCCTCGTCGACGATCCTCTGCTCGCGGCGGTTGTAGGTGACGATGCGGTCACCGACGACGATCTGTGACATGTCCTTGTCCGGGCTGCAGATGACCACCTGCTCAACGTCGTCCACCCATTTCACTGCGGCGGCGGCCAGCGCATCGTCTGCCTCGAACTCGATATTGCGCCAAACCACCACCCCGATCGCCTCGAGAGCTTCCTCTGCGAACGGGAACTGGCGCAGTAGCTCCTCGTCCATGCCGGCCGACGACTTGTAGAACGGGAACATGTCGTTGCGAAACGACTCGATGACGGTGTCGAAGCTCGCGGCGAGATGGGTCACCCCCGGCTCGCGGAGGAGAGACAGGGTCGACTCGAGGATGCCCAATGTGGCGTGCACATCGTGCCCGTCGGGGGCGAGGACCGTGTCCTTTCGCCCGTAGTGGGAGCGAAACAGCTCGTATGTACCATCCAGGAGGTGGAGACGCACGAAGACGATCCTACGACAGAGGGGCAGGACCCCTGGAACACCTTTCAGGAGGAGTTCGGCGGGTTGGGGGAACGGCTCAAGGGGACCTATCGCAGAGTGGCCTCTGAAGACGGCCCCACCGAAGAGGAGATCAAGGAGGCATTCGCCACCCTCGCCGGGGCGTGGGACCAGATCGCCACCTCGGTGTCGTCCGCCCTCCAGGATCCTGAGGTGCGCCGCAAGCTCAAGGACGCGGCGAGCTCGTTGGCGACCGCCGTGGGGACCACGATCAACGAGTTGGGAGCGGAATTGCAGGGGACGGAATCGGCACCGGGGGATCCACCGGCTGGCGACGAGGAGCCGTGATGAGGCACATGAGAGTCGTCGAACGGGCCAACCAGTTGCTCCACCAAGGCCTCGATCCGAAGGAGGCGGTCGCCATCCTGATCGAGACCGCCCCCATCGAGGAGAAGGTGGAGTGGTTCGACGAGGTAGCCGGGAAATATCTCCTGTATCAGCTGTCGTACGAGCGCAAGAAGAGCTCAGAGACGGAGGGCTCCGTCTAGGTGGAGCCCCTGATCACCGTCGACGAGTTGGTGGCCCAACGTCACCGGGTCCACCTCTGCGACCTCCGCTGGGATCTCGTCGATCCCGCGAAGGGTCGGACCAGCTATGAGTCGGGCCACATACCTGGAGCCGTCTTCGTCGACCTCGACCGCGACCTGTCCGGCCCACCCGGGGTCTCGGGCCGTCATCCCCTCCCCGACCCCTCCGCGTTCGCCGGCGCGCTGGGGAGACTCGGTATCGACCCTCAGACCCATGTCGTGGCGTACGACGACGTCGCCGGGCGGATCGCAGCTCGTCTCTGGTGGATGCTCCGCGCCATCGGCCACGACCAGGTCCAGGTGCTCGATGGGGGATTCCAGGCCTGGGTCGCCGGCGGCCACGATGTCGCTGTCGGCAACGTCACCCCGGTTCCGGCCTCCTATCCGGCGCCGGACGAGTTCAGCGGTGTCGTGGGTCACCACCAGCTCGAGGGGCGCATGGTCGTCGACGCTCGTAGCCCGGAGCGGTATCGAGGCGACGTCGAGCCCGTCGATGTGAAGGCGGGTCACATCCCTGGCGCAGTCAATATCCCAACCGAGGCGAATCTCGACGAGGGGGGTCGGTTCCGCTCCTCGGCCCAACTCGCCGAGCTCTACGAAGCTCTGCCGGCTCGACCGGTCGTGTCCTGCGGGAGTGGGGTGACAGCGTGTCACGACGCTCTCGCCATCGTTGTAGCGGGAAGGGAGATTCCCGACGTCTACGTGGGCTCGTTCTCGGAGTGGTCCCGTCGCGATCTCCCGATCGCCACCGGGCCCGGGTCGTGATCAGCCAGCGGGCCATCGAGGCCATCGAGTACTCGGACACAGACGAACTCCTTCGGGTCGTCGACGGTCTCTGTGAGAACGAGGCGTGGGACGATTTGGTCACGCTGAAGACTCGATGCCGCGAGGCGGTCGGTCGGGGCAAACAGCTCTGGGGTGTGGAGGAGCACATCCGCTATCGCTTGGCCCTGCAAGCCCCCGGTCTTTGGGCTGGCCCCGCGGTCAGCGAGGGGACGGCCCGATTCTCTCTCGGCCCTCTCCCGGAGGTGGCGGCGTCGACGAAGACGTGGCGCGAGCTGGAGCCTCATCTCGACGACGGGCCCTGGCGGACGGTCACGGCGGCGGAGAGGGTGGTGCGAGGCGACACGGACACCGATCCGATCGCCGACCTCCCCAATCGTCTCATGGAATGGGAGCCGGTGTATCCGGTGGCCACGTACAAGGCCGACAAGGTGGATGCGCCATCTCCGGACCCGCCGCCAGTGGAGGAGATGCCGCTGCCTTCCAGTTTCTCCGCGATCGACGACCCGCACTCCGAGGGCGCGTTGTTCGATCTGGTCGAGCCGTGGGTCACCGAGTCCAACGGCAGATACGAGACTTCGACGGTCGAAGGTGACGCCGGGGCGGCGATCCGGGCGCTAGGTCTGAGCCGTGCTCGTGTCGGTGCGTTGTCCCCCGAGAACGCTCTCCGCTGGATGGGGTGGGCCGGGGCCTCGGGCGGGGCCCACGGGCGGCGCCGGGGCGCCGCCGCCGGAAGGTATGGAGTGTGGTGGGCCATCGCCAGCTTCTGCGATCTGGACTGGCCACCCGCCCCCGACGCCATGGGTGAGGCGTTGGAGAGTCTGAGCTTCTACTGGTTCGACGACGGGTCTCCCGGTACCGGCTGGGAGCTGCGTCTCGCGGTGGAGGACCCCAGATCCACCCTGGCATGGGCCATCGCGGCCGTCGACGCCGCCGACTGACCTCTCGCTTTCCTCAGGAAGTGGGACCCGTATCCGGGTC
>CAZZIG010000115.1:0-24035 GCA_964653975.1 uncultured Acidimicrobiaceae bacterium
TTGACAAAGGGCGAGGGGCTAGATATATTCAACCAAATGGTTGACAACGCCACGGGCCGGGACCCGCTGTCCAACGTGTTCTCGGCTCTCGCCGATCCGACGAGACGAGACATCGTGGCCCGGTTGGCAGTCGGTGACGCCACGGTCACCGACCTGGCCGAGCCTTACGACATGACGGTCCAGGCCATCTCCAAGCATCTCAAGGTGTTGGAGGATGCGGGGTTGGTGACCAAGACCAAAGATGCACAGCGTCGACCAGTGCATCTCGAGGCGGAGGTATTCGACCTCATGACCAAATGGATAGAGCGTTATCGGCGCCTCGCCGAGGAGCGTTACCGCAGACTCGACACGGTCCTGGAGGCCATGTCGTACACCGAAGGAGAAGAGAGAAAATGACGACCGAAACCAAGCACGAGACCCAGATCATCGTCGACCCCGATGTCCCCCTGGTGAGGATCATCAGGGAGTTCGATGCCCCGCCCGAGAAGGTGTTCCGGGCCCACACCGACCCGGAGATCTTCAAGCAATGGAGCGGCCCCGACGGATACGAGAACGAGATCGAGACGTTCGACTGCCGCACTGGGGGCTCCTATCGATACAAAGCGTCCGGTGATGGCTGGGAGGGCTGGTTTCGGGGGTCCTTCCACGAGATCCGCCCCAACTCGGTGATCATCCAGACGTTCAACTACGAGGACATCCCAGACGGTGTGTCACTGGATCGCATCGAGTTCGAGGACATCGGAGGCGGGCGCACGCGGCTGACCTCGACCTCACTGGTCGATTCCTTCGAGAGTCGCGACGCATTCGTCGCCAGTGGCATGGAGGTCGGGATCAACGAGGGCTACCAGCGGCTGGACGAGATCCTCGCCGCTAGCTGATCCTCACCTCGCCGCCATCCCGCCAACCGACGACGACCGGGTCCGGCCCTGCCAGGCTCACCACGAGGTAGAGCCAGGCAGGGTCGGCGACCCGTTCCAGGTCGGTGCCCGACATCGCCGCCGGGCCGGCGGGATGACCATGAAACACACCGCTCAACTCCCACCCGCGCCGTTCGGCGTCGACGAGGGCGTCGTAGTGCTCCTGTGGGGGGATGGTGTAGGACGACGGCGAGGCCTCCTCATTGCCGGTCGGATACACCTCGACCACCCGGTCACCATCCAGGGCCAGCAAGCCACACCCCTCATTGGGGAGGGCGGCGATGCAGTGATCGATGATCGGGAGTCGTAGCTCGTCGGGAAGCACGACCGACACGCTCAATGGGCGTGCGCGGGGTCGATCGTCTCGGGGTCGATCTGGTAGCGGTCCATGGCGTCGCCGACCGCGCCGGGTTTCATCCGACCGGCCCTGACGAGACCGGAGAGGGCCGCGAGGACGATGTGGCCCTTGTCGGTCTCGAAGAACCGGCGTAGCGCAGCCCGACTGTCTGATCTCCCATAGCCGTCGGTGCCAAGGACGAGGAAGTCACGGGGCATCCACTTGGCCACCTGGTCGGGGACCATGGTCATGAAGTCGGTGACTGCCAGCGTCGGCCCCTGAGAGTCGGCCAGCATCTTGGTCACGAGCGGGACCCGGGGCTCCTCCTCGGGGTGGAGTCGGTTCCAGCGCTCCACCTTCAGCGCCTGCTCCCGTAGCTTCTTGTACGAGGTCGCGGACCACAACTCGGCTCCGACTCCGTAGAACTGGGCCAGGTCGTCGCGGGCGTCCCGTGCTGCCAGGTTGGCGGTCCCGGAGAACAGGATCGATACGTCCTGCTTGGTGCCTTCGGGTGCATCGGCCCACTTGTAGAGACCGTCGATGATGCCTTGCTCGGCATCCGGGGGACGTGGCGGCTGGGCGTAGTTCTCGTTGTAGAGGGTCAGGTAGTAGAAGACGTCGTCCGGGTCGTCGCCATACATCCTCTTGATACCCCGCTGGATGATGGTCCCGACCTCGTAGGCGAACGCCGGGTCGTATGCCTGACAGACCGGCACGGTGGAGGCGAGGACGAGGCTGTGGCCGTCCTGGTGCTGGAGTCCCTCACCGGCGAGTGTGGTCCGTCCGGCGGTCGCCCCGAGGAGGAACCCGCGCACCCGGGCGTCGGAGGCGCTCCAGATGAGATCGCCCACCCGTTGGAACCCGAACATCGAGTAGAAGATGAAGAAGGGCACCATCGGCAGGCCACGGGTGGCGTAGGAGGTCCCCGCGGCCGTCCACGACGCCAGAGACCCGGCCTCGGTGATGCCCTCTTCGAGGATCTGGCCGTCCTGCGCCTCTGCATAGGAGAGGATCATGGAGGCATCGACCGGCTCGTAGAGCTGGCCCTTGGAGGCGTAGATCTTCAGCTCGCGGAACAACGAGTCCATGCCGAAGGTGCGGGCTTCGTCTGGCACGATCGGGACCACGTGGGCCCCGAAGTCCTCGGCCCTGGCCAGAGAGCGGATCAACCGGGTGAACGCCGACGTGGTGGAGGCCTCCACCTTTCCCGACCCTGCCATGACCTCCGCGTATGCCTCGTCTCCGGGCAGGGTCAGCGAGGAGTCGCGTACGACTCTGTGCGGGATCGGACCGCCGAGCTCCTCACGGCGGGCCATGAGGTAGTCGTATTCGGGTGTCCCCGGGCCGGGACGGAAGTAGGGCGGCTCTTTGTCTCCTTGGAGTGACTCCTCGGGGATCTCGTCGCCCAGGTGGAGGGTCTCCCGGAGGGCGAGCAACTGCTTGTTGGTCAACTCCTTGATCTGGTGGGTGGCATTGCGGCCCTCCACATCGGGCCCGAGGGTCCATCCTTTGATCGTTTTCGCCAGGATGACCGTGGGCTTGCCGTTGTCCAGATCGACGGCGACCTTGTAGGCGGCATAGATCTTCTTGAAGTCGAGACCCCCGCGACGGAGGTTCCATATCTCCTCGTCGCTCATGTCGGCCACCAGTTCTTTGGTGCGGGGGTCCTTGCCGAAGAAGTGCTCACGCACGAAAGCGCCGTCCTCGGCCTTGTAGCGTTGATACTCACCGTCGACGGTGGCGTTCATCACGTTGACTAGAGCGCCTTCGTCGTCCTTGGCGAGAAGGTCGTCCCATCCGCTGCCCCAGATGACCTTGATCACGTTCCATCCGGCGCCCTTGAACACCGCCTCCAGTTCCGTGATGATCTGGCCGTTGCCCCGTACCGGTCCGTCGAGACGTTGCAGGTTGCAGTTGATCACCCATGTGAGATTGTCGAGCCCTTCCCGGGAGGCCAACGAGATCGACCCGAGAGACTCCGGCTCGTCGACCTCGCCATCACCGATGAAGCACCAGACGCGCGATTTCGAGGTGTCGTCGAGCCCCCGGTTCTGCAAGTACTTGTTGAACCGGGCGTGGTAGATCGAGTTGATCGGTCCCAGACCCATCGAGACCGTGGGGAACTCCCAGAAGTCGGGCATGAGCCGGGGATGTGGATACGACGACAGACCGTCGCCGCCGATCTCGAAGCGGAAGTTGTCGAGGTGCTTCTCGTCGAGTCTGCCTTCGAGGTAGGCGCGGGCGTATGTGCCCGGAGCGGCGTGACCCTGGATGTAGACGTAGTCACCGCCACCGAGGGCGTTCTTCCCCCTGAAGAAGTGGTTGAAACCGATCTCGTAGAGGGTTGCGGACGAGGCAAACGTGGAGAGGTGCCCGCCGATCCCCTTCTCGCGGTGGTTGGCCTTCACCACCATCACCGCGGCGTTCCATCGGATGAATCGGCGGATGCGTCTCTCGATGTCTTCGTCCCCGGGAAATTCGGGCTGTTCTTCCGGGGGGATCGTGTTCACGTAGGGCGTAGTGATCGCAGCCGGTATGCCCAGGCGCTTCTCGTGCGCCCGCTCCAACAGCTTGGCGAGCAAGAAGCGGGCCCTCACCGGACCGAACTCGGCGGCGACCGCGTCGAGAGAGTCGATCCACTCCTGGGTTTCGACCGGGTCGGAGTCGACCAGTTGGTGCACGTACTCGTCGCCGATGGTCTCGCCGAGATCAGAAGGCATGAGCCCAGGTTAGTTAGGCCGTCACTTCTCGAATCAGGTGTGACTCGAGCCAGGGCTCGATCACTCCCCAGGTGCGGATGCCGGCGTCGATCTGGGGCACATGTCCGGTGTCCTCCATCTGGACCAGGGTCCAATCGGGGCGGAGGGCGCACAGCCATTCGACCGAGGTTCGGGACACGATCGGGTCCTCGACTCCCTGCACCACCAGTGTTGGCGCTTTGATCGCCCGGATCATCGCCACGAATCGGGATCGTTTCAGGAAGTGTCTCCTGATCGACTGTCCCGTCTTGGGGATGGCATCGGCGGCCCAGGGAAGATGCCAGCGTCGCTCGGCGAGCTCGACGAAAGACTCGACCATGTCCACAGGGACCCGCCCGGGTTTGTGGGTGATCCGGCGCAGGGAGTCGTTGATCAGCTGGCGCGGGGCCATGGAGGCGAGCATCCGGCGTGACAGGGCCAAACCCAGCCCGGGCGTCGAATGGACCAGGAGCCGGCGGGCGGTCGGCCAGTGGATGTTGGGATCGGGGAGACGGGGCGGCGTGGCAGGGGAGATCAGGATCAGCGCGGTCACCAGGTCGGGTCGGGTGGAGGCGACGATCTCGGAGAGGAGACCCCCAAGAGAGTTGCCGACGAGGACAGCCGGGCCGCCCATGTGTTCGATCATGTCGGCGATCGCGTCGCAGTGGGTCTGCAAGGACCAATCACGCCCCGGCGGGGAGAGCCCGAACCCGGGGAGGTCGAGGGCGACGGTGTGGCCATAGCGGCTGAAACGGGGCCCCAGGAGATCCCAGTTGGCGATGGAGCCTCCCAGACCGTGGACCATGACGATCGGTTGGCCGCTGCCCCCGTAGTCCTTCCGATGGATCACTCCATGGGCCAGATCGAGGTACTCGTTCACCCGTCTGAGGCTATCGGGAGTGATTCCGTAAGCTGGGCCGGGATGCGAGTCCTCCTGCTGTCCACTTACGAGTTGGGACGCCAACCGGTCCATGTCGCCTCACCGGCAGCAGCGTTGCGACGGGGAGGCCACGAGGTTCGTGTCGCCGACCTGGCCGTGGACGACTTGAGGGAGAGTGACGTCGACTGGGCGGAGGGAGTGGCCATCTCGGTCCCGATGCACACCGCAACCCGTCTCGCCGACAGTGTGGTCGTCTCGTTGGCCAGGTCGCATCCCGATCTCCTTGTCGCCCTATACGGTCTCTACGCGGGGCTGGGCAGTGCCGATGTGGACGCCAGACTCGAAGGTGAGTACGAGCCCGGGCTGTTGGAGTGGGCGGACGGTGGCGACCCGGGACGGAGACGTCACCTGGGCAGGTCGGAGTTGATGACCCCGGATCGCCGGGGTTTGCCCGGTCTGGATCGCTATGCCCGTCTCGAGCATCAGGGTGAGCATGTTCTCGCCGCCGCGGTGGAGGCGTCGCACGGCTGCCGGCACCGCTGCCGACACTGCCCGATTCCCGCCGTCTACGACGGCCGCATCAGAGTGGTCCCCCGCACCGATGTTCTAGAGGACATCGACCATCTGGTGGCGATGGGAGCGGGTCACATCACCTTTGGCGACGCCGACTTCCTCAATGCGCCGGCTCACTCTCTGGACATCCTCGAGCGCGCCCATGTTGCCCACCCGGAGCTCACCTTCGATGCCACCATCAAGGTCGAGCACATCGTCGATCATCCCGACATGTGGCCACGTCTGGCGGACCTCAACCTCCTGTTCGTGGTGTCGGCTTTCGAGAGTGTCGACGACGAGACCCTCGCGATCCTGGACAAGGGTCACACGAGGGCCGACATGGTGGAGGCGATCCGCCTGACCCGGGCGTCGGGGATCCACATCCGACCGACCTGGCTGCCCTTCATGCCGTGGACGACACCGGGTGACGTCGCCCAGATATTCGAATTCATCGATGACAACGACCTGTTGGGTGCCACCGATCCGGTGCAGATGTCGATCAAGCTGTTGATCCCGAAGGGCTCCCTGCTCGAGGAACACCCTGCCGTCACCCCCTATCTCGAGCGCTATGACGTCGATGCGCTCACCTGGCGGTGGCAGTTCGCCGATCCGGAAACCGAGATCCTCCACAAAGAGCTCGAGTCGATCGCAGCCAGCGCCTCGGACTGTGGTCAGGAGAGCGCGCAGACCCTGAACGAGATGCGCGAGGCGGCGAGTCGAGCGGTGGGCCGGCCGCTCCCGGCACCGTCCCGGTCGGTGGCTCCCGCCCCGCGTCTCACGGAGAGCTGGTTCTGCTGCGCCGAGCCCACGACCTCCCAGACGATCTCGGTCAGGCGAGCCCGGTAAGCCTCGACGAAAATCTCGCCGCCATTCAGCAACTCATCGACGAGGTTGGAGTAGACAGAGCCCCATGAGTGACGACATCCTGACCGCAGAGTCTCTGGTCAAGAGATTCGGAGACCTGACAGCAGTCGACGGGGTGAGCCTCACCATCGCCGCCGGCGAGACCTTCGGACTTCTCGGGCCCAACGGGGCCGGCAAGACGACCACGATCTCCATGATCTGTGGGCTGCTCGCTCCTGACGAGGGCTCGGTGAGCGTCGCCGGCGAGCAGATAAGCACCAAGTCGACCCGGGGACGGTCCTCGATCGGGCTGGTACCACAGGATCTCGCCATCTACCCGGACCTCACCGCCGAGGAGAACCTGATGTTCTTCGGGCATCTCTACGGGATGACCGGCGATTCGCTCTCCGGCAGAGTGAGCCATGTTCTCGAAGTCGTCGGTTTGAACGATCGCAAGGACGATCAAACCAAGGAGTACTCCGGTGGGATGAAGCGCCGGCTCAACATCGGCATCGGGCTACTGCACGAGCCCGAGTTGCTCGTCCTCGACGAGCCCACGGTGGGTGTCGACCCACAGTCGCGCAACGCGATCCTCGAGTCGGTCGAGAACCTGTCCCGGGAGGGTATGGCCGTCCTGTACACCACCCACTACATGGAAGAGGCGGAGCGTCTCTGCGATCGCGTGGCCATCATCGACGAAGGCATCGTCCAGGCTCAGGGGACGCGCCGGGAACTGGTGTCGATGGTCGGGGAGAAAGACCGGGTGGCGATTGCAGGGTCCGGTAACCTCGCGGAGGCCGCCGAGGCGGTACGGCGGATCGACGGCGTGAGTGACGCCTCGGCGTCGGATCACAGGATTGAGGTCCTGACCGCCAACGCCTCGTCCATCCTCCCCGAGCTCTTGGCCTGTGTGACCGGTTCTGGCGGGTCGATCACCGGGGTCGAGGTCCAGGAGCCCAACCTGGAGGCCGTCTTCCTCCACCTCACCGGCAAGGCGCTGAGGGACTGATGGGCCCGATCCGATGAGAGCCGCGCTTCTGATAGCCGGCAAGGACCTGAGGCTGAGGGTCCGCGACCGCTCCGCATTCATCTTGGGGATCCTGGCGCCACTGGTGCTCGCCTACATCTTCTATCTGGTGTTTGGCCCCGCGGCGACGGGTCAAGGTCTCAGCCTCGAATACGGGGTGGTCGACGAGGACGCTTCGGAGATCTCGGCCGCCTTCGTTTCCGTGCTCGAAGCAGCCGAAGCCGACGAGGTCCTGACCCTCGAAACCTTTCCCGATCGGGACGCGGCCGACGGCGGGCTCGAAGACGGCGCCGTCGACGCCGTCTTCGTGATGCCCTCCGGGCTGGAGCAGGCGATCTTCGAGAATCGCTCGGCGACGATCGAGGTCATCGGTGACATCGACTCGCCAACCTCCACACAGATCGCGGCGTCCTTCGCCGAACAGTTCTCCTCGGGCATCGCGGCGAGTCAGCTCGCTGTCGCCGCCACCGCCAACGTGGCCGGTGTCCAGCCAACGCCCGATTTCGTCTCCTCGCTGTCTCAGGACCCCGCCACCGCGGGTATGACGTTCACGATCATCGACGAGAGCGCCGCCAGCAAGCAGCTCGACGCATCCACGTTCTTCGCTGCGGGGATGGCTGTCTTCTTCCTCTTCTTCACCGTCCAGTTCGGTGTCACCGGCCTTCTCGAAGAAGAGAGGGACGGCACGTTGGCGAGACTCATGTCCACACCGATCCCCAGGGTCTCGGTGGTGGCCGGGAAGGCGATCCTGGCGTTCGTCCTCGGGGTCGTGTCGATGACTGTCCTTGTGATGGCCACCACCTTGCTCATGGAGGCGAACTGGGGCGCCCCCCTCGGTGTGGCCCTCCTGGTCATCGCCGGAGTCCTGTCGGCAGTGGGCATCATGGGACTGGTGGCCTCCGTGGCCAGGACCCCCGAGGGAGCGGGAAACCTGGGCTCGATAATCGCCGTGATCCTGGGGATGCTCGGAGGGACGTTCTTCCCCATCGCATCGAGTGGCGGGGTGCTCGCGGCACTCACATATCTCACCCCACACGCCTGGTTCATGGAAGGTCTCGCACAGCTCGGCTCGGGTGCGCCGTGGACCGACGCCCTTCCCGCGGTCGGCGCCATCCTCTCATTCGCCGTCGTCACCGGCACGATCTCCTATGTGCTCCTGCGGAGGAAGTTGGCGAGATGAAGGCGCTCTGGATCGGTTGGGTCAACCTGAAACGCATGTTCCGGGAGCGCAGCAACATCTTCTTCGTCTTCATCTTCCCCATCGCCCTCGTCCTGCTGATCGGGGTCCAGTTCGGATCGGGGTTCGCCCCCGTGGTGGGGGTCCACCAGGCCGATGACGGCCGTCTCTCCGGGGCGATCGTCACCGGTCTCGAAGGGGATGGATCGGTCGAGATCCGCGTTTTCGAGGACTCCGGGGAGTTGACCGCGGCTGTCGAGAGTGGCACCGCCCAGGTCGGGCTCCTCCTTCCCGCCGATATCGAGGGGTCGGCAGCAGACGGAGAGCCAGTGGAGATCGGGCTGATCAGCAGACCAGACGGGACCGGTAGCCGGCTGCAGAGCGTGGTGGCGGCCGTGGTCTCCGAGGTGATGATGCCCGTTGGAGCCGCGAGATTCGCCGCGGTGGAGACCGGGACGCCCTTCGACGAAGCCCTCAGAGTGACCGAGCAGATCGTTGGCCAGACCCAACCGATCGAAGTAGAGGTCGCCTCGGTCGGGGAAGCCCTCTTCCCCGACACGCTCGGGCAGTTCGATCTCGGCGCCTCCTCCCAGTTGGTGCTGTTCGTGTTCTTGACGGCACTGGCCGGCTCGTCGGCACTGATCCTCACCAGACAACTCGGCATCAGCAGGAGGATGGTGTCGACACCGACTGCGATACGCACCATCGTGGCCGGGGAGTCGTTGGGACGCTTCGGTACCGCATTCGTCCAGGGTCTCTACATCATGTTGCTGACACTGGTCATCTTCGGGGTCAACTGGGGCGACCCGCTCGCGGCCGTGCTGTTGCTGCTCGCCATCTCCGCGGTTGGTGCGGGTGCGGGGATGCTCCTCGGAGCGGTCTTCAGCAACGACCAGCAGGCGGCCGGCATCGCGGTGATCGCCGCGCTCGGGCTGGCCGCACTGGGCGGGGCGATGTTTCCCCTCGACCTGTTCTCGCCGACCATGCAGCGTGTCGCCCACATCACCCCGCATGCCTGGGCGCTCGATGGGTTCGCCGAGTTGGTGCGACGCGGGGGGACCACCCTCGACATCCTGCCCGAGCTCGGAGTGCTGATTCTGTACGCGACCGTGTTGTTGGCATTGGCCGCGTGGCGTCTCCGTGCCGCCATCACACGTTCCTGATGGTCGATTCCCGGCTCTGATGCCACAATGTGCGGATGCAAGCCATAGGCCGAACACTCCAGATCGTCGGTTGGCTGTGGTTCGCGGCCGGGATCGTGGGCCCGGTCTTCGGGCTCGACAGATTCAACTTCTTCCCGGGTCTGGTCCTGATCTTCTTCAGCCGGATCATCAGGGCACAGGCCGCACGCACCGCTTCGCCTCAGCCCGAAACGGATGAGGAGGAGGCAGCCGAGACAATGCCACCGCCGCGACCTCTGAACACAGAGCGCGAGCAACCCTCCGCGCCCACACCGAGCCCGCAGATCAGCTACACACCACCCCCGCCCGTACCCGAGCTGGTGGTCGAGTCGGCGGAGCCACCCGATGATCAAAGCGACCTCCTCGAGCGAATCGTGGCCGCGGGGCGAGAGGTGGGGGCGGAGACCACCGAGAAGACCTCGACGCCGGACCTCGCCGAGCCCGACATGGACCACAAGCCGATGACGTCAGAGGAGATGATCGCCAGGGCCCACCGGCGCTGGGATTCGAAGCGGCGTTAGGCTCAGAGCCCGGCGGCGGCCAGGTCACGAGCCGCCCGCACCTCGGCGGCGAAGTCGCGGCGTCGCCGTGCCACGTCGGCTGAGTCTTCCAGCAGACCTCGATTCCGGGCCAGGGCCAGAGCCGACTTGAAGAGCACCTGACTGCTGCTCTCGCCGGAGAAGACACGCTGCTCGATCCGGTACATCCTGGCTCGGTCGAGGCACGCGTCGAGGAAGCGTTTCTCGACGAACGGGCGTCGCAACGTCTCCAGTTCGTCACCAACGACCTGGTAGCCGTCGAGGATCGGGAGAAGCACCCAATAGGCAAACGGGTCGCCCATCCTGGCGAGGACACCCAGGGGCCCCGTCGATGCCAACACCTGGCTCCAGCGGGGCACGTCGACTTCGATCTCGTCCCCGACCTGGCTCACGAAGAGGTCCTTGTCGGGGAAGAAGAACTCGAATTTCAGGAGGTCTCTCAACTCGAGCATCCGCTTATGCACCAGGCCCACCTCACGGCTCGCCTGGTCGATCAGCGAAGTCAGCGCCATCTCGGCGATGGCCCGGTTGACGAAGAAGTGGAGCACCACGTTGCGGTAGTAGGAGATCCGGATCATCTGCTCGTCGTTGAGCCAGAACACCCGGCGGTCGATGGCCTCATGACTGGAGACGTTGCCGTGTTCGGCCAGCCAATCGAGGGTCCTCGTCACCTCGGAGGCCTCGGTCAGCCGGAGACGCTCCGTCGTGGGTAGCTCACGCCCTCTCAAGAAGTCCACGAGGCGTCCGCAGTGCTCGGCCAGTTCGGCCGCGGTCTTCGCCTTCCCTCGGGCGGCGAGGAGGACGATGGACACGACGGCAACGGGAGTGATCGGTGTCACCCGGCCGATCCGGTACATGACCTCGAAGGCCAGCTTCTGCAAACCCGTCGAGGTCTCCTGATCGTCGTCGATCTCCTCGATCACCGAGGCGACTGAGACTGGCTCTCCGAACCGGATGTAGATGTCGCCGTAACGTCGGCGCAGCGATCGAACCGCCCGAACCAGCCAGCTGATCGACTCCTCCTCCTTGTCACGGCCCTGGGCCTCCCTGGCATAGTCGGGCACGTCCTGGATCTGGTCGTAGGCGATGGACACGGGCACCAGCATGACGTCCTCGCTCTTACCGCGGCGGAGAGCGTCGACGACATAGTGGAGGAGCCCGAAGCGAGGCGGGGTGAGCCTCCCGGACCGGGACCGCCCACCCTCCATGTACCACTCGAGGGGGAAACGCTTCTCGATCAGGAAGTCGATGTACGACCTCAGCACGATCTTGTACAACTCGTTGTCCCGGAATGACCGTCTGATGAAGAAGACTCCGGTCCGCCGCAGCAGGGGCCCTACCGGGAAGAAGTCGAGGTTGATGCCCCCGGCGGTGTGGTTGGGAGGGAGGTCGTTCTCCCACAGCATGAACTGGAGACTGAGCCGATCGAGGTTGGAGCGGTGAGACGGGAGGAACACGATCGGGTGCTCACTGCCGAGTGTGGCGACCATCTTCACTTCCTCGTCCGAATAGTCGATTTGGTTGTAGCCCTGGCGATAGAGGGTGTGGATGGCATTGGCGATCAGGTCGATCACGTACGGGCTGTGGGTCGCCGCGATCTCCTTCAGATAACCCTCGGCCTCCGCACGCACCTTCACGGGGTCGTGGTCGGTGCGGTCGGCATAGTCAGCGAGAGACGTGATGAACTCGCCCCTGGAGACGATGGCATCGGAGACGAAGCGGGGGATCTTGTAGCGGTTGCCGCGGAGAGTGCGCTCGGTCTTGTCGAGTGTCAGCCAGGCTCGTCGGGTGACGAAACCCGCCATCCCGTCGACCTCGCCGGACTCGGTGTGTGCCGCCTCGAGATCCTCCCGGCTGGCTCCCGCCGCCGCGATCATGCGGACCCGGCCGGGACGGAAAGTCCTGATGAACCTGGCCCTCGGCCCATAGGGGTCTCTGGGGTCCCCGGGCTTGAGCACGTCCGACCAGCCGACCGAGCGAAGCCCTCGTTTCGTGGGCGCCATCCAGACGACGCGGACGGGGAGCAGGAACAACTGGGCGTCACCGGCGAGGATCTCCTCCAGTTCCTCCGAATTGGTTCCGCGGCGACGGCGTGACGATCTGATGCGAGCGGTCTGTGGCTCGGCGACATGGCGGCGGAGCCAGCGTCGCAACAGCTTGGCTTCGTACTCAGAGGCGGCGTCGAGCAGGTAGACGGTGGTCAGGTCCTCCGGGCCGGAGAGCCTGGCGAGGTCGGTCGACGGATTCGGTGCCACCTCGACACTCTATGTGAGTGCCAGAATCGGACTCCGTGAGAGTCGTCCTGCAGAGGGTCTCGAGGGCATCGGTCACCGTCGAGGGCCGGGAGGTCGCGGCCATCGATCGCGGGTTGTGCCTCCTCGTCGGCATCTCGGCCGACGACGGACCGGCCGAGGTGGAGGCAGCAGCCGAGAAGATCTCCGGGTTGCGGGTGTTCTCGGACGAAGACGGGAAGCTGAACCTGTCGGTTGGCGACATCGCCGGGGAGATCCTGGTCGTGAGCCAGTTCACCCTTCTCGGAGACGTCAGGAAGGGGCGGCGACCCTCTTTCACCGCGGCGGCCCCGCCCGAGCATGCCCAACCCCTGGTCGCCGAGATGGCCGACTCCTTCGCCTCGAGGGGGATTCACACCCGTACTGGTGTCTTCGGCGCGATGATGGACGTCGAGTTGGTGAACGACGGCCCGGTGACCCTGGTCCTCGAGGTCAGCGACGGGCGCGTGAGCTGAGCGGCGAGTCTCGCCAGTGCTTCCAGGAGATGAGGAGCGCGATCCCGGCTGCGAGTTGCACCAGTGCGGATGTCGGCTCCATCCCTCCTGTGGGCCATCCGTTGCCGGCCCAGAGCAAGGCCATGGCCACCAGCGACACGATCGCCAACAGCGAGGCGGTTCCCGATGACTTGGTGATCACGGCTCCGAGAGAGATCACGACCACTATGGGCAACAGGACCACGGGCCAGAGACCGGCAAGGACACCGAGTGAGATCCCCAGTCCCTTGCCCCCTCGAAAGCGGTACCACACGTTGTAGACATTCCCGGCCACGGCAGCGAGCCCCGCGGCCAGGGCCCCTGGCTCCCCGGCGAGCGTCTCGCCGAGCCAAACCGCAGCGAGCCCTTTGGCGGCCTCGACCGTGAGCACCAGGACGGCGAGGCGGGTTCCCGCGGTGCGGAGGGCGTTTGCAGTTCCGGGGTTGCCCGAGCCCTGGGACCGCAGGTCCACCCCACGCCAGCGCCCCAGGAGATTGGCCGTCGGGGCCGAGCCGATGAGATAGCCGAGCAGTGCTGCCGTCGCCCAGGTCACTCGGCCACCTCCTTCTGGCCGACGACGCAGAATTGGAGAAAGTCGCAGTGGTGACACCACGGACCGGGCGACTCGTCGAAGCGTCCCTGTCGTATCGAGTCGGTCAACTCGGTCAGATGTGACCGGGCCGACCGCACCCAGGAGTCGCCGGCGGGGATTCTCACCTCGTCGAGCCCTCCTCCCAGGTAGGCGAAGGTGACATCGACCGACTCGGGCCGGGAGTCTCCGAATGGGACGTCGTTGACCGCCACCGCGTAGGCCTCCAATTGGACCAGACGGGAAGGGTCGTCGTTGCGCCGCCCGCTCTTGAAGTCGACCACCTCCCAATTCGCCCCGTCGACATAGATGGCATCGATTCGCCCCCGGACGGTGACACCGTTGTCCAACTCCACTCCAAAAGGGGCCTCGACATAGGCAGCGCGTAGCTCCGCGAACCGGGACGACTCGTAGGCCTTGTAGCCGCCGCCGTCGTCTTCCGCCGGCTCGTCCACCGCGTCATACAGACCGGGCTCCAGCTCATCGAAGGGGATGTTGCCCTTCTGGTGCAACTCGATGCGACGGTGGATCTCACTTCCACGGCTGGCGGCGAGGTTGTGTCGCCGGGGGAGGGGGTCGACTTCGCTCCAGTAGAAGCGTTTGGGGCATTGAGCGTAGGTGACGAGACCGGTCACCGACACCGTTGGTGCCGCGGCCGGGCGAGCCATCGGGGCCAGTTCATCGAGAGCGAAAAGACGCTCGTCCCACTCCGAAACGAGCCGGCTGTACTCGTCGCCCAGTCCGTGCTGCGTCGCGAGGTCGTCGATCTCTTCGGGGCTCTCCATCGCCATGCGAAGCGCAGCTTGCCACCCGTCGGTGAAGAGGGGATCGGGATCGGGCCCGCGGTCGGGGGAGCGGAGCACATCGGGCCGGGGCCCCACCTCGGCGTGGCCGGCGTCGATGGTGTCGGGGTGGGACTGGACAATCTCGAAGAGCGGGGAAGGTTTGGTTGGTGTCATCCGGGGCTCGGGAAGGCCATACCAGTAGGCGCCCGACACGAAGAGACGTCTCTTTGCTCTCGTCGCCGCCACGTAGGCCACCCGCCACTCCTGGGCGAAGTGCCGGTCACGGAGGAAGGCCCGGCGCGCGATGTCGTCGTCGGGCAGGTCGGCCACAGTCGTGTCGAGTCGGAACTCCACGGGGAGCTGGTGGGCGAAGCGCACCGGATCCGGGTACCCACCGGCAGGCATCGACGGGAAGTTTCCGTCGAAGACCGCGGGGATGGCGACGTTCTCCCACTCCAGCCCTTTGGCTCTGTGCACGGTGACCAGGGTCACAGCGTCCTCACCCGACAGCCGCGCCGAGTCCAACTCTTCGGCAGGCTCCTCTTCCATCGTGGTGAGGTAGTCGAGAAAGGCAGCGACCGACGGCCGGCCCGACAGAGGGCTCCAGTCGTCGGCGAGGTCGAGGAAGCGATAGACGTTCAGTCGCGCCGTCAGCCTCGGGTTGGGCGGGAGCGCCTCGATGTCCTGCCAGGCCCTCGTGCGATCGAGGATCAGACGACACGTCTCGGCGAGGGACAGACCCTGTGTCTCCACCAACAGATGTCGGTAGATCTCGTGAAAGCGGTTCAGCCGCTTCCTCGCCTCGGGGTTGAGTCCCCCGATCTCGTCGCTGGCCTCGATGGCCTCGACAAGGGTGATCGGCTCGGGTTCCTCGGAGTCTGGTTCTTCGGGCGATTTGGCGATGAGCCAGCGTGTCAACACCGCCAGGTCGGCGATCCCGAGTCGATATCCACTTCCAAACAGGATCTGTGCCAGTGCCGTGGAGTCTTCGGGGTTCTGGAGCACCGATAGCCAGGCGCGGAGCAGGGAGATCTCAGGCACCGAGAGGAGACCGCCGACGTTGGCCACCTCGAGGGGTATGTCGTGGCGCCCGAAGACGTCGACCACCACCGGGAAGTCCTTGTTCTTCCTGAAGAGGACGGCCATCTCCGACCAGGGTGTGCCCTGCTCATGGAGCGCCTCGAACTGACGGGCGATCCACTCCGCCTCGGCGAGGGCGTCGTGTCCCCAATAGGTGACCACCTCGGTCCCGTCGTCACCGGCGGCCTCGAGCGGCTCGGCGGTGGGGTTCGCCCTGTGCCGTATCTCGTTGGCGATCTCGAGGATCCCGGGACCGGAGCGCCGGTTGAGCGTGAGACTGGTGTCGTGAGCGGGCCGGCCGTCGCCGGTGGGGAAGTGACCGGTGAACTCCTCGAAGTTCTGAGCCGATGCGCCACGCCATTCGTAGATGGTCTGGTCCTCGTCCCCAACGGCGATCACGGGGAACCCTTCGCCGAAGATGGTCGTGATCAGGACCCGCTGCGCCGGGTTGGTGTCCTGGTACTCGTCGAGCACCAACACCCCGTACCGCTCCCGTATCGCCCGGCCGAGCGGAGGGTGGTCCCGCAGCAGCCGCGTCGAGATGGTCACCAGGTCGGCGTAGTCGACCACGCCGAGCTGTCTCTTGGCCTCGTTGTACGCCACCAGGGTCTCGGCCATCTCCACCCGCTGCATCCATACTTCGTCCTCTTGGTGGATCGAGCTCGCCCGGAGGATGTCCTCGGGCCGCATCAAGTGGTCTCCCAACTGGTCGCCCAGTCTCCGGATCCGGTCGAGCGTGCCCTGGTAGGTCATGTCCAGATGCGGGCGTGGCGTGTGATAGAAGACGTCGCGGATCAGTTGGCGACCGAACGTGGGCGTGATTACACCCGACCGGGTGTCGACCCCCGCCAGCGGCCCGTACTCGGCGAGAACCTGGGCGGCGAACCCGTGATAGGTGTGCACCTCGACCTCGCGGGCCGGGTCGACGGTCTCGGGTAGGAACTCGGCCACCTTGTCCGCCAGTTCGGCGGCCGCCTTGTTGGTGAACGTCATGCCGAGGATCCGCTCCGGGGCGATCCCATGGTTGGCGACGAGATTCGAGATCACGAGAGCTACCGTCGTCGTCTTCCCGGTGCCGGCACCGGCGCGCACCCGGATGGAGGTCGGCCCGAGATCGAGGATGGCTCGTTGCTCCGCGGTGGGGACGATGCTCATGGCACGAATGCTCCCCGTCCCTCGGCCCATGCCGGGCAGGAGCGTTTGAACCCACAGCGTTTGCAGTCGGCACTCACCTTGGGCTCCCACACCTCTGCTCTTATCGAGCGGGTGATCTCCTCCATCGTCCCGGCCACGTCGACCAGCCGATGCAACGCCAGCTCACGGGTGGTGACACTCTTTGAATCGATGCTGGGGTACCACATCTCGGCGGCGACCACTTCGCCCCGGTCTCGTTGCACGGCCATTGCGTAAAAGGCGAGCTGGATCGAATCGGCGGCTTCGGCCGTGGTCACCGCTGATTTCCCCGACTTGTAGTCGATTACGCGGTAGCCCTCCCCGGTCCGCTCCAGCCGGTCGACCCGACCGATCCAGCGCACGCCACCGATGTCCGACTCGACGTCGAGCTCGACTTCGACCGGCTCGCCTTTTCCCGGCCAGCGCTCGTAGAGCCTGGTGAGCAGTTCGACTGCCCTCCCCTTCCACGCCATGTCCAGGGCGGGGTTGCCGAAATCGGCACCTCCCCAGATGTCATCGAGGATCTCGAGCACCCGCTCCAAGACGGCGTGACGGAGACCTGTCCCGATGACCTCGGCTTCGGCTCGTTCCAGCACGTCGTGGACGAGTTGGCCGAATCGCGCATGTGGAGACGATGAGTCCCCGAGACGGAGGCGGCGTTCCAGCACATAGCGACGGGGACACCTCCGATAGCTATCGGCCTGGCTTGGTGAGAGCCGGATCGAATCGCCGAGGACGGGCCGGTCGGGCCCCGGGGAGATTGCCCCGGCGAACGAATCCGGTTCCCACCAGGCTCGCGGGGGGCTCCCCAGCACCCGGACCGCGGCGAGACGCTGCGGGGTTCCGGCCCCTGCGTCGAGGAGGTCGCGGCGAAGGGTCGTCTCCGCCTCCAAGATCGTGATCGGGTCGCGTTCGGACTCGCCAGGGGCCCCGATCGGGTCGTGGCCGGCCACTGCCCGGAGGAACCGGGACGGTCTCCCTTCTCCTTGGTCGACTCCCGCCTCGGTGGCGGTCCAGACCACCCTCCGTCGCGCTCGGGTCATCGCGGTGTAGGCGAGACGCATCTCCTCCTGGATCTGAAACAGGTGTTGGGCTTCGGGGTCGATGGTTCTCTCGGGCGACAGCAGCTCCGGACGCAGCATGCGGCGACTCCTCCGCAGGTCGGGGAAGACGCCCTCGACCGCGTTGGCGATAAAAACGACCTCGAACTCGAGACCTTTGGCCTGGTGCAGCGTCGTGAGGACCACCCGCTCCTCGTCTCCGCGGTGGGGGATCAAAGGGGTGGCCTCGAAGTCGTCTTCGTCGACCAGCTCGAAGAACCGGGCGAGGCTCACGCCCGGGTCACGTTCGGTCTGTCTTCCCAGCATCTGCCCGAACGCAGTCCAGGCCCGTCGCCACTCCTGACGCGTGGGGTCGGCCACCAGGTCGGATATCCCCTCGAGACGGGACCAGATCTCCCAGAAACCTTCGGCGGCCCCCGCCTCGGTTGCCCAGCCCGGGTCGGAGAGGAGATGGAGGAGACCGGAGTGCTCGGGGAGCTGTTCTGACACGACCTCGTCCCACCCGCGACCGGTGCGTCGGCGGTGGCGCAGGATCTCGCGCTCCCGCCCCACCGCCAGACCCAAGAGCGGGCCGAGAAGGATGCGACGCATCGATCGGTCGGCGTCGTCGGCCTCCACCGGGGACTGCTCACCGATCGGACCCCCGCGGGTGGCTGCGACCACGACGTCTTGGATCAGACGCACAGCAGGATGGTCGACGAGCCGAGACTCGGGTGGGTCGTGTGGAAGCGAGCGACGCTCCAGGGCACGGGAAAGCTCGGGCAGGAGCGTCCGTTTCGAGCGGACCAGGACCGCGATCTGAGACGGTGGCACCGCTTCGACCCTCACGAGGTGCTCGACCTCACGGGCGATCCATTCGGCTTCGGCAGTCTCCTGGTCGAAGACGAAGACGTCGGTTCGCCCCGGTCGAGCCGCCGGTTCCACCCGCCCGGCCGATCCGGGGAGGTCGCCCCCCGCCACGATCCTCACCGCCGCGTCCATGATCTCCGCCGGCACGCGAAAGCTCTCAGCCAGGACGATGCGACGTGTGCCCGGCGTCTCCGAGAAGTTGGCGACATTCCTCACCTCGGCACCCCGGAAGGAGAAGATCGACTGATAGGGGTCGCCGGCAACGGTGAGGTTTCCGTGTGAGGCGGCGAGCAACTCCGCCATCGCAGCTTGGGCCGGCGTGGTGTCCTGGAACTCGTCCACCAGGACGAATCGGAACCCGTCGGCGAGGCTCGCTCCCCGGTCGTCGGCGAGGAGATCGACCGCGGAGGCGAGCAGAACCCCGTAATCGGTGCGCCCGATCGCTTCGAGACGATCGCGGTACCGGGCGTAGAGACCGGGCAAACCTCTCCAGTCGGCACGCTCCTGAGCTCGCTCGGCGAGGTCGTCGGGTGTCAGGAGACGCTCCGAGCAGCGGAGGAGGAAGTCGGCCACCTCTGCCGAAAAGGCACTGCTGTCGAGGACGGGGCGATAGGTCAGGGGCCAGTCTTCGGGAACCTCTTCGAGGAGGACCTGACGGACCAACCCGACCTGCTCGGGTGTGGTGAGGGGGATCGGTCTGTTGCCGGTGACGGCTTCGATGAGACGGATGGCCAGAGAGTGGAAGGTGGTCACGTCGACGGGCACACCGGTGGCGCCGACGCTGTGCTCGATGCGATCGCGGAGACGAGCCGTCGCCCTACGCGAGAACGAGAGGACGACGACCTCTGTTGGGCCTGCGATGCCGGTCTCGAGGATGTGGGCCACCCTCCGGACCAGAAACTCGGTCTTGCCGGTCCCCGGGCCGGCTACGACTATCTGACGACCCCCGGTCTCGGCGAGCGCAGCGGGCCACCTGTCGGGTCTGAGTCGTGTCTGGTCCATTCCCTCCGGATCGTAGGGCTCAGGCTGCAACCGGCAGCGTGGTCTCGGCCACGACCTCGGCGTCGATGCCGAAACCGGCCAGATACGCGACCGGGTCGCGGAAGATCGGGTCGACGGCGGTGTCGTCACGGTTGGGATCGATGTGTTCTGTCTGTGTCATATCGCCCAAGGTACGGGGAGCCACCGACAGATTTCCCAGGATTCTTCACAGTGGGGACGGCATGGACATAGGATCGGGCAGGTGAAATCCAACGGCGGACATGCGGAGTCGCGACCCGAGTTCGACTCGCAGATGTACAACGAGGCGGTCGGTCAGTTCAACCGTGTGGCCACGCTGATGGGCCTGGACGACAACGTGGCAGATCGGCTGCGTGTGCCGCAGAAGTCGACCGTCGTCAGCTTCCCGTTCCGTCACGACAACTACAACGAGGTGGAGACGATCTTCGGCTACCGGGTCCAGCACTTGACCACGATGGGCCCGACCAAAGGGGGGATCCGGTTCGACACCGACGTCGACCTCGGTGAGGTGGCGGCCCTCGCCATGTGGATGACCTGGAAGTGCTCGATAGTGGGTGTGCCGTTCGGCGGCGCCAAAGGTGGGGTGAGGATCAACCCGATGAACCTGTCCCGTGCCGAACTGCAGAGGGTCACCCGCAGGTTCACCATGGAGATCATCAACGTCATCGGGCCCGACACCGACATCCCTGCCCCCGACCTCGGGACGAACGAGCAGGTGATGGCCTGGCTCATGGACACCTACTCCCAACACGTTGGCCATGCCGTGCCCGCCATCGTGACCGGGAAGCCACCCGCGCTCGGCGGCAGTGTCGCCCGTCGTGAGGCCACCGGCCGGGGGCTCATGTTCCTCCTTCCCCAGGCGGCGGCTGCGGTTGGCCTCAACCCCGCCGAGGTGTCGATAGCGATACACGGTTTCGGCAACGTGGGCCGGTACGCCGCGGTGGCGGCGCACGAGGCCGGGATCAAGGTGGCGGCGGTGTCGGACATATCGGGCGCCGTCTACGACCCCGACGGGCTCGATATCCCCGCAGTCGGCAAATGGGTGGACGAGAACCGCTTCCTCGAAGGCTATCCCGACGCCGACCTGATCGAGGGGAGCGCCCTATTCGGGCTCGACGTCGACGTTCTCGTGCCCGCCGCCATTCAGAACGTCATCCGGAAGGACAACGCCCCGGACGTGAAGGCGAAGTTGATAATCGAAGGAGCCAACAACCCCACCACCCTCGAGGCAGACGACTTCCTCAGAGAGAAGGGCGTCTTGTTGGTTCCCGACATCCTGGCCAACGCCGGTGGGGTCACCGTCAGCTACTTCGAGTGGGTGCAGGACGTTCAGAAGTACTTCTGGTCGGAGAACGAGACCGTCGGCAGGCTGCGTGAGATCATGACCCGCGCCTTCGACGACGTCCACAACATCGCCCGCAGCGAGAACGTCGACATGAGGACCGCGGCCCTGATCAAGGGCATCCGCCGTGTCGCGGACGCCAAACTGGTCCGCGGCGTCTTCCCCTAACCACTTTCCTCAGGAAGCGGGACCCGTATCCGGGCCCCAGCGCCTCGAGAAAAAAGGCGGGGCCAAGACACCCGGGTCAATGGGGCTGGAATATCTCCACCGGGTTTCCCGAAGGGTCCTCCACCAGGATCTGGTCGCCACCCCTACCCGATACCCGTTCGCCGCGAAAAATGACCCCGGCGGAGCGAAGACGCTCCTCGAGGGAGTCGAGATCCTCGACCTCGACCTGAAACCTGTTCCAGCCTCCGGGCTCGGGTGTGCCCCCGGCGGTGCCCCCTCCTCCGGCGCCGGATAGGTTGAGGTAGAGCCGACAGCCGTCCTTGCTCAGGGCTGCGAACCCTGGTGCCGGATGCATCTCCAATGTGAATCCGAGGAGGTCTCTGTAGAACTCGATCGCCCTCTCGACGTCATCGACGATGTAGCGGATGTTGATAGCCAAGGATCGACTCTCCCGTCTCGATCGTATCACCCGCCCTCTACCGGGGCTGAGCACGAAACCGTCAGACGGCGACTTCGGTGTCGGCGAACGCCGGACAGATCTCCTGGTAGGAGCACCAGTCACAGAGCCGGCCCCGACGGGCAGGGAAGCGGTTCGTCTCCATGGCTCGCTCTATCGCAGCCCACAGAGCACGGAGCTGTCCGTCCATGGCGTCGAGTTGACGGTCGTCGATGGGCAGCCGGTACAGAGTCGGCCCGTTGAGGTAGAGGAGACGGACCTCCTTCGGCGTCTCGCCCCACCTGTTGCGGATCAGAAGGGCGTAGATCTTCAGGGCGAAGAAGGCGGCGAGGGCATATCGCTCCGGCGGGGCCTTGCCGGTCTTGTAGTCGGTGATGATCAGTCGTCCCTCGGGGTCGCGGTCGATGCGGTCGAGGATGCCCCTGATCACGATCCCGTCGAGGTCCTCGAGCATGTCGAGCTCGCGGTCCGCCGGCTCGAATGTGGTGGGATCCTCGATCGAGAAATAGTTGGACAGAAGCTCCAGCGACTCGACACCCCATGCCCGCTCGGCCTCCACGTCGTCGAAGAGACCGTCGAACTCGTCTTCGCCACGGACTTCCGTCCACGCCTCCCGGAACAGGTCATAGAGACGCTCCGGGGTGCGTTCGGCCACGGCGTCGTCGAAGAGACGTTGTAGGGCGAGGTGGGCGGTGGTGCCCCGTGCCTGGTAGACGGACGGCGGCTCGGCGATCTTGTCGATGGCCCGGAACTTGAACAGTTGCGGGCACGTCTTGAAGTCCCCGGCGCGGCTCGGGGACAGCGTCTCCAGCAGGGGGTGTTCGAGCTCAACGGTCACGATGAGGATCATAGGAACCACCCCTGACAGAAACGTGTCAGTGGCCGATCGGCTTCGTCCCCGTGCCCGACGGGAAGGGCCGTCGAACTCTCACCTTCCCTCTCGCGAAAACTCGTCGTAAGACGCGAAAACTGGGTTGCGGAACGTCTTGACGACCTCGCGGGCCCTGCGTACTTTCCCGTCTACCGAATGAGGGCAACCTCAATCGGGGAAGGAGAGGCTTCGGCCTCTCTGGACGTCACCCATCCGGGGGCCCGCTTCCCGGTGAGTGACCTGAGAGCCCCAAGAGGGCCGCGGCTTCGGCCAAGGCTTTCTTGGGGTTTCTCGCGTTCCTCATACTTCCTCCCGCCTCGTCGCCAGTGCCCACCAGGTCACTGCCAGGGCGGAGCCGACGTGCCACAGACCGTGGGGCTGCCACACACTGTGGGGATCGCAAAGCGGCCCGCCGGTGGCGCCGAGCCGACCGATGATCGCAACGACGATCAAGAGGGACAATGGGCCAAGTGTAGACAGAGACCGGTCCCGCATCACCAGGAGGACGATGGCGAGGGTGGCGAGAGCGATTCCGATCGGATCGCCCGTCCCCGGGATGGCGATGAGTGCGGCGACGACGAGGAGACCGGGGAGTCGGGCCCAGCGCTCCCAACGGCGACCGTGGCTGGCAACCACCAACAGGAGCCAGGCCAGTGTGAAGTCATGGACCCACTCCGAATAGGGGGGCATCGGTCCGTGGAACAGGAAGGAACCCACGCCGGTGGCGATGGAGGCAATCCCGACCCAGGTGTGCTCCGAGCGCCAGATGACGAGCGCACCGCCGATGAGGAAAGCCGCCGTCGTCAGCGAGTTCACCGGCTGTCCGAAGAAGACGTGAACTACCGCCTCACAGTCTTTCAGAGCGCCCATGACCCCACAGAATGCACCGAAATGAAGGCATCGCGAAAACTGATCGACCAATCGCGAAAAACAAACACGCTTTCGACTTGTCAGCCCACCGGTGGTGGTCTACTTTTCCCGCCACGTCGAAGGGGAAACTCGGAGACGGCGACCGACACAGTGGGCAACCACCGGACTGGTCGGGCCAGAGGGCCGGCTTGCCGGTTCGAAGGCCAACCGGAGGTCGGCGGTAACGCCAGCCAAAGGTCCGGTCGGAGCTCCGGACGGGGATCCTTCGGGATCGTCGAGCGGACGAAGACCAGGGTAAGTTGAGAGGCTTGCCAAGGCGGACCGAGAGGTCGGCCACAGACGGATCGAGAGTTCTGTCAGGTGGCCAAGTCGTGAGACCGACGCCAACGTGATTCTCACGAATCACACCGCGGCAGGAACTTGTTCCTGTCGCACCCGGACGGAGTTGGGTCCCCGGCCCGACACCGTGCGGATTGAGAGCCCCGAGAGGGTTGAAGCTTCGGCGGAGACTCCCTCGGGGTCTCTCGCGTTTACATGTGAGGGGGGACGACCCCCCTCAGACCCCCCGCTCCCTGGATGTGCTGTCGTGGCCGTCTGGGGAGGGTTTTTGAGGTGGGCTCGTGGCTCGTCCGGGCTAGGTGTCTGGGGTATTGCTGTATGAGGGGGACGACCCCCATCGGACCCCCCGTTCGCTGGATGTGCTGTCGTGGCCGTCTGGGGTGGGTTTGTGAGGTGGGCTCGTGGCTCGTCCGGGCTAGGTGTCTGGGGTATTGCTGTATGGGGGGACGACCCCCCTCGGACCCCCCGTTCGCTGG
>CAZZIG010000116.1:0-15416 GCA_964653975.1 uncultured Acidimicrobiaceae bacterium
GGGCCGGAGTACGGAGACGAGGGCGGGCCGGTTGGCGGGGGAGAGGACCGCTATTTCGAGTTCTGGAACCTGGTCTTCATGCAGAACGTCCAGGACGAGCCCTACCACGTGATCGGCGATCTGCCGGCGAAGAACATCGACACCGGGATGGGTCTCGACCGCATCGCCGCGGTCATGCAAGGAGTTCCCTCGGTCTTCGACACCGACACCACCAGTGAGGTGCTCCGCACCGCAGAGCGTTACACCCGTCTCGAGTACGGAGCGTCCGAGCGTGCCGACGTGTCCCTCCGCATCCTCACGGATCACGCCCGCACCATCACGTTCTTGATCGGGGACGGAGTCATCCCGTCGAACGACGGGCGTGGCTATGTGCTGCGGCGGGTTCTGCGACGCGCCGTTCGTCACGGATGGCAATACGGAGGTGAAGGGCTGATCACGCCCAAGCTCGCCGAGTCCACCATCGATGTGATGTCGGACGCCTACCCCGAGCTGCTCGACAAGAAGGACTTCATCCTGGACGTCGTGACGAGGGAGGAGGAGAAGTTTCGGAGGACACTGGAGTCGGGCCACCAGTTGTTGGACACCGAGCTGGGGGAGACCGATCGTCTCAGCGGAACCGCGGCGTTCAAGCTCCACGACACCTACGGCTTCCCCATTGACCTGACCAAGGAGATCGCCGCCGAGAGGGGAGTCGACGTCGACATCGAGGGTTTCGACGTCGCTATGGAGGCGCAGCGATCCCGGGCCCGAGCGGCGTGGAGGGGTGCCCACTCGGCGGAGACCGCCGATGTCTACCGGAGCCTGATCGACGCCCATGGCCTCACCGACTTCGTCGGCTACGACTACGAGGCCTCCGACGGGATGATCCTCTCCATGGTTCGGGACGGGGAGACTTTGACGAAGGCGGGCAAGGGCGAGACCGTGGAGATCTTCCTCGACAAGACCCCCTTCTACGCCGAATCCGGGGGCCAGGTCGGAGACACCGGCTCGATCCGGACCGAGACCGGTGAGGCGATGGTGCTCGACACCCAACACGTCATCCAAGGGCTCCATGGTCACAAGGCCAAGGTCACCAAAGGCGAGCTCGTGGCCGGGCAACCGGTCAGCTCAGCCATCGACAGCCCGCGCCGTGAGGGGATTCGCAAGTCTCACACCGGCACCCACGTCCTCCACTTCGCGATACGGGATGTCCTCGGTGAGCATGCCGGTCAGGCCGGGTCATTGGTCGAGGCCGGTCGGCTCCGCTTCGACTTCTCCCACTTCTCCCAGGTGGCGCCCCAGGAGCTGATGGAGATCGAGGGGGAGATCAACAGCCGTCTCGTGGCGAACGCTCGAGTCAGCACCACGATCACCACCAAGGAAGAGGCTGAGGAGATGGGAGCGATCGCCTTCTTCGGTGACAAGTACGGCGATGTGGTCCGTGTGGTCGAGATCGGGGACTACTCGACCGAGTTCTGTGGTGGCACCCACACCCATACCTCCGGCCAGGTGGGCCCGCTCACCATCGTCTCGGAGTCCTCGATCGGTTCCAATCTCCGGCGTGTGGAGGCGCTCACCGGTATGGCCGCCTACGAGCATCTGGTGTCGGTGCGCTCCGCGCTCAGCGAAACCGGCAAGCTGCTCCGGACCCCACCCGAACAGGTCCCTCAACGTGTCGAACAACTCCTCGAGAAGGTGAGCGGGCTCGAAGATGAACTCGACGCCATCGCCAGCCGGAGGAGAGGCACCATCGCGGAGGAGCTTGCGGCAACACCGGACAAGGTCGGGGAGACTTCCCTCGTGGTCGCCGACACCGGCCCGGTGTCGGGCAACGAGCTTCGCCAGATCGCGCTGGGCGTCCGTGATCGGATCGCCGGCCCGTCACTGGTCGTCCTGGGCTCGTCCGACGGCGGCAAGGGGATCCTGGTCGCAGTTGCCAGCAAGGACATCGTCGATCGCGGCATTTCGGCGGGTGAGCTCCTCGGTCTGGCCGCCAGCGAGCTCGGTGGGGGAGGGTCACCCGACCCGGAGTTGGCTCAGGCAGGAGGGCCCAGAGGTGATCGGCTCGGCGCCGCCCTGGAGACCGCCCGTGAGGAGGCGGGACGAGCCCTGTCGGGCCTGTGAGGCGTCACCTGGGTGTGGACTACGGAACCCGGCGTGTCGGGCTGGCCATCTCCGACCCCCTCGGTCTCACGGCGCAACCCCTCGACGTGGTGTCGCGCGCCGACCTGGACGAGGCTCTTCGTCGGATAATCCACGAATACGACGTCGGGACGGTCGTGGTGGGTTTGCCCACGGCGTTGGGGGGGCATGAAGGTGTTTCGGCCGCTGCAGCCCGTGAGTTGGGCGAGCACATCGGCGCCATGCTCGATGTCGAGGTGGTCCATGTCGACGAGCGTTTCACTTCCCGCATCGCCGATAGTGCCTTGCTGAAATCGGGAATGAAGAGAAGGGACCGGAAAGCAACCGTGGACAAGGTGGCTGCGGCCATCATCTTGCAGACCTATCTCGACTCGCGACCATCGCCGGGGAACCCGGATCGGGACGAAGGCGTCGAACCAGCTGACAAATCATGACATTCGAACCAACCCCCGAAGACCGCCCATGGCCGCGCATCGTCAAGATCCTCGGCGTCATCGCCGGCATCGCCCTCGCCGGCGTTGTGGTGGTGGTCGGAGCGTCCTATCTCGGCCGGACCGTCGGCGACGCACTCGGCCCGCAGGATCGGGATGGCGCCCCGGCCAATGTAGAGCCGGGGATTCCCGTGACCATCGATATCCCACCCGGCTCGACCGGCCAGGACATCGGAGCCATGTTGGCCGCACAAGGGGTGGTGCGGTCTGCACTCGAGTTCGAGGTGGCCGTGCGTAACGTCGACGCAGCACAGCGGCTCCAGGCGGGCACCTATGAGCTGACGACGCTCATGGACCCCGCAGATGTCGTTGCCGAGTTGGTCGCGGGTCCGGGGGTGGCGGTGAGCCGGGTGACCATCATCGAGGGCCTTCGGGTCACAGAGATCCTGGTCAGGCTGGCGGAACAGACCTCCCACGAGTACTCGGACTACGAAGCGGTGTTGTTGGACGGCACCGTCACAACATCGCTGAGGGAGATGCCCGACGACTCGACTCTGAGCGATTGGGAGGGGTTGCTCTTCCCCGACACCTACGAGTTCTCACAGACTGCAGCACCCGAGGCGATTCTGCAACGTCTCGCATCGACGATGGAACAGCGGGTCGACTCCATCGACTGGAGCGCATGGGAAGACTTCGGCTTCACTCCCTATCAGGGGATCGTCCTCGCGTCACTCATCGAGTCGGAGGTGAGGGTCGACGAGGAGCGTCCCATCGTCTCCAGCGTCATCCACAACCGTCTCGCCGAAGGCATGCCCTTGGACATCGACGCCACTGTGCTCTACGCCCTGGGCACCAGGGATGTGGCCGAGTTCGATCGTGAGGTCGACTCTCCCTACAACACCTATCGCAACACCGGCCTGCCCCCGACGCCCATCGCCGCCCCTGGCAACTCCTCCCTGGAAGCCGCGGCTGCACCGGCCGACACGCCGTACTTCTTCTATGTGCTGGCCAACGAGGACGGGAGCCACGCTTTCGCAGAGACACTCGAAGAGCACAACCAGAACGTCGCACAGGCACGGGAGGACGGCGTCCTTCCGGAGGTGTTGGCAGACTCCGATCGATGAGCAGTTACCGGCTGGCAGTGCTGGGTGACCCGGTCGCCCACTCCCGGTCTCCTGAGATTCACCGGGCCATGCTCCAACTCGCCGGTCTCGAGGGGGAGTATCTCAAGATCCGCGCCGACGTCCCCATGCTGGAGAGAACAGTCGCAGAGCTCCGGCGTGGGTCGTGGCACGGTTTGAACGTGACGATGCCACTCAAAGCCAGGGCCGCGTCGTTGGCCGATGAGCTCTCTCCCCGGGCAGAACGCGCCCGGTCGGTGAACACCCTGGCGAGGCGTGACGAACACATCTATGGGGAATCGACCGACAGCTCCGCCTTCCATGAACTGTTCGCGTCGGAGCAGTTCGACGGGCTGAGGTCTCTCCTCGTCCTCGGTGCCGGAGGCTCGGCGGCCGCAGCCCTGACCGCGGTGCCCGATGAGCTACCCGTCTACGTGGCGGCGCGACGAATGGGCAAGGCCGAGGAACTGGTGAGCCTCCTGGGGGGCAGTGTCGCTCCGTGGGGGGCGGGTGTGGCCGGGGCGCTGGTGGTCAACACCACGCCGATAGGGATGTCGGGGGAGCAGTTGCCCGAACCGGTCCTCGAGGTCGCCGGCGGTCTCATCGACCTCCCATACGGTGCGGACCCGACACCGGCTGTCGGTCATGCCGAAGCGCGGGGGCTCCCCTGGGCCGACGGGCACGAGTTCCTCCTCAGGCAAGCCATCGCCTCATTTCGCCTCTGGACCGGTGTCGATGTGACGCTGGCGACCTTGTCGGAGCATCTGAGAAAGCCCTAAAGCACAACGGCCCACCCGCCGATTCCACCCTTCGAGCCTTTGTAAAGGAGCTTGTGGTGTCTCTTTCAGGGAATTTGGGCTTTGTGTCGATAGACGAGGTCCTGCGGTTGCTGACGCGGTCACATCAGCAAGGCTCCGTGGCTGTCACGGGGATGGGTCTCCATGGGCGCGTCTTCGTCGGCAAGAGCGGGATCGATCTCGCCACTACGTCGGACAACGACGAGTTGCACCGACATCTGCTGAACTCGGGCTACGCCGATGAGAAGTCCTTGAGCCGGATCGCCAGTGGCGAGACCACACTCGCGGCCATCGCCGAGACGAACACCGCCATCGTCGAGTTGATACGGGAGATGACGGTCGAGAGCATCTATCAGATCGCGACGAGGGGCGAGGAGTTCGTCGTCCACGAAGGGACGACATCGCCCTACGCATCGCCGAAGTCCTTCGAACTGGAAGCTCTCCTCAGAGACGCCGAAGAGCGCAAGAAGGAGTGGGACAGCGTCTCGGACGTGATCCCCGACCTGGAGGGAGCACTGGTGTTCTGTCGTGACCTCGGTGACCGTGAGGAGGTCACCGTGAGGGCCGACGATTGGAAGTTGCTCAGCGAGATCGGGGCCGGGGCCTCGGTGAGCGCGATCGCCGACCGTCTCGGCACGACGGAGTTCTGGACCGCTCGTATCGCAGCCCGTCTGGTCAAACAGGACTTGGTCCTCGCCCAGATCCCCGAGCAGCCCGCCGAAGATGTCGACGAGGGCTACGCCTACGGCTCCGCGCACGAAGACGAAGACGTCTCAGCAGAGGAGTATCCGGTGTATCAGGACGACGATGCCGACAGCACCGACGACATCGCCCAGGAGCCCCCCACCTATGAGGACCCGGATCCCCAGGACAACGAGGTGACCCCGATCCACGCGGTCGCAAAGGAAGATGCCAGCGACGAGAGCGACACTTCGTGGTGGCAAGAGCCGGACGCCGGACACGAAGACCGGGATGAGGACGATGCCGCCCGAACCCCCGAGGTGGTCTCAGAGGGTCTGTCGGAGATCCCCCCGGTCGAAGGTCGCGACGAAGACGTCGAAGAGGACACCGAGGCGTTCCTCGAGAAGGTGTTCTCCGAACTGGAGTCCTCGGATCCCGAGGCTGACGAGGGCCACGGGCTGCTCCGGCGTCGCCGGATGGGCACATTGCGAGACTTTTCCTCCGACTCGTAACTCCCCGCCCAGAACCCTCACTGGCTAACTTGCTCCGGCGGTGACAGTCGTCCTCGTCGGAGCAGTTGGCTTTCTGATCGGATTGGCCGCGCACGACCTCGCCCTCCAGTCACTCGACGACCAGGTCCGGCTCCGTCCTCTCGTAGGTGTTTGCCGGGTGTGTGACGACAGACGCGGCTGGCTGGTCCCCAGGTGTCGACGATGTGGAGCCTGGATCGGCCGTGAGCTCGTCCTGGCGGTCACCACGGCTCTGGTCGCGGTCGGTTTCGCCAACACCGTCGGCTCTACCTGGCTTCTGATCCCCTATCTCGGACTTCTCCTACTCTCGGCGGCCCTGGCGATCACCGATCTCGACGAGTTCCGAATCGTCGACCGGCTGAACCTGTCGGGCACCACCCTTCTCGTGGTCGCTCTCGGAATCGTGACCGTGGCCGACGGTCGATGGGAGGCGGGCCTCAGGGGGCTGGGTGGGGCGGCGGCGTATTTCGCCGGAACCACTCTCCTCTTCCTCCTGGTCAGAGGTCAGGGTTTTGGGGCCGGTGACGTCAAGGTGGCACCGCAACTCGGGTTGTTCACCGCATATCTGGGATGGAGTGTCCTGGGATGGGCGGTCTTCGCCACCGCGGCGATCGGAGGGTTCCTGGCCCTGGTGCTCATCATCGCCGGGGGGGCCAACAGGAAGACGGAGTTGCCTTACGGCCCGGCGATGATCCTGGGAGCCTGGACGGCCATTGTGCTGGTCGGAGTGGGAGCCATCCCGGTTCCCTCGTAACCTGTTGGGGATGCTTCGCTTCCTGACAGCAGGAGAGTCTCATGGCCCCGGGCTGGTGACCATCGTCGAAGGTCTCCCCAAGGGTCTCCAAGTGGACGTTTCCGCCCTGTCGAATGAGCTGGCCCGCCGCCGCCATGGTTACGGACGGGGCAAGCGCATGGCGATCGAACAGGATGAGATCGAGATCCTGGGTGGGGTGCGCCACGGCCTCACCCTGGGCTCTCCGGTCGCAGTGCTGATCCGCAACACCGAATGGCCGCGTTGGGAAGAGATCATGAGCCCGGCACCCGGTGGGGCCGGCAAAGAGGTGACCAGACCCCGGCCCGGTCACGCCGACCTGGCCGGGATGCTGAAGTACGACACCGACGACGCCCGCGACATCCTGGAGAGAGCCTCCGCACGGGAGACCGCAGCCCGCACCGTGGCCGGGCTTCTGGCGAAGACCCTGCTCTCCCGGTCCGGTGTCACCGTGGTGAGCCACGTCGTGTCCATCGGTGAGGTCATGGCCAAGCCCTATCTGCCCCAGCCCGACGATGCCGACCGCATCGACGACGACCCGGTTCGCTGTCTCGACCCCGAGGCCTCCCGTGAGATGGTAGAAGCCATCGACCGTGCCACCGAGAGCAAAGACACCCTCGGTGGGGTGTTCGAGGTGGTGGCACACTCCGTTCCGGTCGGCATCGGCTCCCACGTCCAGTACGACCGCCGTCTCGACAACCTCCTCGCCGGAGCCGTGATGTCGATCCCGGCGATCAAGGGGGTCGAGATCGGTGACGGATTCGCCGGGGCCGGGACCCCGGGCTCTCGAGCCCATGACGAGATCGTGAGGGTCGAAGGCTCACTCTCCCGGGAGACCAACCGGGCCGGAGGGGTAGAGGGAGGGATGAGCAACGGGCAGCCGATCCAGGTTCGCGCGGCGATGAAGCCGATCTCTACGCTGATGCAACCGTTGCGCACGATCGACATGTCGACAGGCGAGCCCGATCAGGCCGTCCGGGAGCGATCCGACGTCTGTGCCGTGCCCGCCGCGGCCGTCGTCGGGGAGCAGATGGTCGCCTTCGTCCTGGCGAGCGAGTTCATGAGGAAGTTCGGCGGCGACTCGGTAGATGACTTCGTTCGTTCGCTCGCTGCCTACCGGGAGCGCGTCGCGGCCCGGACCGGCGAGTGAGCATGTGGCTCGTGGGGATGATGGGATCCGGCAAGACCACCGTCGGGAGCGGGGCGGCCAAACGAGTCGGCGCCCGGTTCTATGACACGGACGCGATGATCGAGGAGATGTCGCAGATGCCAATCAGTGCGATCTGGGACGACATCGGCGAGAAGGAGTTCAGGGAGTTGGAGCGTCGGGTCATCGCCACCATCCCCGACACCGGTTGCATCGCAGCCGCGGGGGGTGGTGCGGTCATCGACGCAGAGAACAGAGCCCACATGCGACGTGGGGAGCCGGTCGTGTGGCTGCAGGCCTCTCCACTCCATCTGGCATCCCGGGTCGCCGGCGACGACTCCCGCCCTTTGCTGGGGGAGGGGACATCACGCGAAGAGCGCGTCGCCGAACTATTGGGGACGAGACGCGAGTTGTATGACGAGGTGGCCACCGACGTGGTCGAGACGGACGGGCGGGAGATCGAGGATGTGATAGCCGAGGTCGTGGAGATATGGCGACGCTGAGAGTCGCCGACACCACCGAGGTGATCGTGGGCGAGGGACTGCCCCGTCGTCTCCTTCCCGAGCGAGAGGGGCGAGCCCGCGTGGCCATCCTCACCCAACCAGCACCCACCGATCTCGCCCTCGAGGTAGCCGGGCTCCTCGGACAGGAGGGTCTCTCGTGCGAGGTGATCGGCCTCCCCGATCGGGAAGAGGCCAAGACGCTCCCGGTGGCATCTTCGGTCTACGAGGCCCTGGCACGGTTCGGCCTGGCACGTCACGACACCATCGTCGGCGTGGGTGGCGGGTCGGTGACCGATCTCGCCGGATACGTGGCAGGAACCTGGTTGCGAGGGGTCGAGGTGGTGCACGTGCCCACGACCTTGCTCGGTGCCGTTGATGCATCGATCGGTGGCAAGACGGGGGTCAACGTCGGTGGCAAGAACCTGGTCGGTGTCTTCTGGCACCCGAGCCGTGTGATCGTCGACCTCACCCGTCTCGGGCGGCTTCCCCGCTATCTGATCCGTGAGGGGATGGCCGAGGCCTACAAGGCAGGGCTGATCGGGGATCGCTCCCTGGTCGACCTGATCGCCGTATCCGGGGTGGACAGCCCGTTGGGGGAGGTCGTGGAGAAGGCGATCGGGGTCAAGGCTCACATCGTCGGCGAGGACGTCCACGAGACTGGTGTCAGGGCCCATCTCAACTTCGGGCACACCATCGGCCATGCCATCGAGTACGCCTCTTCCCTCTCCCACGGCGAGAGTGTCTCCTTGGGGATGGTGGCCGCGGTGAGGATCTCGGAGAAGCTGGCGGGGTTCACCGGAGCCGACCAGGTAGAGACCGCCCTCTCCGGGCTCGGGCTGCCCACGGAGGTGAAAGGGCTGGAGTTGGCCCGGGTGCTCGACTTGCTCGGCCACGACAAGAAGCGAGACTCCACGGGATTGCGGATGGTGCTGCTGCATGACATCGAGGAGCCCTATCTGACCCATGTCGAGCGCACCGACCTCGAACTGGGTCTGGCTGCCATAGGCTTCTGAAACCGGTAGCGTCCCGCCCGCCCCCCGGAGGTCAGAGATGATCAGCACAAACGATGTACGGCCCGGCATGGCGCTGGAGCTCGACGACGGGCTCTTCTCCATCGTCGAGTACCAGCACGTCAAACCGGGCAAGGGCAAGGCCTTCGTGCGGATGAAGCTGAAGAAACTCGACACCGGCCAGGTTCTCGACCGCACGTTCCGCGCCGATGAGAACGTCCAGCAGGCGATCATCGATCGGGCCGAGCACCAATATCTCTACTCCGACGACCTGGGTTATCACTTCATGAATCTCGACGACTACGGACAGATCGTGCTGAGTGCAGACGACGTCGGCACCACGGCCGGATTCCTCGTCGACGGGATGACCGTCACCCTTCCCATGCACCAGGGGACTGCCATCGGTGTCGATATGCCGGCTGCGGTGGAGCTCGAGGTCACCTACGCCGAGCCTGCGGTCAAGGGAGACACTCGCACCGGGGCCACCAAGGGAGTCAAGGTCGAGACCGGCATCGAAGTCCAGGTCCCGCTCTTCGTGGAGCAGGGCGACCGGATCAAAGTGGATACGCGCACCGGTGAGTATCTGACCCGGGTATGAGTGAGCCCGGGGCGATGCTCATCATCCCGGCTCGGATATCCACCAAAGACCTGGCGGACGCGATCGGCCGGGACGTCGGTGAAGTCCAGGCCGTTCTCCGCGCGAGGGAGGAGCCTTCGGCCGCCGAGGACATACTCGGCGCCGAGTTGGCCATCGCCGTCGCCCGCACACTGGGCGTGACCGTGACCGTCGAGCCCCGGGACCTCGCCCTCGAGATTCTCTACGAGTTGGAGACCCGGGGCGAGATCGAATCGGACATCGGTGGGAGGGCCGGGGCCATGGTGGAGGGTGTGTTGTCCGACCTCGACGAGCTCGATGAGCTGATCGAGTCGGTTGCCGAGCATTGGAGCGTGGCCAGGATGCCGGTCATCGATCGCAACGTGATCCGCATCGGGCTCTACGAGCTGCGCAGCGACCCGCTCACCCCGACGGCGGTGGTGGTCTCGGAGGCGGTGCGTCTCGCCCAGACCTACTCGACGGAGAAATCGGCTCCGTTCGTCAACGGGATCCTGGCGACTTTGGCGAGAACCATCCGGGAGAGCTAGTCGGCGAGGCCTCGAGCGGTTAAGGTCGGGCCTCGAGCCTTTAAGGACGGTCCAGCGAGACCGGGAAGGAACGACATGCCACAGGTGATGACCGGTGATGACATCGACCGTGTCATCCGTCGTATCGCCCACGAGATCCTCGAAACCCACCGCGGTGCCCGCGACATCGTGCTGGTGGGAGTCCACACCCGGGGCGTCGTCCTGGCCCACACTCTCGGGGAGACCATCGGCCTCTTCGAGGGATGCGACGTGCCCGTCGGGGAGCTCGACATCGGCCTCTATCGAGACGACCGCGAGCTGAGATCGGACATTCCCGTCCGCGAGACGTCGATCCCGGTCGACATCACCGCGAAACACGTCATCATCGTCGACGACGTCCTCTTCACCGGCAGGACGGTCAGGGCCGCTCTCGACGCCCTGACCGACCTGGGCCGTGCCCTCACCACGGAGCTGGCGGTGCTGGTCGACCGGGGCCATCGCGAGTTGCCGATACGCGCCGACTACGTGGGTAAGAACCTGCCCACGTCGCGCGACGAGGTGGTGCGTGTTCGTCTCGAAGAGACCGACGGGGAACACGGTGTCCACATCGAGAAGATCGAGGTCCAGGTCGGATGAAGTCTCTGATCGGCCTGGGCTCTCTCGGACGCTCCGACCTCGAGCACCTCGTCGCCCACGGCTCGGAGCTGCGCGACTCGATCGACCGTGGCGATCCGGTCCCCGCGAGCCTGTCCGGCTACTGCGTGGCCAACGTCTTCTTCGAGCCGTCCACGCGCACCCGCCTCTCTTTCGACCTGGCCGCTCAGCGGCTCGGTGCCCACGTGATCACCTTTCACCCCGAGACCTCCTCGACCACCAAGGGGGAGTCCCTGCGTGACACGGTGCTCACCATCTCCGCTATCGGGGCGGACGTCCTGGTAGTCAGACACTCCCGATCCGGGGTACCCCAGTCGATCGAGGAGTGGACCGGGCTTCCCGTGGTCAACGCCGGCGATGGTGTCAATGAGCACCCGACACAAGCTCTCCTCGACGCGGTGACCCTGAGACGCCACTTCGGGCGGATAGAGGGCCTTCAGATGGCGATAGTCGGAGACGTGGCCCGGTCCCGGGTCGCCGGCAGCCTGATCCGGTCATTGCCCACGCTGGGGGCGGATGTGACGGTTGTGGGCCCCGAGCACTGGCTTCCCGACGACCCTCCGGTGACCGCTTCCACCGACCTCGACACCCTCCTCGAAGATCTGGACGTCGTCTATCTACTACGGGTCCAGACCGAGAGAGGCGGGGTCGTCGACGAGGGTTATGTGACCGACTTCGCCCTCGACCGCAACCGCGTCGCACGCATGAGCGAAGGGGCGGTGATCATGCATGCCGGACCCATCAATCGGGGGGTCGAGATCTCCGAAGAGGCCGCCGAATCGCCACGTTCGCTGGTGAGTGAGCAGGTTCGCAACGGTGTCCCTACCAGGATGGCGGTCCTCCTCGCCCTGGCTGGTGAACCGGTATGACCGTCATTCGCGGTGGGACGGTGCTGACACCCGACGGTTGGGTGGTGGCCGACGTTGCCATCGCTGGAGACCTGGTGACGGCTGTCGGAACCGACCTCGATGGAGATGTCGTGATCGAGGCGGGGGGATGTCTCGTCGGTCCCGGTTTCGTCGACCTCCACACCCACCTCCGGGAGCCGGGTCAAACCTGGAAAGAGGACATCGCCTCGGGGTCCGCGGCCGCGGCCGCCGGGGGGTTCACCGCCGTCACTGCCATGCCCAACACCGACCCGCCGATGGACAGCCGCAAAGTGGTCGAATCGGTCGTCGCCACTGCAGCTGACATCGACATCGTCGACGTCATCCCGGCAGCGGCCCTGACATTGGGGCGACTGGGTGCCATCCCCACCGACTTGGAGGATCTCTACGAGACCGGAGTGAGACTCTTCACCGACGACGGAGACGCCCTCACCGACCCGAGCATCATGGAACAGGTGCTGACCCGCATCGCCGTCCTGCCCGGCGCTTTCGTGGCGCAACACGCCGAGGACCCGTCGCTGAGCGGCGACGGGCACATGCACCCGGGGCCGACCTCGCGGCGTCATGGAATCGGCGGGCTGGCATCGGAAGCCGAGACGGAGATGGTGCGGCGTGATATCGAGATCACCGCCGCCACCGGGTCCCGCTATCACTGCCAGCACGTGTCGGCGGCAGCCACGATTCGATTGATCGAAGAGGCCAAGGCCTCCGGGCTGGCCGTGACCGCAGAGGTCGCCCCTCATCACCTCACGTTCGACGAGACCGCCCTCGTGGATCTGGACCCGAACTTCAAGATGTACCCCCCGCTGCGTTCGGCCGATGACCGCGCTTCGATCATCGCCGCGCTCGGCTCAGGGGTCATCGATGTCGTCGCCACCGACCACGCACCCCACACCGCCGCCGAGAAGGACGTCCCGTTCACCGCGGCCCCCCGTGGAGTCATCGGGCTGGAGACCGCGGCAGCAGCCGTCTGGGAGGCACTGCAGGATCGGGACCGTCTCTTCGAAGCCCTGTCACTGGTCCCGGCCCGTCTGCTCGGGCTGGACGATCACGGTCGGCTCGTAGAGCCGGGCAGCCCGGCGAATCTCGTGGTGTTCGACCCCGACTCGAACTGGGAGGCGGACACATTCAGGTCGAAGTCGGCCAACAGCCCCTACCTTGGGCGCCAGATGCGAGGAGAGATCAAGGCCACGATCCGGAAGGGCCGCGTCGTCTACGGGAGCGGGGTGGCATGAGCGGCCGACCGGCGCAACTGATCACCGCCGACGGAGAGGTCTTCAATGGGCACTCGGTCGGCGTCGAGGGCGTCACCACGGGAGAAGCGGTGTTCAACACATCGATGACCGGCTACCAGGAGATCCTCACCGACCCTTCTTACGCCGGACAGGTCGTTGTGATGACCTCCCCACACATCGGCAACTACGGCGTCAACCCCGAAGACGATCAGTCCGGAGAACCTGCCGTGGCGGGTCTCGTGGTCAAGTCCCTCTCCCGCCGGCATTCCAACTGGAGGTCCCGCGGGAGTCTCGCCGAGTACTTCCGCGCCAATGGAGTCGTGGCGTTGGCCGACGTCGACACCCGCCGGCTGACACGTCACATCAGGGACCGCGGGGCGATGCCGATAGCGATGGGCGCCGGCGTCGACGAGGCGGAGTTGCGACAGATCGCCGCCGGAGCCCCCTCCATGCTGGGCCGTGATCTCGCCAGCGAGGTCTCCACCAAGGAGCCTTATCGTCTCGCCGCCGACGCCGACGAACGGGGTCTCATCGTCGCCATCGACCTGGGGATGAAGCGCGACATCCTCCGAAACCTGACCCGCAGGGGTTTTGCAGTCGAGGTGGTGCCGGCGCACACCTCACCCGAGGACATCATCGGCCAAGACCCAGTCGGGGTCTTCGTGTCCAACGGCCCGGGTGACCCCGAGCCGCTGACGACCACCACAGCCACCATCCGAGACCTCATCGGCAGACTCCCACTGTTCGGCATCTGCCTTGGGCACCAGGTCCTCGGTCTCGCCGTCGGGGCGAGCACCTACAAACTCCCCTTCGGTCACCACGGGGGCAACCACCCGGTGCGTCGTCTGGAGGACGGGCGGGTGGAGGTAACGGCTCAGAACCATGGTTTCGCCGTCGACCTGTGGAGCCTCAGCCACGACGAGGCACCGCCGAGGGCGGGATTGGCGGGGCCCGAACTGCTGCCGGCCGTCGTCGAGACGGAGTTCGGCTCGGTGCGCCCAACCCATCAGAACCTCAACGACGGGACTTTGGAGGGGATGGTGCTGGAGGACCATCCGGTGTTCTCGGTGCAGTATCACCCCGAAGCCGCCCCCGGGCCGCGCGACGCCTCGCCACTCTTCGATCGCTTCGCCACCCTCGTCGAGGCAGTGCTCTGATGCCGGGGCGTCGTGACATCCGCTCGATTCTCCTCATCGGCTCGGGGCCCATCGTGATCGGACAGGCGTGCGAGTTCGACTACTCGGGCACGCAGGCGGCCAAGGTCCTCCGGGCCGAGGGATACCGGGTGATCCTGGTCAACTCCAACCCGGCCACGATAATGACGGATCCCGAATACGCGGACGCCACCTCCATCGAGCCGATCACCCCGGAGGTCGTGGAGGAGATCATCGCCAGGGAGCGGCCAGACGCGTTGCTCCCCACTCTCGGGGGCCAGACCGCGCTGAACGTGTCGTCGCAGCTGGCTCGTAGCGGGGTCCTCGACCGCCACGGCGTCGAGATGATCGGCGCCGGGTTGGAGGCCATCGATCGGGCCGAGGACCGCGGCCTGTTCAAGGAGACCATGGAATCGATCGGTCTCGAGGTGCCGGAGGCCGGGTATGCCCGCTCGATGACGGAGGCGGTGAAGATCGCCCGTGAGATCGGATACCCCGTCATGGTCCGGCCCTCGTTCATCCTCGGCGGGGGCGGGACCGGGATCGCCGACGACGAAGAGCAGTTCCTCGAGGTGGCCAAACACGGGCTCGAAACCTCTCCCGTCAGCGAGATATTGGTCGAGGAGTCCGTCCTCGGTTGGAAGGAGTACGAGCTCGAGGTGATGCGCGACCGCATCGGCAACGCGGTGATCGTCTGTTCCATCGAGAACTTCGATCCGATGGGCGTGCACACCGGAGACTCGATCACCGTGGCACCGATACAGACCTTGAGCGACCGTGAGTATCAGGAGATGCGTGACGACGGGATCGCCGTGCTCGAGGCGATCGGTGTCGAGACCGGGGGCTCCAACGTCCAATTCGCCGTCGACCCTTCGTCCGGACGGCGTCTGGTCATCGAGATGAACCCCCGGGTCAGCCGTTCCTCTGCCCTGGCGTCCAAGGCGACCGGTTTCCCCATCGCCAAGATCGCCGCTCTTCTCGCCGTCGGGTTCACACTCGACGAGATAGCCAACGACATCACCAAGGCCACCCCGGCATCGTTCGAGCCGGCGCTCGACTACACCGTCGTAAAGATCCCTCGCTTCGACTTCGCCAAGTTCCCCTCGGCTTCGACCCGGTTGGGCACCTCGATGCGGAGCGTCGGCGAGGCCATGGCCATCGGCCGCACCTTCCCCGAGGCCCTGCAGAAGGCCTTGCGCAGCCTCGAGAACGGGAGGTCCGGGCTCAACGCCGACCCGGGGGAGAGAGGGG
>CAZZIG010000117.1:0-15969 GCA_964653975.1 uncultured Acidimicrobiaceae bacterium
GAAACAACGAATCGAGGAGGCGGCGGGGGCCGAAGGTCTCTCCCTTAATGCCTGGCTGGTGCGCGCCGCCACCGCGGCTCTGCACTCGCGGCCCCGTCTCAGCGGGTCCCGGCCCGTCGGAGGCGACCGGTACACGGGGTGGGTGCGCTGATGCACACATACGACACCCCGGACCCGATCTCGGTCGAGGTCGACGTCATCGCAGGCTCGGTACACGTCATCGCGAGCGAACGCAGCGACACCACGGTCGTGGTGAATCCAAGGAACCCCTCGGAGAAGGCCGATGTCGAGACAGCAGAGAGGACGACGGTCGATCTCGCGGGATCGAACTTGGTCGTCAAGACGCCGAGGAAGGGGATTGGAAGCTTCGTCGGGCTCAGCAGACCCGGGTCTGTGGATGTGACGATCGAGCTACCGGAGAAGTCTTCGCTTCAGGTGACGTCCGGCTTCGGCGACGTGAACGCCGACGGTTGGTTCGGCGACGTCAGCCTCAAGACCGGGGCCGGTGCCATCCATGTCGACCGGGCTGCGGCCGTACAGCTCAAGAGCGGGGCGGGAAACCTGAGCGTCAACCAGTGTCGTGGAGACGCAAGGGTCACCACGGCCGGCGAGATGTCCATCGGGCGCATCGGCGGGGAGGCCGAGATCAAGAACCTCAACGGGAAGACCTGGATCGGCGTGGTGGATGGACCCATCGGTGTCACGTCGGCCAACGGAGACATCGGTATCGACCGGGCCGGCTCCCACGTGTCTGCCAGGACCGCAAACGGCAACATCGCCGTCGGTGCAGTTGGCTTTGGTGAAGTCAGCCTCGAGTCCGCCTCGGGCGGACTCGAAGTCGGCATCGAGGAGGGGGCGGTGGCCTGGGTCGACGCGACCACCAAGTTCGGACGGGTGCACAACGGCCTCGAAGCCACAGGGGGCCCGAGTGACGAAGGAAGTCGGGTCGCCGTTCGGGCCCGCACGTCCTTTGGCGACATTCACATCCACCGGTCGTCGAATGATCGAGAAACAGGAGAGAGATGAACACCAACCCAACCTCAGCGATCACCGTCAGTGGGCTGAAGAAGTCCTACGGGGACAAGGTGGTCCTCGACGGAGTCGATCTGAACGTGGCGACAGGAACCGTATTCGCCCTGCTGGGACCAAACGGCGCCGGCAAGACAACGATGGTGAACATCCTGTCCACCCTCATCGGCTTCGACCAGGGTCACGTCCAGGTAGCCGGACACGATCTCATCGCCGAACCGGATGCGGTGCGTGCCGCCATTGGTGTCACCGGCCAGTTCTCGGCGATCGACAACCTCCTCACCGGCGAGGAGAACCTGATGCTGATGGCCGACCTCTTCCATCTCCCCAAGACAGAAGGACGACGGCGAGTGGACGAGTTGTTGGAGCGCCTCGACCTAGTCGACGCGGCCAAGAAGACCCCGGCGACCTACTCCGGGGGGATGCAGCGTCGTCTCGACCTGGCCATGGGCCTGGTCGGCTCACCCGAGATCGTCTTTCTGGACGAGCCGACCACGGGGCTCGATCCTCGGGGTCGGCACACGGTCTGGGAGAGCATCCGCAAGCTCGCCTCGGACCGGGTGACGGTGTTTCTCACCACCCAGTACCTGGAGGAGGCGGACCGCCTGGCCGACCGCATCGCCCTGCTCGACGGTGGCGGGATCGTCGCCGAGGGGACCCCAACAGAGTTGAAACGGCTCGTCCCCGGTGGTCACATCAGCCTTCATTTCAGTGATCCGGCCCAGTTGGAGATGGCCGCCAGGGTCCTGGAGACGAGACAAAGCGACTCCAGTCAGCTGACTATCCAGATCCCGGATGACGGTGGGGTCGGGACACTGCGGAGTGTTCTCGAACGTCTCGACCGCAGGGCGGTAGAAGTGGACTCGCTGACCGTCCACACCCCCGACCTCGACGACGTCTTCTTTGCCTTGACCGGTCGGCGCGACACAGAAGGGAAGACCTCATCATGACCGCCACGCCCCACGTCTTCAGCGACTCGAGGACGATGTTGCGTCGCAACATGCGCCGCATGACCCGTTCCCCGATAGCACTCATGTCGGTGGTCGCCGTTCCCGTCGTCCTCCTCCTGCTCTTCGTCTACGTCCTCGGGGAGACGCTGGGAGCGGGTCTGGGTGGCGCCTCGGCAGGTCGTTCTGACTACGTCAACTACGTGTTTCCCGCGATCTTGCTGTTTGGCATCCTCGGTTCACCACAGGTGACCGCGATCACCGTCGCCATGGACATGAAGGAAGGGATCATCGGCCGCTTCAAGACGATGTCGATATCCCGATCGTCTGTCCTCAACGGCCATGTCATCGGCAACATGATCCAAACCGTGATCGGCCTGGCCATCGTGGTGGGTGTCGGCCTCCTGGTCGGATTCCGGCCCAACGCAGGTGTCATGGAGTGGGTCGGCGCTGCCGCTCTCATGCTGCTGGTGACCATCGCCGTGACCTGGCTGGGGGTGGCATTCGGCCTCGTGTCGAAGACAGTGGAGGGCGCCAGCAACCTCCCCATGCCGCTGATGTTGCTGCCCTTCCTAGGAAGCGGGTTCGTGCCGACGGAGGGGATGCCCGCCGGGCTGTCCTGGTTCGCCGAGCACCAGCCATTCACCCCGGTGATGGACACTCTCCGCGGGCTGATGTCCGGGACGGCCATCGGCAACGAGTGGGTCCTCGCCGTGGCGTGGTGTGTCGGGTTGGGACTCGTCGGCTATCTCTGGTCGAAGAGGCTGTACAACCGCGAGCCCGACGCGGCGTCGTAGACACCGCAATCGACGCCGAAAGCCTCGATCAATCCGTGGTTGTCTGACTGTCGTCGGTGTAACGACCGAAGATGTGGATCAACTCGTCTCGGCCCGAGACACCGAAGTGGCGGTACACACGACCGAGATGGTTGTCGACCGTTCTGACGGAGATGAATCGTCGTTCAGAGATGGAACGGCTGGTGTGTCCAGAGATGGCGTCCGCCGCTATCTCACGATGACGAGCAGTCAACTCGCTCCTGATGCGTTTCAGAGCCGGTGTCCTTGCCCCGGGGCACCGCGTCGAGAGGAGGCTTGCAGTCATGTCAGCTCGTGCTGCTGAAATTGTGTCCGAGCGTTGAGTCAGGAGTTCGGCCGCTTGGGCAGCGGCTTCTGCGGCAAGGAGATGCGCTCCGAACTCCGTGAATCGGTCGACGACTGTCATCAAAGCCAACGGGTCTTCTCCGACGAGGCTTCGAGCGTGATCGGACATCACTTCGAGAACCGACGCTCCTGACGTCGAATTCACGGCATCGAACATGACATCGGCGACCACCGCCGGTCTTCCCCATCTCACCACGTCGTGGAGAGCCCATGTCCCCCAGGCAACATGGTCACGTTCGATGGCCGCCGTGCCGTTTTCCAGCGCTCTCAGATTGGCCGCATCTGGGTCGATCCGGTAATTCAGCCATGCCGCCGCCCGTTCTATCCAGACTGCAAGACGGGTTTCGCCCGCGGCCTCCACTCGCGCTGTCCTGATCTCCGATTCGAGGGTTGCGTCGGTCTGGCCCGTTTGGAGCAAGTGGAGGGCCCAGAGTCCGGTGGACTGGGGCTTTAGGCGAAACGGGTCAACTATCTCGAACCCTCGCCGAGCGGAAGCGAGATATGTGATCGCCTCGTTCATCCTTCCCTGGAACCCGACAACTATTCCGAGCCAAGACTCCCAGAGATGCCCCATGGGGTTGGTCTCTGAGTCGTTGCCCATCCCGTCGAGACAGCGTTTCTCTGCCTCGGCGAGCAGGCCTGCGGTCGTCAGTGCAGACGCCTCGGCCAGCCCAATCTGATCGGCTGCGAGAGGAAGGGAGCCTTCCTGTCCCGCTGACAACTCCCGGCCCCGGTTGGCGATCGCCTGGAACTCGTCCAGCCGGGCGGTCATTGCCAACGCGAGGCTCAAATTCACATGGGCGGTGAGCAGTCCGGCCGCGGACGTATTCGGGTTCACAATCGCATCTGTCGCGGCTTTGAAGGTCTCGCCGAAGTTCCCCGCGAACGCGGCGTAGATGGCGCGTTCGGCGTCCAGTCTCCATCGAATCGATCCTGGCAACCGCTCACCCGCCACCCTCAGAATCTCCGCACCGCGATCAGGCTGGCCCAACCCGAACGACGTCGTGTGAGCCCGGGTCAAGGCCAGAGAGGCGTATTGCTCTTCCGAGTCGGGGGACAACTCGTCCAAGATTCTCAGAGCGTCTCCCGGTCGACCCATATAGGTGAGAGATCTCGCCAGGGTGAGCCCGCTTTCGATGTCGCCAAGTCTCTGATGAACCTGATGGGCAAGCTCGGTGGCGAGCACGAAGTCGGTCCGCTGGAAGGCTTCCAATGCCGCAGCCAGCACCAACTCGGTGTCGAGCTCGTCGCCCAACTCCAGCTGCCAGCTGGCCGCTCTGATCAACATCGAGCCGTCGAGGCTTGGATCACCTCGCACAACGCCCGTTATCTCATCGCGAAGCTTGCGCCGTCTCGAGGGTGACAGCGTTGCGTCCACCGCATCGGCCAGAAGTGGATGAGCCATGTCGAGCACTTCATCTCCTCCTGAGAGGTGTCTCGTCACCAGTTGCTCTTCGACCAGCTGGTCGACGGACCGGCCCCTTGCCAGCGAGCCCAGGTGAGAAGCCGACATGGGGCGACCCACGGCCAACACTTCGAGGACGTGACGTTCTTCGCTGCCCAAGTCTTCGAACCTGCGGGCGAGCAAGTCCTGGAGTCGGGCCGGAGCGAGATCACGATGAGGCACCCACCGACCATTGATCGACTTGATTGCACCTGACTCGAAAGCCTCACGGACCAGGACGACCAAGTAGAGAGGGTTTCCGAGGGTCAGCTCCCACAGGCGAGTGGATAACTCAGCATCGAGCGCAGACCCGAGTAACGATGCAGCCAGGTCGGACGTTTCTTCTTTCGTGAGCGGATCAAGCCGTAACGAGTCGGTGGTCGTCTGATCTCGGATGACGCCGAGCCCTTTGGGAAGAGCTCCCGGTCTGGCAGCGATGACTGCCTTGGCTCCATGAGTCGTGAGTTGGACGATGAGCCCGGCGGACTGCTCGTCGATCTCGTGGCCATCATCGACAAGGAGGATGACTCTTCTATCACCAGCGCGGGCCATGACTTCACGGTGCAGGGCGGCCATCATCGACGTGCTGTCGCCGATTCCCTCGGTTGCCCGGAGCAATCGAGCCATCACGCCGAAGGGAACCTGAGAGAGACCTCGCGATCCGCCCACGAACTCGGTGTGCCATGCAGCGTCTCCAGTTCCCCAAATCTCCTGCAGAAGACGGGATTTGCCCACGCCTGGAGTCCCGGTGATGACGATCGCTTTGGGCCCTGTGTCGAAGAGGAACGAACGGATACGCTGCAACTCCTCGCTGCGTCCTATGAGCGGAGTGGAAGTCAGGTACACGATCCGCCCCCACCCTTCGTCACGGTCGTCGACTCCTCATCGGGGTCGGCCACCCTAGTTCTCTCATCCCTACTCATTCCTTCCGGCCGGCTACTCAAAGCCGGGCATTGGGGTGTTCGCGGCCCACTGACGGTTGTAACTTCGCCCGACCGGAATTTGGGAGGACCTCGATGGGGAAACGGATACGGCTGGGAGACCACTTTGGCTTATGGCCTCCAGCCCGCAACTGGTGTCTGCCCATGATTCGCCGTTCTCGACTCTTTCCGATCCTGACGATCGCACTGTTCGTCGCCGCGGCCTGCTCCGGTGACCGCGCTCCGGAGACGGGTGTGACCACCGACGCCGGCAACCAGTCGTCCGGATCTGCGGACGGAACCAATGCGGGAACCCAGCCTGCGAATGGAGACACCGACCCCTCGGGTTTCCAGATGGGCCAGGCGGGATGGCTCAACGCCTGCACCGTGGTAGACGTGGACACGGTTGAGAGCGCAACTGGGTTCACGGTGATCTCCGCCGACGAGCAAGGAGGGTGCCGGTGGAGTATCGAGTCGGTGGATCCAGCCGTACCGGAAGGATCGACGGTTGCGATCTCCTGGCTCCCACAAACCAAAAGACAATTCGACATTCAGCGTGAGGTGGGCCCCTCCGTCGACTCATCACTGCTGTATGACAACATTCCATCCGTAGGTGATGCGGCGTACTGGCAGGGGGTCGAGGGCTCTGACCTGGGAGAGGTCTGGGTGCAACTCGATCAAATCTCCTTCCGGGTGGTGAACGAGTACGCCACGCCGTCCTACGACGGTCCGATCAGAGAACCAATGACCGCTTTGGCCGCGGCAATCGCTGACTCGGTCGCCTCCATGGACGTGATCACAGCTTCGGGCGATTTTGGCCAGGGCTTGCGGGAGGTGACTGCCATCGACGTGCCGGAAGGGTTCACAAAGGTGAACACGGTGATCGATGACCTTGCAGGTCTTCCCCTCCCAGACGATGCCGTTCTCCTCGAGGGATCAAACATCAGCGACAGGGCGAGTCAGCAGATCCTGACCGCGATGCCGGTTGGCGACACCGCCAGGTTCTATCTGGAGGCGCTCCCAGCGAATGGCTATACGATAAGGAGCAGTTCTCCCGTTGCGGGCGATGAGGATGTGTTCGAGTGGGCGGTCAATCTGATCGAGGTCGATGACCCGCAGGGACAACGAGTGGAGTTGAGAATCGGAATGGGTCTCTTCGCTCCGACGAGCATCGATGTGCAGGGCTTCGTCGGCTAAACCTCCTCGATCTCGGACTTATGCGACTGGGTCCCCAACCTCAATGAGCGCTTATCGGTAGCCCGCTTCGGAATCTGAGGCACTCCAGTTCCTCAGGTAGTGAGACCGAATGTGGGTCTGTCCGCCTCGAGAAATTCTCGAGACGGAGCGACCCACCCTTCACGAGGCGGTGGGACCCGGATACGGGTCCCAGTTCCTGAGGAAAGCGTCCGCCGCTGGGTCGGTGGTGAAGAGAAGGAGGTGAGTGCCGTCGATCGAGTTCGCTCCGGTCATCCTTTGCTCCGCGTCTGAGGGTTCCCTTCATCCGCTGCGGGGACCCATCGCCCGTCTGCGGTGCGCACCAGTTCCGGAAGCGGCGTCCCGAGACTCCAATAGAGACCTTCGGGGTCGGCGACGATGAACCCCCTCGTCCCCACACCGTGTGGTGAGTCCTGGAGTTCCCGGACCACCCGTGCGCCGGCATCGACAGCGCGCTGGTACATAGGGTCGGGGTCTTCCACGTCGATGTGGATCGAGACACCCGGATAGCCACCGTCCGCGGAGGCCCGCTCGGCAAAATCGGCAACCGAGTTGCCTTCGGCGCTGTGCAGGTGGATCGTCCCACCGCCCGGCCACGACATCTCGGCGTGATGGATGATGTCATCGCTGCCGTCGTGTATCGGTCCTTCCTCGAAGCCGAGCGCCGCCGCGAGGAATCGGATCGCGGCGGCCGGATCGCGATAGCCGAGACTGATTTGAATCTGTGAGCTCATGTCACCCATTCTCGACATCGGCCAGTGAGCTGTCTTGTACGAATGGGAGTTCTTCGTCGGCCAGCCACACCGACGGTGGGCAACCGGCCAGGTCGTTCCACTCGCGTGTCATGTGCGCCTGGTCGTAGAAGCCAGCCCTGACCGCCACATCGCCGAGGGACGGTCGATGATCGAGCCCGTCACCCCTGCGACGTCGTTCCGAGCCGCGGAGAAGCCCGACAGACTCTTGGAATCGGACCAGTCGCCCGGCCCCTTTGGGGGTGATCCCGTACTGGGTGGTGAAGCGATGGTGGAGATGCCGACGGCTGTATCCCACCTCTGTGGCCAGATCTGATATCGAGATCCTCTTCACTCCCCAGTAGGGAGGGCCCGGGGTGGCGGGGAGGATCACCATCGTCCCAGGGGAGGGGTCGTCATGTGTCGAGGGGCAACTCGTCGCGACGTTCGGGCGAAGGAGCTTCGAGCTCTAACCCCCAACCGACCTTCGTTTCTGTCCTTCGATCAGTCCCGAAGGCTGTCCGCGGCCTCCACCTCTGCTGCAAGGGCGTCGAGGTCTCCGGCCACCGGAGTGTGCGCCCACACCCTGAGCCCACGCAGCAGGTCGGCGTACTTCTCTTCCTGCCCGGGTCTCACCGCCACTCGAAGCGGGGTGTCTGGCGGTAGGTGGCTCTTGTACTTACGCAGGATGGCGCGGTGCTTGGGGTTGTCGAGATCGAGTTCGAAGACGACGCCGTGTGCCCGTTCGGCGAGGGGACACCCGCGCCCCTGAACCAGCGGACACACTCCTTCACCCGGACCGTGGCAGACCTCTACTCCGTGGCCGAGGCTCTCGAGGAACTCCTGATCCACCGGTGTCTCGTGGTCCGGCAGATCGAAGAGGATGTAACTCCTGGAAGGCATTGCTACCTCCTTTCACGATCAGCGTGCCCCTGAACACCTCGGGCATGCCAGAGCCGAAAGTCCATAATCGGGCCGCGGAGACCCGAGACTTCCCGATACTCAAGCCGGGGGCTAGTGCGAGGGGATCGTGTTTGGCCTCGTCAACCGTTGTGCCCCGTTCGCTCGAGATCTGCCCAACCGCGGCAATGCCGGTCGGCGGTCCCGAACGTCGTTCGTGGCCAGGCACTGCTCGATCAGGGCGGCATCTGCCTGGACACCGGCATGGAGGAGCCCGAGCGGGTCACCGACCACTTCGACGGCAACTCCCAACCGGGCAGCGAGGGCCCCGACCCATGTGGTGTCGGATCGTTCCACAATCAGATAGACGGCGTCCCCGCGGATGGCCAACTCGAGGTCGGGGTCCAGCCGGCCGAGGAGCGACCGGGCCGTCTCAGCCACCGCTCTGATGGTGGATCTCCCGCAGTGTTCGGCGAAGAGCAGCCCGTCCTCGCTCATCACCGACACCTCCACTCCGGCCCCATGCCAGTCGATCAGCATTCGCGCCGAGCCCGCGGCCAACCCCAACCCGGTGCTGGCGACAGCGGCTCGGGACACCACCAGGGCCGGCATTGCCATGATCGAGGTGACGTCGGCCCACTGCTCGGGGACCGAGTGCGGAGTCGAGGGTACGGCTAAGCCTGCCGCCCCTCGTCTCCCACCGACACGGGTGATCAGCCAGTCGAGGTGGGCCGCAGCGAGATGTCTGATGCCGACCCCGGTCTGTGTGTACGGTATGACCATCTCGAGTCGAGGGTCCCTCGAGGCCGAGGAGACAGCCTCTGTCCCGAAATGCCTCGGGCGCGACTCGCGATCCACTGCCACCACGGCCGGTTCGACGACTACCTCACCCTCGGGGGTGACGACGGCGGTGCGGGTGGTGCCGGGCACGACGACGTGGAGCGGTCGCCGTCTCATCCTCAACCGGGCGCCGGTCAACCCTCTCGGGCGCAGGAGGCGCAGAGTCGGGTGTGAGGCACCACCTCGAGACGATCGGTGGCTATCGACTGGCCACAGCTCTGACACCATCCGTATGTTCCCTCTTCCATCCGGGTGAGCGCGGCGAGTATCTCGGCGCGGGCGCGTTCGCTGCGATGCTGTACCAGGGCCGCGATGTCGTCGGGGTCGGTGTGTTCTTCGAGACGGGCCTCGTGTTGGACCAGCGCCTCGCGGAGGGCGGAGTGCAGCCGCTCTTCCGATTGCAAAGGAAGAAGGCGCTCCTGTCTCAATGTCGACGGCTGCGGGATTGTCATCAGAAACCTCCGGGAACGTGGGTCATAGTCGAGTTCAACACGATCCGCTATCAAATAGCTAGCGAGGTTTAGCATGGCTTAATGGAAACCACTGCAAATGGGTCTGAGTGGAGCACGGGCGAAGAGACCCTCGACCAAGTCCTCGGCGGTCTGTTACCGGGAGACAACGTGGTCTGGGTGGGTGACCAACCGGCGCTCCACGAACGCATCGAGACCCGATTTCTCTCTGTCGGCGCCGGACCGAGGACGTTGTTGTTGCTCGATGACGAGGAGGCGCCGGTCGACGGTGACGTCAACGTGATCGACGCCCGACCGGGACGCAGGGCCGCCGACCCGATGGTGGTGGAACAGGAGATCTTCGACAGCGGCAACACCGTTGGATCCCGACTGGTGGTGCGCAGCCTCGACACCCTGGTTCGCCGTATCGGCCCCGAAGCAGCACTCGGACTGTTCACCAGGACCTGTCCCAGACTCTTCGACCGGGGAGCCCTCGCCTATTGGAGGATGAGCCGAGCCGGGTCGGGATCGATCCTCGACGGGGTCCGTCGAGTCACCCAGTGTGTCGTCGACCACACCGGAGGGAGACTCCGGGTGGTGAAGGCCGAGAACCGGCCCGGCGTGGCCGGCAGGATCTTCGATGTCCGGATTGGGGACAGTGGTCTCGAGCTCGAGGAGGTGCGCGCACTCAGCCGGCTCGCAGAGGGTCTCCGCCGCCTACGGGCGAGCCGCGGCCTCACTCAGGCCGAAGTGTCACGTCTCGCCGACGTCTCACCCAGCGCCATCTCCCAGGCTGAATCGGGTCATCGCGGTCTCAATCTCGACACCCTGCTCACCCTCTCGGAGGCACTCAACGTATCCCTCGACGACTTGCTGGGCCATCATCGCGACCCGGGCTATCTCGTCGCGAGACGTGACAGGATCCCGGCGCGACGCGGAGTGGTGCCGCTCCTCGACGACCCGGCCGCGGGTTTGCGCGCCTACTTGGTCATCCTCGGGCCGGGAGAAGAGGGAGAACCAGGCACGGTGCACAAAGGAGCCGAGCTCGTGCTGGTCGGCAATGGTGTGGTGCAGGTGGTGCTCAACGAGGAGACCCCGGTGATGCGGGGCGGGGATGCGCTACTGGTCACCCGCGACGCCATCCATGGATGGCGCAACCTGCTCCCCGAGACCGCGCGTCTCTTCTGGATCGTGCGTGACTGATCTGGGATAGAGAGGGCCACGGGTCCTCCGGGGTGGCGGACCGGGGACTTCTGGCCCTGGTCCGAACCTGCGTTTCGTATCAGGGTGGGGCCATGAAGGCCTTCGCAGGAACCTCGTTCCGTGTTGGTCGCACGTCTGAGAGGGCGCCCGCGGTGGAGGTGGCACATCTCACCAAACGCTACGGCGCCACCACCGCGGTGGACGATCTGACCTTTGCGATCCCGTCGGGGACCATCGCCGGATTCCTCGGGCCGAACGGCGCCGGGAAGACCACCACATTCCGGATGCTGGTGGGGCTCGCCACTCCCAGCAGTGGCTCGGCACGGGTCCTCGGCGCGGACTACCGCTCTCTCGACGAACCGATCCACCGTGTCGGAGCCATGTTGGAGGTGTCGGGCTATCACCCGTCGCGGACCGCTCGCAACCATCTGAGGCTCCTGGCGAGGACCGGGGGCCTCCCCAACTCCCGGGTCGATGAGCTGTTGGCCCTCGTCGAGTTGGAAGATGCTGCAGACCGGGCGGTGAGAGGGTTCTCCTCGGGCATGCGTCAGAGACTCGGATTGGCATCCGCTCTCATCGGCGATCCCCAGCTGCTGCTGTTGGATGAGCCGGCGAACGGTCTGGACCCCAAGGGGATTCGCTGGCTGCGTCAATTCCTCCGCTCCTTGGCGCACGATGAGGGAAGGACGGTGTTCGTGTCGAGCCACGTTCTCGCCGAGGTGGCGCAGATGGTCGACGAGGTGGTCATCATCGACCGGGGCAGATTGATCACCCAGGGCCCGGTGGACACGGTGGTCGCCCACATGGGTCGAGGGCTGGTCGTCCGCAGTCCCGACGCCGATCGGCTCGGAGACCTGCTCCACGCCAGAGAGGCGACGGTGAGCCGCACCGGCGACGAGCAGCTATTGGTCTCGGGTATCGATATCGAAGATGTGGGTCGGATCGCGGCGTCGCACGGCCTGACCCTCTTCGAGTTACGCGAGGAGGGGATGTCGCTCGAAGACACGTTCCTCGCCCTAACCGCAACGGAGGACGAGCGATGATCCGGCTCGTGGGTGCGGAACTGTTCAAACTGCGGACGACCCGGTTGTACCTCGGGTTGCTCGGCGTTGCCATCGGTCTGGTGGTCGTGACGACCGCCCTCTACTTCCTCCTCGCGGGAGACGCCAATCTGACCATCGAGGGAGCCGCCGACAGCATCACCACTCCGGCGGATCTGCGGTCTGTTCTCGACGTGTCCGGTGTGGCCGTGCTCTTCACCCTGGTTCTGGGGGCGACCGCCGTCGCCAGCGAAGACAGACACCGCACCATCGCCGCCACGTTTCTGCTCACCCCACGGCGAAGCAGGGTGGTGGCTGCCAAGGTCGCCGCGTACGTTGTCGCCGGGATCGTCTTCGGGCTGGTAGTGGAGGCGGCAGCGACGACCGTCGCACTCGGCTGGTTGACGGCCACCAGCGCTCCGATTCCGTGGGGCTCGACGGTGGTCGCCGGGCTGGCATTGACCCCGGTCGCCACCGGTCTCGCCGCTGGGCTCGGGGTCGGGATTGGCGCCGCCATCCCCAACCAACTCGGTGCGGTCCTCGTCTCGATTGGATGGGTGATGCTGGTCGAACAGCTGATCGGTGGTCTCCTCCCCAAGGTCGGTGAGTGGCTCCCCTTCGCGGGGGCCGGTTTGGCCATCACCGGGGAGCATCCGCACATGGGGACTGCCGGTGGCCTTGGTCTCTTCCTCCTCTACTTCCTCGCGGTAGTAGCGGTGGGCATGTGGATCACGAGACGGCGGGACATCGCCTGAGAAGCCCTGGTGTGGACTGACGGGCTCAACCCGAGTCAGGCCATCAGCGGTCAGAGGTCTTGGACGATCTGGATCGGATTGCCGTCGGGGTCCGCGACCCATGCGATCAGGAGACGACCCAGCCAGGGATGCGGGGGTGCCAACGGCGGGACTCCGCGGGCAGTGAGATCGGCGAAGGCGGCGGGAGTGTCGTCTGTCCAGAGGATGACAGCCGCCCGCTGACCCTCGGTCACGGGGTCGAGCCCGTGGTCGTCCCGGGTGGAAGCCACAGAAGCGATCCCGATCTTGTAGTCATCCAGGGTGAGATCGACATGAATCGGCTCCCCCTCGTCGGGGACTCGAAAGGTCTCGGTGAAACCCAGCCCTGCGTAGAAGGCGGCCGCCCGTGAGACGTCCTCGCTGAAAAGGATGACCTGGGGGCTGTGGAACCTCGACACGCGGCGCCTGAGACTACCAACGATGCGTGTCGAACCTTCAGAGCATGCGTCGCAGGAGCCCGTCTCGATTCACGAACTGGTGTTTGAAGATGAGGCCGATGTGGGCAGCGAAGGCAGAGAAGAACAGCAGGTGGGTGGTGATGTGCGCACCGAGCAGGACATCGTCGTCGATCATGTCGAGCGGTGCCTCCCACTCTCCACCCAACAGATCCCAGTCCTCGCCGGACAGGAGCAGGAGGGCGAGACCGGTGATCGGTATCAGGAACATGAGGGCATAGAGCACCACTTCGGTCGAGTGGGCGAAGCGTCGCTCGACCGCCGACAGCGTCTCCGCCCAGGGCGGCAATCCCACCCGGAGCCTCCAGACGACCCGGATCGATGCGAGCACGAGGATCAGCACCCCCAGTCCCGCATGGAAGATCAGGAGGTTGTCCTCTTCCCCACCCAGCCATCGGTCGACCGGGATCTCGAGGAGATCATCGAATCTGTCGATGGCATATCCGAGGCCGAACTGAGCCAACAGTGCGATGAACATCGTCCAGTGGAGGAAACGGGTGACGAACCCGTATGCCCGCGACTCCTTGTGCATCCCAGGGATGGTGCCACGTGTCTGAGCCAGTCTGTGTGATGGTGCGCGGCTCGAGCTCGATGCAGTTCCATACCGAAGCCTGCCAGCAATCCGATCGCCGCGAAGGAGGGCATCATCGTGCCCGGCTCGCTCGGCGTCGCCGCCAACCAACCCGAGCTCAGCAGCCCTCTCCGGATCCTGCTCGGTCCGTGGTCTCGATTCGTCGGGTGAATCGGGCATACTCGCTGGGTGGCCCATCCCCGCATGTACGACCCCGACGACCCGTTGTTGGCCCGGGTGCGTGAGATCGCGCTCTCCTTTCCCGGGTCCGGCGAGAAAGAGTCGCATGGTCGCCCCGCCTTCTTCACCCGCAAGGTGTTCGCCTACTACGGCGGCTCGGTCAAGGTCGACGGCGAGTGGGTACAACACGATCAGGCGATCATCTTCCTGCCCGATCCGGCCGAGAAACCCGCACTTGAGGGCGAGGGCCGGTTCTGGGCGCCCGCCTATCTCGGCCCGTCCGGTTGGCTCGGCCTCGACCTCGAGCCGGAGTCCGACTTCGACGAGGTAGCCGAGCTGTTGGAAGAGTCATTCCGGGGAACGGCGCCCAAGCGTCTGGTCGCCGAACTCGACGAGACGCATCGTTAGACAAATCGAAGGGGTCCGTGGCACGATCTCGTGGTGAGCGGCCGGACCCAAGATCAGCGTCTCCGTGATCTCGTGTGGCTGCGTCGCGCCCGTGACCGGATCGACCGGGAGTACGCCCGGCCGCTCAACGTCGAGGCGATAGCCACGAGCGTGCACATGTCGGCCGGCCACTTCAGCCGGCAGTTCAAGCTGGCCTACGGGGAGAGCCCCTACTCCTATCTGATGACGCGGAGAGTCGAACGGGCCATGGCGCTCTTGCGGCGTGGCGATCTCTCTGTCACCGAGGTCTGCTTCACGGTCGGTTTCTCGTCTCTCGGGACCTTCAGCACCCGCTTCACCGAACTGGTCGGTGTCCCGCCCAGTGTCTATCGAGAGGAAGCCGCCGGCGACATGGCAGGCATCGCACCCTGCGTGGTGAAACAGGTGACCAGACCGATCAGGAATCGAGAAGCGTCGGTGTCGGCCACTTCATAGTGTGACGGGCATGGATATCACCATTCACTCAGCGATGCTCCCGCACACCAACCCGACGGCCACTCTGGCCTTCTATCGGGACGCCCTCGGCTTCGAGGTCCGCAACGACGTCGAATACGGAGGGATGCACTGGATCACGGTCGGTCACCCCGACCAGCCGGGCACATCCATCGTCCTCTACCCACCGGAGGCCGATCCCGGCCTCACCGACGACGAGCGTCGCACCATCTCAGAGATGATGGCCAAAGGCACCTACGCTCAGATCAATCTCGCCACGACGGATGTCGACGGCGTCTTCGAGCGTCTCGAGGCGAGCGACGCCGCCGAGGTGGTCCAGGAGCCCACCGACCAGCCTTATGGTGTGCGGGATTGTGCCTTCCGCGACCCGGCGGGCAACATGATCCGGATCCAGCAAGCCGGCTGAGCCGGTTCGATCTCCTACGTCGACGGATTTAGCGTCCCCCCATGAACATTGCCGACAGCCACGACCTCATCCGGGTGTCCGGGGCGAGGGAGAACAACCTCAAAGACGTCAGTGTCGAGATCCCAAAGCGGCGTCTGACGGTGTTCACCGGGGTCTCCGGCTCCGGGAAGAGCTCCCTCGTCTTCGACACCATCGCCGCCGAGTCGCAGCGGCTCATCAACGAGACCTACAGCGCCTTCGTCCAGGGCTTCATGCCGACGATGGCCCGGCCCGACGTGGACGTCCTGGAGGGGTTGACCACAGCGATCATCGTCGACCAGGAGCGCATGGGCGCCAATGTGCGATCGACGGTGGGCACCGCCACCGACGCCAACGCCATGCTGCGACTGCTCTTCAGCCGGCTGGGCGATCCCCACATCGGACCTCCCACCGCCTTCTCGTTCAACGTCCCGACCGGGACGGTGAGTGGGGCGATGACCATCGACAAGGGCAAAGGGGAGCGAAAGGTGGTTCGCAACGTCGTCTATCTGGGCGGGATGTGCCCCCGTTGTGAAGGCAAGGGGTCTGTGAGCGACATCGACCTCGGCCAGATCTACGACGAGACCAAATCTCTGAACGAGGGAGCCATCACCGTTCCCGGCTACAAGGCGGGCGGATGGTCGGTGCGCTTCTTCACCGAGTCGGGGTTCCTCGATCCCGACAAGCCGATCTCCAAGTACACCAAGAAGGAGTTGGACGACTTCCTCTACAAGGACCCGGTGAAGGTCAAGATCAACGACATCAAC
>CAZZIG010000118.1:0-13240 GCA_964653975.1 uncultured Acidimicrobiaceae bacterium
ACGTCACCAAGTCTGTGGTGTTCGCCGACGCCGACCTGTTGGGTGGCGACAGCTTCGCTCTCGCCTTGGCCGCGGTGCCGTTGATGGTGGTGGCCACGTTTTCGGGTCGGCGGATCAACCGTGGGATCGGCGAGCTCGGCCACACCTGGCTCTTCTGGGGGGTGATGGTCGGATACACGGCGCGGCTGGTCCTGCGGTTGATTTAGACCGGCATCCTCCACTCTTCGCACCTGGATGACGAGGCGCTATTCGCCCCTGTCAGTAGTACCGTGGGGGGGAGAGCCGACGGATCATCCGAATTTGGGGGATGGGTCACCAGGGGGCAGGTACCACCGCTCGGCACCGGATCGCCCCTGATAGGAGCACACGAGACCTTGAGCAACTTGCCGCGCGCCACCCGAACGTGGGGTTTGACGCTGATCGTGATGATGTTTCTGGTGGCGGCATGTGGCGCCACTGCCGAACCGACCGAGCCCGAGCCAGAGCCGGCACTGCCCGACGGCACGGTCTTCGCCATGGTGACGGTGGGATCCGACGAGAGCGGGGAGACCACTCTCGGCGTCGACGTAGCCGAGATGCTCAGCGGAGAGGAGGCTCGTGATGCCGCTGTGGCGGACGGTGTCATCGAGGAGGGTGAGGACCTTCCCAACGACTTCTACATCGACAACGACGAGACCGAGTACGAGCTCCTCCACCTCTCCGACGACGCGGAGATCCGCGTCATTTCAGGCACCGACACCGGCCAGATGATCTCCATCGGTGAAGAACAGCTCATCGAGCTCTGGGAGGGCGACTACGCCGGCGAGCCGATCTACGGGATCGTCGCCTCCGTCCCGATGGCGATGAACGTGACCGTCGCCGACGGTGTGATCACCGAAGCCGAGGCGGTCTACTTGCCTTGAGCTCGGGATCGAGATAGCCCCGGTTTCCCGTCACCAATCGACGGATCACCTGTTTGGGGGTCGGGACGCCCGGAGATGAAGGCGACTACGACGAGCCCGAAGAAGGGTGCGGCAACGACGGCCATCAGGGTGAGGACGATCGCCGGTATGCCCAAGAAGACGACGCAGCCACCGATGACGATCCATCCCGACCAGCGCATCAGGCGACTCCACACGACTCCGATGGGTCCGAGCCGTTGCGGTCGGCGGAGGAGCTGGCTCGACCCGAGCAGCTAGATCGTGGCGGCCATCATCCCAGCACAGAGACCGGCTATCAGCGCTCGACTGGCGGGCGCAGGAACCGCCAACAGGCCTGAGACCCAGGTCAGCCCGAGCAGAGGAAGCACGATGCCTCCCAGGCCGATGGTGGTCATGTCACGCCCTCGGCGACCCGAGCGACGGGTGCTCCGGGCTCGTCGCGGAGACGGGGTCGAGGGGCGTTCCGCTGGTTCGAAGCCGCCGCGTCTGTCGGTGTCATAGACGGCGCCCCGGTCCGGGTCGCCGAGACACCCGTAAGCCTCGTTGAGCTGGGCGGTCATCTCGGTGGCGGCCCGCCGCCGGTCCTCGGTCTGCCCGGCGACGAGATCGGGATGCCAGAGACGCAGCTTCTCCCGGTATGCCGCCCGTATCTCCTCGTGCCCGGCTTCGGCGCTGACGCCGAGGATGCGGTAGTAGTCGGCGGTGGTGCCGGTGCTGTTCGTCACGCTCTCTCACCGCCGTGTCGATCGCCGGTTTCCTCATCTGTCGAGGAAGTGGCGGGCCCTGTCCCGGTTCTCATCGTCTCCAGCAATGCGTTGAAGTCGGCGACCGGTCCGAGATGGGCCAGCTTGTCGGGGTTGACGATGCCCTGGATGCTCGTGACCTGACCGCCGACGATGTCCAGGGCCATCACACCCATCACCTTCTGTTGACCGTCGAGAAAGAGGGCTCCTGCGCCGCCGTTGACTTCGACGGGCCGCCACGAGACGCCCGGGAGCTCGCCAAGCGCGCCGATCGCCCTCACCAGGACTGCGGCGACCCGGCTGCGGCCGTGCAAGGAACGGGCCAGGGCCGGGACCTTGCCTCCGCCGTCGCCGCTGAGCTCCACGTCGTGGGCGAGGAGGGCTTCGAGTCCGGCGAGGTCACCTCGTTCGGCGGCGGCGAAGAACTGTCGTGCCAGCTCGTCGCGTTGTTCCCGTGTCGTTTGATAGCGGGGACGACGCTGGGCGACGTGACGTCGGGCGCGGGTGGCGAGCTGTCGAACGTTGTCTTCGTTCTTGCCGACGATGGCGGCGATCTCCGCGTACTCGTAGTCGAACACGTCGTGGAGCACCAGCACGGCACGTTGCTCAGGGGAGAGACTCTCCAACAGGACGAGGAGGGCCATCGACAGGGAGTCGGCGATCTCGGCCTGCCAGGCGGGGTCGGCATGACCGTCGGTGATGATCGGCTCGGGCAGCCAGTCGCCGACGTAGTGCTCGCGGCGGGCGCGGGCAGTCTTGAGCTCGTTGATCGCCAGCCGGGTGGTGACAGTGGCCACGAAGGCGTGCGGTGACGCGATCTGCTCGCCGGCATCGAGCTCCTGGTGAACCCGTAGCAGCACTTCTTGTACGACGTCCTCGGCCTCGGAGACACTGCCCAACATCCGGTAGGCGATCGCAAACGAGACGGGGCGCAGTTCGTCCAGGAGACGCTCGCGGTCGGTCATCGCGGGCTGATCCTCTGTTGAGTGCTCTCTGTCGCCACGGCGGCGAAACCGTGCCGCCAGCTGGGGTAGGCGGGGCTCCAACCCAGCTCACGTTTGGCCTTGGCGTTCAAGGCGCCGCGGGCGTCGGTCATCATCACCACACCGCCCTCCCCGGTGAACATTCGCAGAACGAACCTCGGCATACGTCTCGGCTCGTTGCCGGTGAGCATGTGGGTCAGTTCCGGCAACCACTCGGCGACGGGGGCGGGGTCGTCGTCGACGATGTTGTAGACACCGCGGCTGCCGTGCTCGATCGCGGCCATGGTCGCCTCCGCGGCGTCGGCGATGTGGATGAAAGACCAGATGCCGCCACCACCGCCGATCAGGGGGAATCTCCGCTTGCGAATCATCTCGAACAGCTCACCGCCGGGTGCCATGTTGGTGCCCGGCCCGTAGAACCCTCCGTAACGCAGCACGATTCCTTCGGTCCAGCTCGCACCGAGGACCGCCTCCTCGAGGTGTCGGATCGCAGCCAGACCCACACCCAACACGCCGGGAGGGTCGGGGTCGAGCGGATCCTCCTCGGTTTTCACCGGCCCGCCGTCGCGCTCATATACCGCATAGTTGCTCTGGGCCACGAACCGCTGCACTCCGACGGCTTGCCCGGCCGACAACAGGTGATCGGTCCCCTCGGTGCGGAGACGGTTGGTCACGGCGGCGCCGCGCTTGAGGCTACGCATGCCCCGGCCTGCGAGCGAAGTCAACTGGTGGACGATGACATCGGGCTGGGCGTTGCCGACCGCTTCGGCGACCTGATCGGGGTCGAGAGCGTCTGCCACGACCGGCAGGGCTCCCATCTCGTCGAGCATGGTCCGCTTCGACTCGTGGCGGGTCATGCCATGGACCTCATGTCCGGCCTCCACGAGTCGCGGCACCAACTGCTTTCCGACCGCTCCTGTCGCTCCGGCTACGAAGACTCTCATCATCAACTCCTTCAATCGTCTGCACCCATACGACAAGACAGCGGGGGTGTCTGTGACAGGAGACGCGGTGAGCCTTCGGGGATTCCCCCAATTGCGCACCCGTAGGGGATGCAGCTTCAGTTGGTCAGACGCGGGCCCGGCTGGGGCTCTTCGAGACCAGGAGGTAAGTGTCGGTGGGGCCCTTCCCTTTCACGTCGCACGTTCCCGCCGTCTCGAAAACCCAGTGCTCGCCGGCTTCATCCACGACCGTCTGGGTCACTCGGATCCGGCCCGGCGGGGCGAGCGACTCCATGCGGCTCGCCACGTTCACGGTGTCGCCCCACAGGTCGTAGGAGAACCGCGCCGTGCCTACGATCCCGGCCACGAGCCGCCCGCTGTTCAAGCCGATCCTGAGCCGAAAGTCCGTTCCCAGCTCCGAGTTGATCTCGGGAATGGCGGCCTGCATCCGCAGGGCCAGCTCGCACATGACCGAGGCATGGTCCGGATGCTCTTCCGGCGCACCGGCCACCGCCATGTAGCCGTCTCCCATGGTCTTGATCTTCTCACCCCCACAATCGGCCACCAGGGCATCGAACCGCGAGAAGATGTGATTCAGCTCGGAAACGAGCACCTCGGGCGCCACCAGCGAGGAGTGGTCGGTGAAACCAACGATGTCGGCGAACAACACGGTGCAGCTCTGGTGCTCGTCGGCGACGACTCCACCCCGTTTCAGGCGACTGGCGATCACCTCCGGGAGGATGTTGAGCAGGAGGCTCTCGGAACGTTCCCGTTCCGCGAAGACCTGGCGCATCAGAAGCATGATGGTGGGGACGACCAGAAGGACACTGAACACGAAGATGTCGGTGGCGAGGAACGTCGAGAGGACCGGGTCTGGTCGTTCCCGTAGAGCACGCAACGTCAGTTCGAGGACCGCCAGGACGATGCCCGACAGCAGGTATGTCCCGGTCATCGTCATCGCCTGACGCCGGGTGAGAAAGAGGGCCGCCATCGAACAGATGATGATGCCCCACATGAGGAACCCGCCCGACCAGATGAAGCCACCGAGGGAGACATGGGTGGCTACGTTCAAGACGAGGCTCGACCACAGCATGATATGGATGAACAGATCCGCCCTGCCGCTGAGGATGAACAGGAGGGTCGAGCCCAGATAGAAGGTGGTGCCGGTGACGGTGATCCAGCCGGCGGTCATCTCCCCGAAGCCGAAGAACACCGTGGAGATGAAGAGACCGTTGAGCACACAGGCGACGCCGGCGAAGACTGCGATCCTGGTGACCACTGCCGGCTCTTCGATGATCAGGTCGGCGGGTGGGGGACGGTATCTGCGTTCGACTCCCCCCCAGAACCGGTTCACGCCTCACATCTTTCTAGCACCGCCAGATGCTACGACCGATCGGGTTCGTTGACGATGCTGTCAACCAGTGCTGGTCCGGGGCGGGTGTCGGGGCCCCCGGTCGGATATGACCGACCGGAGGCCCGGATTGATGGTCAGGGAGCGGGGTACACCAGGTCGGACGTGGCCGAGTCGGCCGGCCAGATCAGCTCGATGGCGCCACCGATCCGCTGCATGTGCGGGTTGGGCACCTCGGCGGTCCCGTCCTCGCGGAAGGTGATCGGCCCGATGATGGTCTCCAGGCCGTCGGTCGCCGCGATGGCGTCCCGCACCGCATCGTGATCGAGGGTCCCGGCGCGCTCGATGGCGTCGGCCAGGATCTCGATGAGGGCGTAGGCGCTTCCCACGACGGGGTCAGCTGGGCGCTCGATCTCATCGAGATGGCGCTCGTTCACTGCCTCGGTTCCCGGAAACCCGAGTGCGGGATGCCATGGAGTCGAGAGCACGACACCCTCGCCTGCAGGTCCGAGATCGTTCCAGGTGGGCACGTCGGCGGCTCGTATGACCAGGTTGAATGGCGGCTTCCAGCCGAGCTCACCCATCTGCTGGTAAATGGCGAACCCGTCGGGCGGTGTGGGCAGGCTGAGCAGCGCCTCCACGCCTGCGGCCTGGGCTCCGAGGATGAGATCGGTGTAGTCGGTCGATCCCGGTGCGTAGGTCTCGTGATAGACCACTTCGTATCCGTGGCTCTCCGCCTCCTGGACGAACAGTGGCCCGAGCTCCTCACCCCAGTCGGTTGCCTCTTGGAAGATGCCAACGTTGAGGGGCCGCTCCCCTTCGGCGATCAGGCCGTTGAGCATCTCGAAGACGGTCCGCGCCATGTCGGGCGACTTCGGGAACGGCGAGAAGAAGTACTGGTATCCCTGCTCGTGCAGCGCCTGTGTCGAGGTGGCCGCACCGAGATAGGGGATCCCGTTCCTCTCCGCCGTTGCCGAGCCGGCGGCGTGCACCGGGGTAGCGAACCCACCCACGTAGGCGACGATGTCCTGACCCGCCAGCTCGTCCATGATGGAGGTCGTCTGATTCGGGTCGGATGCGTCGTCGCGCACGTCGAGCTCGAGCGGTATCTGGGCGTCGAACTCCTCGACGTAGACCCCGCCCGCCTCGTTGATGGCGTCAACCGCATAGACGTAGCCACGCTCGATCTGGGCGCCGCCGCCGGCAAAGGCACCGGTCAGCGGGACGACGGCTCCGATGGTGATCGCCTCTGGAGCCTCCGCCGCCTCGCCGCCGGTGGTCGTGGTCCCGCCACTCGTGGAGGTGGTTTCTTCCACCGCCGCGGTGGTGGTGGTGTCGCCGGCCTGGGTCGTGTCCGACCCATCCTCTCCACCGCATGCGGCCACCACCATGGCCAGCACGGTGAGCACCACCAATAGCGCTCTGTGTCTCATGTCAGTTCCTTTCCTTTCGTTGCCGTTGGTTGCTCTGTTGTCGTAGGTTGGCCGTGGCGTCTCCGCCCTCCTAGCAGGCGCCCGGCGGCCTCGCTGAGACCTCCGGGGAGGAGAAGGACGACGACGATGAAGAGCAGCCCGAAGAAGACGACCTGGAACTCGTCGACGTCGGTCGGCATCAGGTCGCGACCGAGGATGAAGAAGACCGACCCGAGCAGGGGGCCGGCGATCGTCCCGACGCCGCCGATGAACACCACGAGGATGGCCTCGAAGGTCCAGATCACGCTGAATGCGAAGTTCGGGTAGTAGCTGACGCTGAAGTAGGCGAAGGCACTGCCGGCGAGCCCCGCCAAGGCGGCGCTGATGACGAAGGCGGCCATCTTGTGTGCGAAGGCGTCGACGCCGGTGGCCCGGGCGGCCTCCTCGTCCTCCCGCACCGCCATCATGCCCAGCCCCGCTTTGCTGTGCTTCAACCAGAGCGAGACCGCCACCGTGACCACCAGCACCCCGAGGGCGAAGAAGTAGGGGCCGGTGAAGTCGTAGTTGCGCAGCGCCTCGGCGGGGAGTGAGCTGATGCCCGGCCACAGGTTGCCCGCGGTGATGAACACGGCGACACCGAGTGCGAGCGTGCCGATGGCGAAGTAGATGTCGCGGAACCGGAGCATGGGGACGCCGACCACGGCGGCCGCCACCGCGGTGACCGCGACCGCCAAGGCCACGGCGACGGCGAGGGCCGTCCCCCCGAGCCACATCTCCCTGGTGATCAGCGCGCCGAGGCCGAAGAAGGCGGCGTGTCCCAGGCTGATCTGACCGGCGAAGCCGCCGAGGATGTTCCAACTCAAAGCGAGAGCCGCCAGGATCATCGTCTGGATGGTGAGGGTGAGGATGTGCTGGCTCTCGAAGACCAGCCCGACGATCACGGCCGCTGCCAGGACGACCAGGGTGGCGATCGGGCCTGCGCTCTTAGGCATGGGCCCTCCCGAAGAAGCCGTGGGGCCGGAAGCTCAAGATGACCAGGAACAATACGAGCGCCGCCACCTCCCGATACCGGCCCCCGATCCACACGCTGGCGAGACTCTCCACCAGCCCCAAGAAGATCCCGGCGACGACGATGCCACGCATGCTCCCCAGCCCGGCGAGCACCACCACGATCAGGGCTTTCAACGTCCAGCCGAGCCCGATGCTCGGACTGACGCTGTAGCCGAGGCTGACCATGGAGCCTGCGATCGCGGCCAGTGCCGCGGAGATGGCGAAGGCGATCAGATAGACCCGGCGCACGTCGATGCCGGCCAGGGCGGCCCGGGTCCAGTCCTCCGACGTTGCCCGCAGCGCCCGGCCGAACCGGGTCCGGGAGAGAAGCCACTCCAAGGCGAGAGCGGCGATGATGGCCACGACCAGCCCGGCCAGCCTCACCATTGGGACCCGCACCGGCCCAATGGTGAACGCCTCCAGGGAGTATGTGGTGGAGATGGTCCGCTCGTCGGCGGTGAAGAAGCGGACTGCCATCGCCTGGAGGACCAGCACCAGACCGAACGAGATGAGGAGCGAGTTCTTTATCCGGGTGTGGATCTCGGTCCGGGTGACGAATCGAAATAGGGTGAGATAGAGGAGGACGCCGAACCCGAACATCACCACGAACACCAGGGGCAGTGACACGAACGGGTCGAGTCCCCAGACGGTGAAGACGAAGAACGAGGCATAGCCGCCCAGCATCAGCAGCTCGCCGTGGGCCACGTTGAGCACCTTGAGTACGCCGAAGGCGAGTGCCAGACCGAGGGCGACCAGCCCGTACATGCCCCCGACGAGGACACCCGAGACGATGCTCTGCAGGACCAGCTGGCTCATAGGCTCAGATACGCTTCCTGGACCCGGGCATCGGCTTTCAACGCCGGACCGGTTCCCTCGGTGGCGATCGATCCCATCTCGAGGATGTAGGAGTAGTCGGCGGTCTCCAACGCCATCTCGAGGTGTTGTTCCACCATCAGCACCGAGACCCCGCGCTCTTTGATCTCCCGGATCACTCCGAAGATGTTCTCGACGATGATCGGGGCCAGACCCAGGGAGGGCTCGTCGAGGATGAGGAGCTCGGGTCGGGCCATGAGCGCCTTGCCGATGGCCAGCATCTGCCGCTCTCCGCCGCTGAGGGTTCCGGCCGACTGTTTCCTGCGCTCGGCGAGACGGGGGAAGATCCCGTAGACCTCGTCCGTGGTCTCCTGGCTGCGGGCCCGGGCCCGGGGGGTGTAGCCGCCCAACTCCAGATTCTCCGCGACGGTCAGTGTCGAGAAGACGGCCCGCTCCTCGGGGATCATCACCACCCCCCGCTCGACCATCTTGTGGGTGGGAAGCCCGACGAGGGTCTCACCTTTGAAGGTGACCGACCCGGCCCTGACAGGCAGGAGACCCATCATGGCGAGGAGAGTCGTGGTCTTGCCGGCACCGTTGGGGCCGAGGATGGCCACGATCGAATCGTCGGGGACCTCGAACGAGACCCCCCACACCACCTGCAGATCGCCGTAGGCGACCTGGAGCCCGTCAACTTCGAGCATGACCCGTCCCCAGATAGGCCTCAATGACAGCGGGGTCGTTGACGATGGCGTCGGGCGAGCCTTCGGCCAGCTTCTTGCCGGCGTCGAGCACCAGGACCCGGTCACATGCCCCGGTGATCGCCTTGACGACGTGTTCGACCACCACGATGGTGACTCCCGACTCACGAATCGACTTGATCAGGCCGACGGCGTCGGGAATCTCGTGTGGGGTGAGCCCCGCCATGAACTCGTCGAGGAGCATCAGCTTGGGGCGCCCGGCGAGGGCCCGAGCAACCTCGAGCCATTTCCGCTCCACGATGGTGAACGAGGAAGCCAACAGGTCGGACTTGTCGTCCAGACCGACCTGGCCGAGCACCGCCAAAGCGGCCTCTCGCGACTCCTCGCCCCGGCTCGCGCCGTTTCCGCCGAAGAGACGTCCGGCGAGAACGTTCTCCAGAGCGGTCAGGTGGGGGAAGGGGCGCACCACCTGGAAGGTACGGGCGATACCGAGCCGGGAGACACGGTGCGGAGCCAGACCGGTGATGTCCTCACCGGAGAAGACCACCTTCCCGCTGTCGCTGCGAAGCACACCGGTGATGACGTTGAAGGCGGTCGACTTCCCCGAGCCGTTGGGTCCGATCATGCCCAGGATCTCGCCTTCCCTGACCTCGAAGGTGAGACCGTCGAGGGCGCGCAGACCCCCGAAGCTCTTGCTGACGTCTACTAGCTCGAGCATGCAACCACCTCAGCCGGTCCGGGACGACCGGCTCTGCCCAGCTCTTCGAGATGCGATCTCGTAGCCAGCTCCTCCTCGACTGCTGCGATGTTATCAAGTTACCTGATACGGGCAAGGAGAACGGGAAAGTTCTTCCTGGCCTCGTCGCTTGATGCGGCGGCTTGTCGGAGTATCAATCTTCTTTATACTCCCAACCTATACTCCTGACACCGCATCAGGGAGCAGCATGGATATTTCGGGAAAGGTCGCCATCGTCACGGGAAGCGGGCAGGGCCTGGGTCTGGCGTATGCCTCGGCGCTCGCGGAAGCGGGCGCAGCCGTCGTGGTCAACGACATCGACGACGACCGGGCCGGTGCCGCCGCAGAGCAGATACGGGCCACCGGGGGGGAGGCGAGCAGTGTCGGGATCCCGGTGGGCGACGCCGAAGCCGCCGAAGCGCTGGTATCCACGGCAGTCGACACCTACGGGCGTCTCGATGTCATGGTGACCAACGCCGGGGTCCTCCGTGACCGGACGTTGTGGAACATGAGCGACGAAGACTTCGACGAGGTGATCCGCGTGCATCTCCGCGGCACCTTCACCTGTGCCCGTGCCGCCGCCATCCGGTTCCGGGAGGCCGGTGACGGGGGCCGGCTCATCCTCGCCGGATCCCCGGCAGGACAACGAGGCAACTTCGGCCAGACCAACTACGCCGCAGCCAAAGCCGGCATAGCCGCCATGGCCCGGACCTGGGCGATGGAGTTGGCTCGAGCCGATGTGACGGTCAATGCCGTCATCCCCAATGCGGTCACCGCGATGACCGCGACCGTTCCGTTCCTGGCGCCATACGCCGAGATGGTGGACAAGGGCGAGCCCATCCCCAGCAAGGTGAGACGGGCGATCTCTTTCGGGACCCCGGAGGACTGTGCCGGTCTGGTCGTGTTCCTCGCCTCAGATCAGGCGGCGACCATCACCGGCCAGTGCATCGGCATCGGCGGCGATCGTCTCAGCCTGTGGTCCCACCCCACCGAGGTGCGCAGTGCTTTCAAGGACGGCGGGTGGGACGCCGACGCCATCGCCGAGGCTTTCTCCACGACCGTGGGAGGGAGGCTGGAGTCCTACGGGATCGCACCCCCGGACATGGACACATAGAGAGGAGCCACAGTGCCGCTGTCAGTTGAGAAACCGTCGGACCTCCTCGATCTCGAGGACGGGACCGACCTCGGAGAGAGCTCCTGGATCGAGATCACCCAGGCCGACATCGACACCTACGCCGACGCCACCCGGGACCATCAGTGGATCCACGTCGATCCCGAGCGCGCCGCCGGCGGGCCCTTCGGATCGACCATCGCCCACGGCTATCTGACCCTGGGCCTGGTCATCCCGCTGTGGTCTGAGCTGCTCCAGGTCGAGCAGGTGGGCATGTCGGTCAACTATGGGCTGAACCGGCTGCGGTTCCCGGCTCCGGTCCCGGTGGGATCCCGGATCCGCCTCAAGGGCGAGCTTGCCTCGGCGACCGAGGTGGCAGGCGGTGTCCAGGTCGTCGCCGACCTGAGCATGGAGGTGGAAGGCTCGGAGAAGCCGGCCCTGGTGGCCGAGGCGGTCTACCGCTTCTACGACTGAGCGGTGAGCCTGGGGACCACCTCGTCCCGGAGCCGTCTCTTGTCGATCTTGCCGACCCCGGTCTTGGGCAGGTCGTCGACGAACTCGACCACGTCGGGCACCTGCCACGAGGCGACCTTCGTCGCCAGGAACTCCTTCAACTCATCGGCCGTCGCCGAGCCGTCGGCGGTGAGGACCACCAACGCTGCCGGGCGTTCTCCCCACCGCTCGTGGGGGATCGCCACCACCGCCGACTCCCGGACCGCCGGATGTGCGGCCAGGGCCCGCTCCAGTTCGACCGAGCTGATCCATTCGCCACCCGACTTCACCAGGTCCTTGGTGCGGTCGACGATCTCCAGGGTGCCGTCGGGGTAGAACCGGCCCACGTCACCGGTGCGCAGCCAGCCTTCTCGGAAGCGGGTCTCGTTGGAGTCGTCGTCGGGCTGGTAGTAGGCGGCCGCTATCCACGGGCCGCGCGCCTCCAGCTCGCCGACCGTCTCCCCGTCCCACGGAGCCTCGGTGCCGTCGTCGGCCATCAGGCGCAGTTCGACCGTGGGTGCGGCGATCCCCTGCTTGGCCCCGTGCTCGACATCGCTGCTGTGGGCCGGGATCCAATTGGCAGTGCCGCTGGGCGACATCTCGGTCATTCCCCAGGCGTGGAAGAAGTCGATGCCCCGGTCGGTGTACTTCTGGATCAGGGCCGGGGGTGCCTCGGCGCCTCCGCACAGGATGCGCTCCACCGAGCCCAGGTCGTATTCGTCGGAGGAGAAGACCTCGTTCATCTGCACCCAGAAGGTGGGGATCCCGGCGAGCACCGTCGGTCGGGTCTGTTCGATCAGCGTCGCCGCCGCCGGGGGGCTGGTGTCGGCGCCGGCGAAGACGAGTGAAGCCGGAGCGAGACCGGCGGCGTAGGGGAGCCCCCAACAGTTGACGTGGAACATGGGGGTCAGGGGGAGCACCACGTCGCCGCGGCGGACGGCGTGGCCGTCGACCATGAGCTCGCCCATGGCGTGGAGGACGACCGAGCGATGGGAGTAAACGACCGCCTTGGGTTGGCCGGTGGTGCCGCTTGTGTAACAGATCGAGGCGGCGTGGTTCTCGTCGACGTTGGCCGGCTCGGCGGGCTCGTGGGTCGCGATCAGGTCCTCGTAGCGGGGGTCGTCGGCGAAGACCGGGTCGATGTCGGCCCCGTCTTCCATGACCACGAAGGTCTCGACGGGTAGACGGCCGCGTAGCGGCGCCAGGGCCGGGGTCAGCGAGGCGTCGACGAAGATCACCTCGTCACCAGCGTGACCAACCACATATTCCACCGTGTCGGGGTGAAGCCGGACGTTGATGGTGTGGAGCACCCGCCCCGAGCAAGGCGCCCCGTAGTAGAGCTCGAGATGACGGTGGCCGTTCCAGGCGAAGCTGGCCACCGTGGCCCCGGGGGACACCCCGAGCGTGTCCAGTGCGGCTGCGAGACGAAGCGATCGCTCCCCGACTTCTGCCCAGGTTCGGCGGTCGATCCCGTCCGGCTCCACCGAGGTGATGGTCATGTCGGCCCCGATCGACATCGCCCGACCCAGGATCAGCGGGATGGAGAGCGGGATGTCCTGCATGAGCCCTCTCACGGATGACCTCCAACCTCGGCGACGGATCGCAATATATCAGGTACCTTGATATCGTTCTCCCGGGTTCAACAGGAGAGAATGTTGGCATCAGCACTCGAAGATCGGGCAGCGATCGATGTCCACGTCCACATCGAGGTCGGTCCCGACGGTGACGACCATCTCTCCCCCGAGTTGTGGGACGCGGCCTCCCGGTTTTTCTCGGGGGAGGTGCACCTGCCCTCCATCGACGAGGTCGCCAATTACTACCGGGAGCGCCAGATGACGGCGGTCGTCTTCGGGGTGGACTCCGCCCTCACCACGGGCCAGCCCAGGATCCCCAACGACTTCGTGGTCGAGGGCGCCCGGCGTCACCACGACGTGTTGATCCCTTTCGCCAGCATCGACCCGCGCCGGGGCGCGGATGGTGTGCGTGA
>CAZZIG010000119.1:0-4335 GCA_964653975.1 uncultured Acidimicrobiaceae bacterium
AGGCAATGAGGGTGCGGCCGGCGGCGAGATCCGGGAACCAGCGCTCCTTCTGCTCGTCGCTGGCCAGTTCGATGAAGTAGGGCAGGACCACGTCGTTGTGGAGAGTGATGCACATGCCCGAGGCGAAGGCGTCGGCTGCCATCATCTCCTCGACGATCACCGCATTGAAGCGAAAGTCGTCCACTCCCCCGCCGCCGTACTCCGTCGGGATCGCCATGCCGAGCAGCCCCGCCTGACCGGCCTTGCGGAACATCTCCTTGTCGACCTTTCCGGCCTGCTCCCACTTGGCGACGTTGGGAACGATCTCGGTGTCGATGAACCTCCGGGCGGACTCCCGGAAGAGATTGTGATCGGCTTCGAAGAGCGTCCGGGGCACCTATACCCCGGCGTACATCGACTCGATCTGATCGGAGTACTTGTCGAGCACGACGCGCCGCTTCAACTTGAGTGACGGTGTGATCTCGCCACTGTCAGGCGTCCACTCGTCGGGGACGACGACCCACTTCTTGACCTGCTCGACCCGGGCCACCGACTCGTTGGCCTCGGCTACCGCCTTGGCGATCTCCTCCTGCACCTGAGGGAGCCGGGAGAAGCTCGCCAGGTCGGTGTACTCCAGACCGTTTGCCTCGGCCCAGGCCGGCGCCTCCTCGTGGTCCAGCGCGATGATCATGCTGAGGAACTTCCTCTGGTCACCGATCATGCAGGCCTTCGAGATGAGGGGATGGTTGCCGAGGAGCGTCTCCAGCTTGGCGGGAGCGATGTTCTTGCCTGCCGCGGTGATGATGATCTCTTTCTTCCTGCCCACGATCCAGACGTAGCCGTCCTCGTCGATCCGGGCCAGGTCACCGGAGTGCAGCCAGCCTTCGGAGTCGAAGGTCTCCCGGGTGGCCTCGTCGAGCTTGTAGTAGCCCTCGGCGACAATGCCGCCCCGCATCATCAGCTCGCCGTCCTCGCCGGTCTTCACCTCGACGCCGGGGAGGGCCTTGCCCACCGAGCCGATCTTCATCGCCCCGGGCAGGGTGGCGGTGGCCGGGCCAGTGTTCTCCGACATGCCATAGATCTCGAACAGGGGGATCCCGATGGTCTGGAAGAACTTGATCAGGTCGGGGTTGATCGGTGCTGCCGCGGTGATGGCGATCGTGACGTCTTCCATCCCCAGCCCTTCCCGGACCTTGGACAGGGCGATCTTGTCGAGCAAACCCGCCAGAGCCGGGCCGTGTTCGCCGCGGTCCTCGGCGTCGACCCGCGCCGCGTTGAGGTCGAGTGCCTTCTGGAGGATCTTGCCTTTGAGCCCCTCCGCCTCGGCGAAGCGGGCCTGCAGCCGGGAGTGGAACTTCTCGTAGACGCGGGGCACACCGACGAAGACCGTCGGCTTGGCGATCTGGATGTACTCGAGCACCCCGGCGAGGTTCGGGCAGTACCAAACCTGTCCGGCCAGGTAGGTGCCGAGATAGTGGGTGGCGAGACGCTCGGCGATGTGGGCGAGAGGCAGGTAGGAGACCATTCGCTGGCCCATCTCCAGGTCGGCGGCGCGTCGCAGGCTCTCCAGCGTCCAGACCACGTTGCGGTGGCTGATCATGACGCCTTTGGGCGTGCCGGTCGTCCCCGACGTGTAGATCAGCGTGGCCAGCGTCTGCGGGGAGATCGCAGCGGCTGCCCGGGTCACCACCTCAGGATCTTCCTCCAGTCGCCGAACCCCCCTGGCCAGCAGGTCGTCCCACGACAAGACCCAGTCGAGGGTGTCGTAGTTCTCCGCCCCCGACATCAACACGACGTAGCGCAGGTTGGGCAGCTCGGAGCGGATCTCCTCCCAGCGCTTCATGAAGTCGAGGTCCTCGAGAATGGCCACCGTCGCCTTGCAGTTGTCGGCGATGTACTGGATCTGGGTGGCGGCGAGCGTCGAGTAGATGGTCACCGGTGTCGCCCCGGCGTGAACCGTGGCGAAGTCGGCGATGACGTGCTCGGGACGGTTCCCCGACATGATGGCGACGAACTCTCCTTCACCCACCCCGAGACTCTCCAGCCCTGCCGCAGCCTTGTGGACCACATCCCGGTACTGGGACCAGGTGAGGCTCTCCCAATCTCCGTCCTTCCAGTGGATGGCCGGCTGGTTGGCGTATTTGTCGGCGTTGCGGTTGAACGAGTCGATGATCGTCTTACCCTCGATCACGGCGTCGATCTCGGCTCGCTCGGCAAGAGCGGTAGCGTTTACGGTCACTTCTCCTCCGCGGATCAGTCGATTGCTCCGATGTCACGGAGTCTACTGATCTCGGCCGGGCTAAATCCCACGGCCTCCAGCACCGAATCGGTATCCGAGCCGGGTGCAGAGGGTGCTCCCCCGACCCGAGCCGGAGACTTGGAGAAGCGCGGGGCCGGAGCCGGCTGACGGACACCATCGACGTCGACGAAGACCCCACGTGCCCGGTTGTGTGGATGCTCGGGCGCCTCCCTCATGGAGAGGACCGGGGCCACGCAGGCATCGGTGCCATGGAAACGCTCCTCCCATTCGTCTCGGGTCCGGTTGCGGAACCTCGCCGCGAACAACTCGCGCATCGCCGGCCACTCCTCCCGATCGTTCTGTGGCCCGACTTGGTCCGGTGTCAGCTCGAGACCTTCGAGGAGTGCCGTGAAGAACTGGGGCTCGAGGGCGCCCACCGCGACATGGCCACCGTCGGAGGTCCGATAGACGGTGTAGAAGGGAGCGGCACCGTCGAGCAGGTTGGACTGCCGAGAAGACTCCCACCATCCGTCGGCCAAGAAACCATGATGAGACGACATGAGGAGTGCCGAGCCGTCCACCATCGCGGCATCGACGACCTGGCCCTCGCCGGAGGTGCGGGCGTGGACGATGGCTGCCAGCACTCCGACGGCCAGCAGCATCGCCCCTCCCCCGAAATCCCCGACCAGGTTGAGGGGCGGCACGGGTGTGTCTGCTGGGCCGATGGAGTGCAACACTCCCGAAAGGGCGATGTAGTCGATGTCGTGGCCTGCCATCCCCGCCATCGGGCCTTGCTGGCCCCAACCCGTCATACGTCCGTAGACGAGGGTGGGGTTGCGGGCCAGACAGTCCGCCGGCCCGATGCCGAGACGTTCCGTCACCCCGGGGCGGAACCCTTCGATGAGGGCGTCGGAACCCGACACCAATCGCAGCGCCACCTCGAGACCCTCCGGGTTCTTGAGATCGATCGCCACGGACAGCTTGCCGCGGTTGTTGACACCGTTGCCCACCGACCCGATGGGCATGGCACCACCTCCGGGCCGGTCGATCCTGACCACCCGGGCTCCGAGGTCTGCGAGCACCATGCCACAGAACGGCGCCGGCCCGATGCCGGCCAGCTCGGTGACTACGACCGATGCCAGCGGCCCACCCATCAGCGGCGGCCGTCGAGGACGTCGACCGACTCGACGAGGACGGGCAGATACTCGTGTGACGGGGTCATGCCGAAGGCACCGTACAGGAGGGCCCCGAGCACGACGTTGGCGCTGTCGTCCATCTCCGACAGGGGGCTCATGTCGACGGGCTCGGAGGGGAGCGCCACGACTATCGACTCCTTGCCCGACCACGACGCCACGTTCCACAGGTCCCCCGACGAGGTGTAGTTGGCAATCGGGCCCTCGAGGGGGTCGGCCCAGGCGGTCAGCACCGGCTTCTGATAGAGCGGGATGAGGGCGTAGTCCTCGAGGTACAGACGGTCGGCCTGGTTGTACGCGGCCATCCGGGCGGCAGGGTCGGTGACGGATTGGGCGGCTCGTATCAGCGATTCCACTTCCTCGGAGCAGTAGCGATTCACGTTGAGCTCGCCGGCCTCTCCGCAGTAATAGGTCGAGTTGGACCCGATCGGGTCGGGGCGCGACCGCCAAGAGAAGTTGATCAGTTGCCACACCGCGGGACCCCCGAACAGGACGTCCCGGGTCACGAAGCTGGACGGGCTCCTCAGCTCAGCTGTCAACTCGACCCCGATCTCGCCCAGGTCCTCGCGGACCGATTGGAAGGCCTCACTGCGTGCCGGGTCGTCGTCGGTGGAGGTCCACGTCAGCGACATGCGGATGTCGTCACAGACCAGAATCGCGTCACTCCCGTGGTTGCAACCGTTGTCCTGCAGGATGGCCTCGGCGCGTGCCGGGTTGAAGTCGTCGGGGAAGTGGGGCTCGTACCCGACCGTTTCGGTCATGTAGACGCTGCTATCGAGGACGGTCGTCCCCGGGGCGACCAGACGCACCGTTCGATCGAGGATCTTCTCGCGATCGATGGCCAGGGAGATCGCCTCGCGGGCCCACCGCCGGGACAGGAGCGGGTGCTCGTGATGGAAGTCGATGTGCTCCCAGAAAGGGCCC
>CAZZIG010000120.1:0-21091 GCA_964653975.1 uncultured Acidimicrobiaceae bacterium
CTAGCCTCGTTACGTGGCGGTGGCGGTGAGGATCTCGGCAACGATCTCCTCCAGAGGGGTCGTCGGTCGGAGGACGGCCGGACCGTCGGCTGTGGTGTAGTAGTTCACGGGCACCGACAGCTCGGTGACCGAACCGGAGCCGAGGCCCTTCATCGTCCAGGCCAGGTCCGCTGCATCGAACAGGGAGAGGTCGGCGTCGACCGTCACGTAGGGCGCCACGGCCTGAGCGGCCTGCATCATCGCCTGGGGGCTGCCGAAGTCGGCGATCCGCCTCATCATGTCGATCAGGAACGCCCTCTGTCTCTCGTTACGAACCAGGTCGTTGACTCCGGGCATGACCCGCCAACCGTCCTCGGTCAGCTCCTGGGTTCGGCGTGAGCGCAGCCAGGCGAGGGTCTCCTCGCCGTCGGCGAGGGTGCATCCCTTCGGCAACTCCAGATTGGCTCGTCGATCACGAACCGGGCGCTCCAGACAGATCTCATATCCACCTACGGCGTCGACCGCCGCTTGGAAGCCGGCCAGATCGACGAGGGCGAAGTTGTCGACCGAGGCGCCGATCAACTCCTCGACCGCCAGTGTGAGCAATGTTGGCCCGTTCACTCCCGGGCATCCCTCCAACATCTCCCCCAGCCGGTCCTCGTCACCAAGGCAGGGGTTGTCGGCCAGAAGGTCCCGAGGCAAGGAGAGCAGACCGGTGTTGGCCGCATTCTTGAACAGGACCATGACGACGTCGGCCCGATTCCCTTCGAAGTCACCGAAGCCTTCGGTGTCCCGGAGGTCACTCCGCGAGTCGGACCCGACGAGGAGGATGACCTGAAGCCCGGGATCCTCGGGCTCGGACTCGCTGTCGGCCTCGGGGTCGGTCGAGACCTCGTCCTCTTGGGCCACTGCTCCACTGGAGACGTCGGTGTCGGGCCGGTCGATGCTCACCCGGTTGACGTCACCCCAGGTGGACGCGGCAAGGAGGATCCCCGCACCAGCGGCGACGAGTGCCATCACGGCACCGGCGATCAACAGTCGACGTTTGAGAGAAGAGGTCATAGCCCGAATGCAGAATTGTACGCGTGAGACGAATCTGGGCGAACCAGAACGTCTGCCCTCACAGGGCCGAAGTGGAACCTCCGCAGCATGCTCCGTCCGTTCTTACCCGTCAGGGGCCCACGCTATTCACCGAGACCGACCAGCTCCCGCACCATCCTGGCAGTCGCACCCCACAAGGTGTCACCCTCGAGGTCGTAGTACCAGACCTTCCAACCGTTCCAGGGCACGTGCCACCAATTGGCTTCACTGGCCAGATCCCTGAGCAGGGGCGTGTAGATCCGCGCCACCTCCCGCTCCGAGGGGACCAGATCGAGGGGGGTGCTGATGCGTGCCACCACCGGGACCACCAGCAGACTGAACTCGACCGTGTCCACCGCGGGCAGAAACCCGAGGACCTCCACCTGACCCTCGACGATGCCGACCTCCTCGCGCGCCTCGCGTAGCGCAGTGCCGACCGGGCCGTCGTCTCCCGGCTCGGGTCGACCACCGGGGAGAGCGATATGCCCGGCGTGAGTCGGCATCGTGTCGGGCCTCTTGGTCAGGATGAGTCGCACGTCCCCGTCCTCGTCCTCGTACAGCGGGGCGAGGACCGCTGCCATGGGACGCTCGTCCGGCTCCGGTTGGTCGTCGAGGAGGTGCAGTCGGTCCCACATTCTGTCCAAAGAGCTTAAGACGCCGGTTGCCCCCGGGAGAATGCCTCGCCGAGGACACCGTTTTTCGGCCGCTCCTGGGACCGACAGGTACGCTGGCCCCGTGCCAAGACCCCAGCTCGAGAACGAACGGCTCAGATTGCAGCGGTTCACGAGACGCGACGTCCAGACGCTGGACTCAGCCATCAGGGCATCGCTATCCGACCTGAACCAATGGCTCCCGTGGGCCCGCCTCGACTACACCCAGGCGGACACCACGTCGTTTATCAGAGAGTCGATCCAGGCCTGGAAGGAGGAGAGGGCATGGGACTACTCGATCAGGTCGAAGGACGATGTCAGACGGCACATCGGGAACATCTCCTTCTGGACGGTGTCGAAGCTGGGCAAGATCGCCGAGATCGGCTATTGGGTTCGCTCGGATGAGACCAGCCGGGGGGTGTGCACCGGGGCCGTCGACCTGTTGCTCGAGGAAGTCTTCAACTCGATGGGATATCACAAGGTGGTCCTGAGGATCGCCGTCGGCAACGACGCCTCGGACCGGGTGGCCGAGAAACTCGGCTTCACACGGGAGGGTGTTCTGCGAGAAGAGTTGCTGATCCGGGGGAACTGGGTCGACCACAGCCTGTGGTCGCTTCTCGACAGGGAGTACCGGGCGGCGAGGAGGGCACGGCCCGCCGGCAGCGCCCCCGCCTGACCGGTCAACCGCCGGTGGCGAGGACCTGGGCTGCGTCACGGACGAAGGTGGCGATGCTCGGGTAGATGCCGATCGCCAGAGTCAACACCACGACTATCCCGAGAGCCAGCCGAAGCGATCCCGCAGGGGCGGATTCCGCGTCGTCAGCGAACTCCCCGACCGGGTCGTCGAGCCAGACGCTCTTGATGACCCGGGCGTAGTAGTAGAGGGCGATCACGGCGTTGACCGCCGCGATCACGGCAAGGGCCACGGTGGCCGAGTCGGCGATCATGACCGAGCGGAACATCTCGAACTTGGCGAACCAGCCGGCCAGCGGGGGGATGCCGGCGAGGCTGAAGAAGAAAACACCGGTGAGGACTCCCAGAACCGGGTCGACCCGGGCCAGACCGGCCCACTGCGAGATCTCGCCGGACCTGGTCTTGCGGGCACCGGCGATGACCACGGCGAAAGCGCCCAGGTTCATGATGGCGTAGATCACCAGATAGATGAGGGTGGCGCCGAAGGCCGACTCGAGATCGGCTCCGGCGACCGCGGCCGCCGCAAACGGGACCAACATGAAGCCTGCCTGGGCAATCGACGAGTAGGCGAGCAGACGCACGATGTTCGTCTGGCGGAGTGCCGAGAGATTGCCGATGGTCATCGACAGCGCTGCCAGCAGCCACAACACCGGCGCCCAGATGTCGGAGGCGCCGGGCAGGGCCTGGTACATCACGATCAACATGGCCACGAAACCGGCAGCCTTCGAGTTCACGGACAGATAGGCGGTGATCGGCGTGGGTGCGCCCTCGTAGGTGTCCGGTGCCCAGAAATGGAAGGGCACCGCCGAGATCTTGAACCCGAAACCAACCATCATGAACAGGATGGCCATGATGAGGGCCGGCTCGTTGGACATCCCCGCAGTGGCGGCGGCGATCTCGACGAAACCAACCTCACCGGTGAGACCGAACACCAGTGACATCCCGTAGAGCAGGATCGCAGTGGAGAGCACTCCGAGGATGAAGTACTTCAGCGAGGCCTCGTTCGACTTGGCGTCTCCTTTGCGCCATCCGGCCAGCATGAACAGCGGCGCCGTGACCATCTCGAGACCGATGAAGAGCACGATGAGGTCACGCGCCGAGGCCATGACCAGAGACCCGAGCACCGTGGTCAGCAGCAGGAAGTAATACTCGCCCTGGTAGTAGCGCTCCGACTCGATGTAGTGGTGCGACATCAGGAAGACGATGTAGGCGGACACCAAGAAGACACCCTTGAGCACCAGGGCGAACTCGTCGACCACATAGGACCCGTCGAACATCGAGATCGTGTCTCCCTGGATTGCGAGCACGGCCAAGGGGAGCAGGGCCAGGGCCGACCCGGCGACGGCGAGAGTGGCCGTCCAGTACTTCTGGGGACGGGGGAGGACGAGATCGAGGGCAAGCACGCCGAGCAGGGTCACCACGACGATCAGCTCGGGTGCCAGCGCCAGGTAGTCGATCTCGTAGGGCACTTGCTCAGCCGCCCTTGACCGCGGTGGAGATGGAGGCGGTCGTCTCCGACCCGAATGCGAGTTCCACCAGCGAGGTCACCGTGTCGGTGGTGGTGTCGAAGATCACCTTCGGGTAGAAGCCGATCACCACGATCAAGACCATCAGTGGAACCCAGGCAGAGAGCTCGAACCGGTCGGCGTCGTGGAACTCATGCCCGTCCCACTCGGCGTTGGGCTCGCCGAGGTTGACTCTCTGCAGCATCCAGAGCATGTAACCGGCGGTGAGGACGGTCCCGATCGCCCCGAGGACCATCCCGGTGCGGAACACACCGAGGGAGAGCCCGTCGAGGGGGTTGTACGCCGCGACCAACGACATGAACTCACCCCAGAACCCGGCTAGACCCGGAAGACCCAGGGAGGCCATGGCGGTGAAGGCGAGGATCCCACCCATGACCGGCATCAACTTGATGTTCCCGCCGAGTCGAGCCATCTCCCGGGTGTGGTAGCGGTGTGACATCGATCCGGCCACGAAGAAGAGGAGACCGGTGATGAGACCGTGTGCGACCATTCCGATTATCGCGGCGTTGATCCCGATGTCGGTCATGGTGGCGATGCCCAGCATGACGAATCCCATGTGACCCACCGACGAGAAGGCGATGAGTCGTTTCATGTCGCTTTGGGCGAGACAGGCCAAGGAGCCGTAGATGATCCCGATCACCGCCAGGATGGCGATGAACGGTGCCCAACTGACCGCCTCCTCGGGGAGGATCGGTAGGGAGATGCGGATGAATCCGTATGAGCCCAGTTTCAGCAGGATGGCGGCCAGCAGGACCGAGCCCACCGTGGGTGCCGCGGTGTGGGCGTCGGGGAGCCAGGTGTGCAGCGGCCACATCGGCACCTTGACGGCGAACCCGAGGAACATCGCTCCGAAGACGAGGAAGGCGAACGTCGGGTCGGTGAAGAACCCCTCCGAACCGAGTTGGGTGAGCTGTGGTATGTCGAATGTGTTCCCGAAGCGGGACCCGGCGGATTCGAAGTACAGGGCCAGGAATCCCAACAGCATGAACGCCGAGCCGAACAGCGTGAAGAGGAAGAACTTGATGGCGGCGTAGAGCCGGGTCTCGAATGGCTTGGCGAACCCTGGGACCGTGCGCGGCGACTTGTCTCCCCAGATCCCGATCATGAAGTACATCGGCAGCAACACGATCTCGAAGAAGATGAAGAAGAGCACCAGGTCGAGGGCGACGAACGTCCCGTTCATCCCCGTGGCCAGGATGAGCATGAGGATGAGGAAGGCCTTGGGGTTCTTGGGTTCCTCCCAGTGGTTCCATGAGTAGATCACGGCGAGGACCATCACGAATGTGGAGAGGACCAGCAGAGGCAGGCTGATCCCGTCGACCCCGACGTGGTAGTTCGAGTTGATCGCCCCGATCCAGGTCTCGTTCACCTCGAACTGATATGTGTTGTAGGTGCCACCGGCGAAGTCGAAACCGGCCACGACGGCGATGGAGGCGAGAAAGGCCAGGACCGTGATGGCGAGTGCCGTCCGCTTCAGCGCATCCTCGTTGTCCCGATCGATGAAACCGAGCAGCAGGGCGCCGACCACCGGTAGGAAGACCGTGACGGTGAGTCCCCAGGTCTCTAACAGTTCCATTGCTTTCAGCCTCTCCTAGTCGTTGTCTAGATCACCCATACGAACAGCACCACCAGGATCAACACACCAGCGACGAACCCGGCGGCATACTGCTGGACCCGGCCGGTCTGGATTCTGCGCAATGCCGCGCCAGCGCTGTCGGCTGCCGCCGACAGACCATTGAACACACCGTCGACGCCGATCTGGTCGAGACCGTTGTACACGAAATCCCCGAGGAGCTTGGTCGCTCCGCCGACAGTGTTGACCACCCCGTCGATCACATAGGTGTTGGTCCAGTCGACGAAACGGGCCACCGGGTTCGACGTCGCCCAGACCAGACCCAAGGCCACTTCGTCCATGTAGTACTTGCGTCGGAGGAGCGGGTAGAGCACCGGCACGTTGAACCGGTCGCGGGCCTCCTGAGTGTCGCGGTCCTTGCCCCAGATCACCCAACCCAGCGCGATCCCGAGCAGCGCCGCCCCGAGACCCAACCCGGCGAGGGCGAAGTCGATGGCCTCGGCGTGGTGGTCGCCCATGGTCACCACCCTGACCCCCACCCAATCGGTGAAGTTGCCGATCCCGGGCCAGGAAACACCGGGGATGTTGAGCAGACCGAACAGGATCGAGGGGATGGCGAGCCCGATGAGGGGCGCGGTCATGATCCGGGGAGACTCGTGTGGCTCGCCGTGACCCTTGTACTCCCCGAAGAACGTGAGGGCGACGGCACGGGTCATGTACAAGGCAGTGACGAAGGCGCCCGCGATGGCTATCCACATCACCGCGACATACCCCTCGAATTGGAGTGTGGCCAGGATCTCGTCTTTCGACCAGAAACCCGCCAGAGGGAAGATCCCTGCCAGGGCGAGCGAGCCCACCACGAAAGTCCAGAAAGTGGTGGGCATTGGCTTGCGGAGACCGCCCATGTCGGTCATGTAATTGGAATGGACTGCATGGATGACCGACCCGGCTCCCAGGAAGAGGAGTGCCTTGAAGAAGGCATGGGTGAACAGGTGAAACAGCCCGGCCGTGTACCCACCGGCCGCCACCGCGGTCATCATGTAGCCCAACTGGGAGACCGTCGAGTAGGCGAGCACCTTCTTGATGTCGTTGGCCACCAGGGCGAGCAGGCCGATGGCGAGGAGGGTGACGGCGCCAATGGCGACCATCCAGACTCGGGCCTCCTGGGCGAGATTCTGGAACAGGGGAAACGTCCGCGCCATGAGATAGATCCCGGCGGTGACCATCGTGGCGGCATGCATCAACGCTGAGACCGGGGTGGGACCGGCCATGGCGTCCGGAAGCCAGATGTGGAACGGGAACTGCGCCGACTTGCCCATCGCCCCGAAGAAGAGGAGCAGACCACCCACCAGCGCCACCCCGGCGAGAGCCTCGTTCTGTTCGACACTGGCCAGGTCGAGGGCCGCGAAGTCGAACGTGCCCAACGTGGCGCCGATGATGACGGCGCCGAGGATCAGACCCACGTCGGCCACCTTGTTGGTCATGAACGCCTTGTTGCCCGCCCTCACGTTGTCGAGGTCGTCCCAGTAGAACCCGATCAGGAAGTAGCTGGCGAGACCGACCCCTTCCCAGCCGATGAGCATCTGGATGAGGTTGGGGGCTCCAACGAGGATCAGCATCGTCCCGGCGAAGAGCGAGAAAGCGGCGAAGAACCAGGGGACCCTGACGTCTCCCTTCATGTAGCCGAGTGCATAGATGAACACCAGCAGCCCGACGAAGTTGACCAGGAAGTACATCATGATGGAGAGACCGTCGACCACCCAGCCCAGCTCGAACACCAGCCCGCTGCCGATTCGAGCGATCTCGAACGTGTTGCTCGTGTCGACGATCCCTCCGATCATGTTGGATACGAAGAGGACGGTGGCCCACACCAGGTTGATGGCCAGAGCGGTCACGGCGATCTCCCCGCCCTGATGCTTGAGCCGCTTCCCGAAGATGAGGATGAGCCCGAAGGCGACGAAGGGCAGCACGAGCATGATCCCGGCGGTGTCGGCCCACCACCCGCCGTCACCGAAACTCCGGGCCGATTCCTCCGCGGCCAAGACCAGACCGTTCGTCATCGGCAAAACCTCTCACGAGCGCGGTAGCAGCCGGCCCACCGGCGTCTGTTTGTCCGAGCTTGCAGGGGCGAGATGAAGGTGCCCGACAGGAGGCTGTCAGTAGCGCGAGGGCAAAGTCGGCCGGCCATCATGGCTGCTATCACCATCGCATCAGATTGAGCTCGTCGACATTGGCGGAACGGCGGTTGCGGAAGATCATCAGGACGATGGCGAGCCCGATACCGACTTCGGCGGCGGCCACGGTGATCACGAAGATGGCGAAGACCTGGCCCAGGGCCTCGGGAGTGTTCAGCATCGACTCGAAGGCGACCAGGTTGATGTTGACGGCATTGAGCATCAGCTCCACGGACAGGAGGATGAGCACGATGTTGCGACGGATGAGGAGGCCATAGAGGCCCAGGGAGAACAGTGCCGCGGCCAGGACGAGGAACTGGTTGACGATCATGACTCGAACCTCGAACGGGCCGTGGGACTTCCCACCCCGTCTGCAATGGACACGCCGTACCCGATACCCACCACTCGATGTTCGCTGCTGCGAGGCGAAGCCGAGCTCACACCGATGTCCTCTCTTCCTCCTCGAGGGGGGTCAGGTCGCGACGAGCGATCGTTATGCCCCCGATGAGGGCGGCGAGCAACACGAACCCCACCACCTCGAACGGGATCACGAACCTGCCCAGAAATGACTCGCCCAGGATCTCGGTCGCGGTGGGCGCGCCGGCTGTGGCCACCGGGTTGTCCCCGAACGCCTGGATCGATCCCCAGGAGAGGGCGGCGAACACCGCGAGCGAGAGCAGCGCCGGCAACAGCTTGCTCTCCGCGTCGAGACCCTCGTCGATCCCGGTGGGGGCGCGGGTGATCATGATCCCGAACAAGAACAGGACGATGACGGCTCCGATGTAGACCAGCACGAGCACCCAGGCGACGAACTCGGCAGACAACAGCAGGAAGAGCGCGGCGCTGCCACCGAGGGCGGCGACGAGGAAGAGGGCGGCATGGACGACGTTCTTGGCAGTCACCACACGAAACCCGGCGAGGAGCACGCCCAGGCCAATGACGAGAAACACCCAATTGACAGGTGCGGAAACCCAGTCGGCAATGCTCAAGAAGCCAACTCCCTTCCCGCGGGCGCGGTAGCAGCCGGCCGACCGGCGTCTGTTTGGCCGACGAGCCTCCGCCCCGCGGGGACAATGAGGGTGCACCCCCCGAATACGGCGGTGTCTGCGGCCCAGGAGGCACTCGCACAAAGTCGGCCGGCCATCAGAGCAGTCATTTTTCCAGTGCCGGTTGCTCGGGGACGGTCTCCAGCCAGTCCTGGAGACGGTCCATGTCGTGCATCATGTCGCCCATCTTCGCCTCGGAGTACTCGTACTCGGGGCTCCAGAACAAGGCGTCGAAGGGACAGACCTCGACACAGATCCCGCAGTACATGCACAGGGCGTAGTCGATGTCGAAACGGTCGAGGGCGTTCCGTACCTTGACCCGGCCTCCCGGTTTCTCGGGGGGCAACTCGACCTTGTGCCCTTCGATGTAGATACACCAGTCGGGACAGGACCGAGCACACAACATGCAGACGGTGCAGGCCTCCTGGTCGAGGGCGATCACACCGCGGGCCCGCGGCACGGGCGTCTCCTTGACCTTCGGGTAGTTGACGGTGGCCAGGTATTTGTCGGGTCGGAAGATCGTCTTGAGCATCGTCGAGAGGGTCACGACGAGCCCCTTGACCATTCCGTAACCCGGCAGGGTCCGTGCTCGTTTTCCGTTGGCAGTCATCACAGGAGAACCTTGAGTAGAGCAGTCGCCACGATGTTGAGGATGGCAATGGGGACCAGCCAGACCCAGGCGAGCCGTTGCAACTGATCCTCCCGGAACCGGGGGAACGTCCAGCGGAACCAGATCATGGCGAAGACGAGGAGGAACACCTTGGCGACCAGGATCACCGGCCCGGCGAACTCGAGGACGTCATCGGGCACACCCGGGAGCCACCAGCCACCGAGGAAGAGAGTGGCGGCGATCGCGGACAGGGTGAACATGTTGGCGAACTCGGCCAGGAAGAAGAAGAGGAAGCGGAAGCCGCTGTACTCGGTCAGATACCCCATGACCAGCTCCGACTCGGCGATGGGCATGTCGAAAGGGATCCGGCTCAACTCGGCGAGGGAAGCGACCATGAAGATGCCGAAGCCGACGAACTGAAGTACGACGTAGGGATAGCCGGCGCCGATCTGCGCCTCGACGATCCCCTGCATGCTCATCGTCCCGGCGAGGATCACGACCCCGACGACGGCGAGCACCAGCGGCAGCTCGTAGGCGATGAGCTGCCCGGCGGCGCGTAAGCCTCCCATCAACGAGTACTTGTTGGCCGACGACCACCCTGCCATCAGGATCCCGATGGTTCCCAACGACGAGATCGCCAGGGCGTAGAAGATGCCGACCTCGAGATCTCGGAAGATCAGGTTGGGGCCGAACGGGATCACCACGAAGAGGGCCACCGTCCCCACCAAGACCAGGATCGGTGCCGTCTTGAACACGGGCCGGTCGGCTTCGACGGGGATGAGATCCTCTTTCTGGAAGAACTTGACCCCATCGGCGATCAGTTGGGCCCACCCCCAGCGCCCTCCGGCGAAGTAGGGGCCGACACGGGCCTGCATCTTGGCGCTCAGCTTCATCTCGGCGAAGCCGATCACCATGCCGATGAGAGGAATCAGCAACGCGACCAGGAGGAGTTTCCCTCCGAGAGAGACCCAGAAGTTGGAGAACAGATCCACCACCCACGTGGGCATCAGCGCTCACCTCCTGCGGGCGCGGAAGCAGTGCGCCGACCGGCGTCGGTTTGCCCGGCGATCTCCCATCGGGCCAGCCCAGCGAGGTCGGACCCCCTGCCGAGCGACAGCTGAGATCGCGTGGAGGCAAACGGGCGAACTCGGCGCACCATCGAGCCTGTCATCTGTCCACGTCTCCGAGCACGAAGTCGAGGGATCCCATGACGGCGATGATGTCGGGCACCAGGATCCCTTCCAGGATCCAGGCCAGGATGGAGATATTCGAGAAGCTGGCGGAGCGAATCTTGAGCCGGTACGGCCCGGTCCCGCCCTCCGACACCAGGTAGTAGCCCATCTCACCTTTGGGGTTCTCCGCCCGGACATAGGTCTGGCCCTTGGGGACCTTGATGATCTTGGGCACCTTGGCCTGGAGGTCTCCCGAGGGTATGGAGTCGATGGCCCGCCGGATGATCTTGACCGACTCGCGGATCTCGAGGAGGCGAACGTACCAGCGGTCCCAGCAGTCTCCGTTCTCACCGGTGACCACCTCGAAGTCGAACCGGTCGTAGGGGAGGTAGTCCTGGTTCTTGCGCAGGTCGAAGGGAACGCCGGAGGCCCGAAGGTTGGGCCCGGAGACGCCGTAGGCCACCGCCACCTCGGGTGGGAGCACGCCGACGCCACGGGTCCGGGCGACGATGATCTCGTTGTCGGCAACCAGGTCTTCGAGTTCGTCGACGGCGACACTCACCTTGTCCATGGCTAGCCGGGTCTCCTCGAGAAAACCGGCGGGGAGATCCTGGGACCACTTCCGGGTCTGTGATCCGGCGGCGTAGGCGGGCTTGACTCCGCCGATTCGGTTGAAGTTGGGATGGAATCGGCCTCCGGTCACACTCTCGAGGAGGTCGAGGACGCGCTCTCGCTCCCGCAGGGCGAAGAACAGCGGGGTGGCTGCCCCCAGCTCCAGGGGATAGGAGGCGTTGAACACCAGATGCGAGGCGATCCGGGCCATCTCGGTGAGGATCAGCCGGATGTACTTGGCACGTTCGGGGACCTCGAGCTCCATGAGCTTCTCGGCGGCTGCGAGTAATGGGATCTCGTTGGCGTACCCGGAGACCCAGTCGATCCTGTTGACGATCGTGATGATCTGCGGATAGGTGCGCACCTCGGACAGCTTCTCGTAGCCACGATGCATGTATCCGATCACCGGCTTCACGTCGAAGCAGCGCTCCCCGTCGACCCGGGCCACGAGACGGAGCACCCCATGAGTCGAGGGATGCTGCGGCCCGATGTTGAGGGTCATGTCCTCGGTCTCGAGCTCGACTGAGACTGACGCCTCGCTGAGGTGGCGGATGGTGTCTGCGTCGATGGTCATGCTTCTGGATTCTCGGTAGAGGGCTCGTCTGAGCTCGCTTCCTCGGTCTCCGGCATGGCCTCGACGTCGACTTTCCCCGGCCAGGGCTTCACCTCACGGCTGAGGAGCGGATAGGTCTTGCGAAGCGGGTGCCCGAGAAAGGCATCGGGAAGGTAGAGGTGGATGAGGTTGGGGTGACCCTGGAACTGGATGCCGAACATCTCGTATGCCTCCCGCTCGTGCCAGTTGGCGCCGGCGTAGACGTCGACGAGGGTCGGGATCTCAGGCGATTCGGATGCCAACTCCGTCGAGAGAACCACCAACTTCCCGTCGGTCACATCGGAGAGGGCGCTCAACAGCTCGATCCGCTCCTCGACCTCCTCGGCGGGGGGATCGCCCACGTCGACCTCGTTGGACCAGTCGATGGCAGAGAGCCACGAGAAGAAGACCATGTCCAACTGGTCGCGCGCGGTGCGGTGGGCGTCCACCCAAGAGTCGGCGGGGACCCTCACCTTGACGGTGTCGAACCCGATCTCCGCCTGTCCGCCAACGGCATCGGCCACCCGGTCGGCAAACTCCTGAAGTGGATGCGTCTCGGGCTCGATCGGCTCGGTCTCCTGGCCTTCGGTCTCTTGTGTCTCGGTATCAGACGGGCTCGAGGTCACGCTGATTCCACTTCTCTTTCAGATTCTCGTTCTTGATGAGCTGTTGGAGCAGGACGATGCCGTCCATGAGCGCCTCGGGTCGGGGCGGGCATCCTGGCACGTACACATCCACCGGGATCACCTGGTCAACGCCCTTGGTGACCGAATAGGAGTCCCAATAGGGCCCGCCGCAGTTGGCGCAAGAGCCCATCGAGATAACGTACTTGGGCTCGGGCATCTGGTCGTAGAGCCGTCTCACCGACGGTGCCATCTTGTCGGTGACGGTTCCCGCAACCACCATCAGGTCGGCCTGGCGGGGGGACGCCGGCAGCGGGATGATCCCGAAACGCATGAAGTCGTAGCGGGGGCTCGACGCCGCCATCATCTCGATGGCACAACAGGCGAGGCCGAACTGGAACAGCCACAGCGAATACTGACGCGACCAGTTGAGCAGCCAGGAAATCGGTTTGGGTGCCCCGAACTTCTGGATCAGTCCCACTTGAGGACCCCCTTCTTGACCGCGTAGACGAGACCCTCGACGAGAGTGAGCATGAAGATCACCATCGCCACCACGCCGAACAGGCCGAGTGAGTCGACCTGGATCGCCCAGGGGAACAAGAAAACGGCTTCCACGTCGAAGACCACGAAGAGGAGCCCGAAGACGTAATAGCGAATGTAGGTCTGGCTCCAGCCGGTGCCCACCGGGTCGACACCACACTCGTAGGTCATCTGCTTGGTCGCGGTCGGCTTGACGGGGCGGAGAACCGACGCCACGCCCAGCATCACCAGCACCAGGACCGCTCCGAGCGCGGCGAAGGCACCGACAGTCAAGTAGCTCTCAAAGTATGGGCTCATACCTCTTCGGGGTCCTGGGGGACTGACCGCGGCCGAGTATACGCATGCGCCCTTTTACGTCGAAGTCAGCCATCTACCCTGCCAGCAATGGGAAAAATGCCCTCGTACGACGGGGCCGGGCTGGTCAACCTCGTCGCAGAGATCGAACGGAGGATGATCGGTTCCTCCGTGTGGGAGGGATTGGCCGACCCGTCGCCGATCGACGACGCCGATACCTATGTGGTGGTCCTATTCGACGGTTTGGGCGTCGCACAGCTGCAGCACCCGGATGCGGGAGTCTTCCGCTCCGCCATGGCGCTGCCGCTCTACGCACCCTTCCCGACTACGACGTCGGTCTCGTTGTCGACCGTGGCCACGGCCCTCCCGCCTTCGCAGCATGGCCAGGTGGCCCATCTCAGCTGGTACCCCGACCTCGAACTGGTCGTCAACACCTTGAAATGGGTGACGGTGACCGGCGATGCGGTGAGCTACGACTACGGATCGCTGCTGCCCCGGCCCAACTCATGGGAGAGGCTGCGGGCCGGCGGCGTGGAGCCGATCACCGTGCAGCCTGGGGACTTCCAGACCTCGCCACTGACCCGCGCCCTCTACCGGGGAGCCCGGTTCGAGGGAGCGTGGGACAGCGACGACCTCGTGGAGGCCACGGTGAGCCTGGCGAGGGAGCCGGGAAGGCTCATCTTCACCTATGTGCCTTTCGTCGACGTGGCCGGCCATGTCACGGGTCAGGCGTCGGAGGAGTTCGCCACGGCGATGAGAGCGGCAGCCACCATCTGGACCGGTATCGCCGGGCGGCTTCACCCGGGCGTGACCCTGGTCGGGACCGCCGACCACGGTCTGATGGAGGTGACCGAGCGAGACAAGATTCTCATCCGTGACCCGCGATTCGACCGGTTGCGTTTCGCCGGGGACACCCGCGGCGTCCATCTCTGGGGCGACCCGGACGTGATGGACGAGCTTGCCTCCCTGGTCGGCGGGGAGTTGGTCGACCCTGCGCCCTGGCTTGGCCCAGACCCGTCTGATGCAGCCCTGTCTCACCTGGGGGAACGTTTGCTGATGGCGCCACCGGGCAAGGCTGTGATCCCCCGCGGCTTCGACAAACGGCTCCACTGCTACCACGGAGGTCTCATGCCCGAGGAGGTCGAGATCCCCCTCCTCGTGGGGTGATCTCTCCAGGCGCTGCCTCCTCTCCGCTGCACACCGTGACGCCTGGCGCGCCACCGCCTGCAGCGCGGAAGAGCAGGGGACGGGGCTCGTCGTCTCCGCTGCACACCGTGACGCCTGGCGCCACGCGTTACAACGCCAACGAGACGCCACGGAAACTCCTCGTCTCCGCTGCACACCGTGACGCCTGGCGCGACCGCCTGCAGCGTGGACGAGCAGGGGACGGGGGGTTTTCGTCTCCGCTGCACACCGTGACGCCTGGAGCGACCGACTGCAGCGCGGACGAGAAGACGGCGAGACGACGTGGTAGCCGCGACGTCAGGCAGCCCGAAGTTGGCACGTGGCGATCGCTTGCTCCAGACAGTGCTCCGGCTCCGAAGTCAGCATCGCGTAGGTGAACCGAAGGACCTGGATCCCACGAGCAGCCAGAGCATTGTCACGGCGACGATCCGCCTCCAGGTTCTGCCATCGGGAGTGCCAACTCCTACCATCGGCCTCGAGGACGACTCGGGCGGATGGCACGAAGAAGTCGACCCTCGAATCGGCACCATCGAGTGAGAACTCGTACTCACGATCCCACCTCGGCATACGGGGATCGTGGAGGATGACCTCCAAGAGTCTCTCCAGATACGAAGACGATTGCGAAGGTGCGCTGGGCAGGCGTGACGAAGTCAGCCGTCGCAGCAGCGGCGTCCCCGGTGTCCGGCGACCCGCCTCACGATCGATGGTGGCCGACATCGCCTTCAAATCGAGCAGACCACTGATGATCGCCTCATCGAAGACCCGGGTGAGCAGGTAACCATTCACGTCACGAGCCAGGAGCAGGATCGTCTCCGGCATGGTGGTGACCGGAAGACCTTCCACATCAGTCGCGGCGATTTCATCGAACTGGTCGGTCTCGAAGACACGCGCTCCCCTGGACCTCGTGTTGGATCCGCGGGGCACGAGAATCGCCGGCCCGTGCTGGGGAACGTCGCTCAGGCCAAAGAGCCGGCAGGCACTCCAGTGCGTGAGTAGAGCCCGCTCCCGGCTCAACACCGCTGCCCAGAGACTCTGCCGCCACGTGGCCGGGGCCGACGCAAGCGAGTAGACCGAATTGTCGAGGCGGGACCATTCACCGCTGGAGATTCTGCGGTAGACGGCCGAGCGGTCGAATCCTGCAGCGCGGATCTGAGTGAGGTTGAAGACGCCATGTTGGCGGGCAGCGACCCGGTACAGCTCGAGTGATTCCCCCACGTTTTCGAATATGCCCGGGCCCAGGACCGGAGTCAACCCGGTCGTGGTTCGTCCCTCCGCTGCACACCGTGACGTCTGGCGCGACGCACTGCAGCGCGAAACGGCCCCCCCCCCCTCCTCTCCGCTGCACACCGTGACGACCACCACCACGCGTTACAACGTAAAAAGGACACCACCGACAACCCCCCGTCCCCGCTGCCCACCGTGACGACCACCACCACGCGTTACAGCGCAAACGAGACACCACCGACAACCCCCCTCCCCGCTGCACACCGTGACGCCCACCGCCACGCATTGCAGCGCGGAGGAGAGACGGCAGCAATCAGTAACCCGGCACGGGGGCGACGTCGTCGGTCTTGCGGCCGGCACGGCGGGCGGCGGTGGAGGCCGGAGTCAGGGCTACGTGGCGACCGGCGGCGGCGAGACCGAAGCGGGGCATGTTGCCGTACATGGTCTCGTACTCTCCCGCCCGTACCTGGTAGGTCTCGTGCCAGATCCCCAGATCGCCGGAGTCCCGGATCAGCTGGTTGAACCGGCGCCACCCCTCTAGATGAGCCCACTCTCCTGATCGGGCGAAACGCTCCAGGTGGTCGAACGACTTCCAGTACTGCACCGATATGTTGCGTCGGCCACCGAAGTTCTCGATGTGGAGGCACCCGATCTCCGGGTGCTGGGCGATCTGGCGCTGCATAGTGGCCATGGCCCGGCCCACCGGAAGCCACTGGCGGAACCGAAATGGCTTGTGGATCTGAGATCCGATGAGGAAGACGACGAACTCGCCCTCGTACTCGGCGGTGAAACGCCCCTCGTGGATCATGACTCCTCCAATCTTGTCACTGTCTAGATCAACAGTATGTGATAATCTAGACGGTGTCAAGATGACACCCTCCCCACCCGCCACCGAGACGTACCACCACGGCAACCTCCGTCAGGCTCTCCTCGACGAGGCCGGCAAGGTCCTCGAGCGAGGCGGAGTGGAGGCGATCTCGTTGCGTGGTCTCGCCCGGGCGCTCGGAGTCTCGCACGCCGCCCCGAGCCACCACTTCGCCGATCGACACGAGTTGCTCGCCGAGCTCGCCGCCGACGGATACCGTGGTCTGGCAGACGCCATGGCCGACGCCATGGACGGACGAGAGCCCGACGACTGGTTGCGACGCAGCGGCGAGGCATATGTCAGATTCGGGTTGGCCAACCCGCAGCGGTACCGAATGATGTTCGCCTCCCAGCTGATGACCGGGGACTGCCCGGACCGGCTCCTCGCCGAGTCGAGCCGGGCCTATCTACTGCTGCTGCGGGCGGCCTATGGCGAAGACCCGACGGTCGATCCCTCCGAGTACCGGGTGGCAACTCTCGAGCTCGCCGCGTGGTCGATGGTTCACGGTGCGGTGATGCTCTGGCTGGATGGGCAGTTCGGGTCGTCGGTCGACGAGCCGACATTTCTCGACCTCACCGACCGGATGCTTGCCGAACGGCTCGCCTAGACTCCATACCCTGCCATCGAGGGTCAGGGTCTCGATGGCTTTATTCGTTACCAGGAGTCTCCACATTGAATCCCGCCGACATGAACGCTGACCTGAAGCACCTCGCCGCCAACTACCGATGGACCTGGTCGGCGAGGACACGTGAACTGCTGGAGTCCCTGCCTGGCTCCGGACCCGCTACCCACCCGTCCAAAGTCGTGTCGCAGTTGACCGAAGCGCAGCTGGAGACCCTCGCCGGGGACGCCGACTTTGCCGTCCAAGTCGCGGAGGAGGCCTCTCTGCTCCCCGACCCGGTGTCTCCCACCATTGCCTACTGCTCACCCGAGTTCGGGCTGTCTGCGCTACTCCCCCAATATGCCGGAGGTCTCGGAGTGCTGGCGGGAGATCACCTGAAGAGTGCCAGCGACCTCGGCACCCCGCTCGCCGGAGTGGGTCTCCTCTACCGGGAAGGGGTCTTCCGCCAGGAGATTGCCGATGGGCGCCAGACCGAGCGCTATGACGAGATCATTCCCGAGGAGGTGGGCGCACTCGACACGGGAAGAGTCGTGGCCATCCCCTTCCCCGGCCGTGAGGTCCACGCACGGGTCTGGCAGCTCGATGTGGGACGGATCCCCCTGCTCCTCCTCGACACCGACGTGGAGCCCAACTCGGACGAGGACCGCAAGATCACTGATCGTCTCTACTCGGGGTCTCGCCTTCATCGTCTCGAACAGGAGATGGTGCTCGGCGTGGGCGGCGCCCGGGCCCTGGCCGCCATGGGATGGGACATAGAGCTCCACCATCTCAACGAGGGCCATGCCGGTTTCATCGTCCTCGAGCTACTCGACCGGATATGTGCCGATGTTGGGCTCGAAGCGGCACGGGACCGGGTGCGACCAGGTCTGGTGTTCACGACTCATACACCGGTGCCGGCCGGGATCGACCGATTCGAATCGGAGATGGTTCTCCCCTACCTCGAGCCCTGGGCGAAGAGCTGGGAAGTGCCGGTCGAAGCGATCTGGGAGTTGGGACAGGACCCCGACGACAGCCGCCTGTTCAACATGGCGGCGTTGTGCCTGCGCAGTGCTAGGACCGCCAACGGGGTCTCCGAACTGCATGGCGAGGTCAGCCGCAAACTCTTCGCCGGGGTTGGGATAGGCGACGAGATCACCCACGTCACCAATGGGGTTCATGCCCGGACGTGGACCGGTGTCCACACCCAGACCCTGTTCGACGCCACTCTCGGCACAGGGTGGGCGGAGGGTCACAGCGAAGCCTGGGAAAGAGTCTCACAGATCGACGACGAGCAGCTCACGGAGAGCCGGAGGAGATCCTCTCTCCTCCTGGCCGACCTGATCAGGGAACGATCCGGAGACGTCATCGACCCCGACGCCCTGATCATCGGGTTCGCCCGCAGGTTCGCCCCATACAAGCGGGCGACCCTGTTGCTGCGTCGCCCCGACCTGCTGGAGGGCATCCTCGCCGACGACCACCGCCCCGCACACTTCGTGTTCGCCGGCAAGGCCCACCCCTCGGACGAGACCGGTAAAAGGCTCGTTGCCGACCTGGTGTCTGCGAAGACATCCGAGGTGGTCAACGGCCGGCTCACGTTCATCCCCGACTACGAGATGGATGTCGCCTTCGCCCTCGTCCAGGGGTCCGACATCTGGCTCAACAACCCGATCCGACCCCGGGAGGCGTCGGGAACGAGCGGAGAGAAGGCCGCTCTCAACGGTGTCCTCAACTGCTCGATTCTCGATGGATGGTGGGCCGAGATGTACGACGGGCACAACGGGTGGGAGATCAAACCGAGCCCATCCGAGGACGAGAAGGCAAGGGATCATGAGGAGGCGACCACCATGCTGGAGACCATTGCTTCCATCGTGAACGAGTACCACGGGTCGCGTTCGTTGTTCCAGGGAAGGATTCGACATGCCTGGACGACGCTGGGCCCGAAGGTGACCGCGGCCCGCATGGTGCGCGACTACGAGGACCGGATATATCGAGGGTAGAAAGCGGATCCTCCCTCGCTCTCAGGTCAGGGTGTTGAGGATGCCGTGGAGCGGGATCTCGACCCAGCTTGGCCGGTTGTTCACTTCGTACTCCAACTCATAGGCCGCCTTCTCGACGACGAGCGCATCGAGCAGGAGACGGACGTGTGCCGGGTCCTCGGGCACGATCGAGGTGCCGGCGACGGTCTCGAGATAGCCCCTGAGGAACGAGGCCGAGAGCCAAGTGTGGATCACGTTCGCCCATTGGTCGAGGATCGAATAGGTCTCCTCGGCGATACCCGCCTCCGCCACCTGATGGAGGGCCATCACCATCGCGTAGTGGTAGGAGCGGATCATCCCCGCGACGTCGCGCAGACCCAACCGCTTCAGTCGCCGCTGCGACAGCGGTCGTTGCGGCTCCCCCTCGAAATCGATTATGTAGAAGTCCTTGCCGGTGAACAGGACCTGGCCCAGGTGGTAGTCGCCGTGAATCCTGATCCGGTCACACACGATCTTCTCTGCGGTGATCGCTTTGAGCCGATCGAGGATCTCATGCTCCGAAGCTATCGCCCGATCCACGAGCTCCGCGTCCTCGGCCCGTAGCCGGGAGCGACGACGACGCAACAGCGAGATGCTGGTGCGAACGGTGGAGCGGATCGCCTGGTAGGTGGAGCGTTGCCGCAGTGTCGACATCGGCTCCGGGGCGAAGACGGGATCCACCGGGTCTGACGCCAATGTCAGGTGCATCTCTGCTGTTCGCCTGCCAAGGAGCTCGGCCTCGGCCAGGTGGGCGCCCATCGTCTCGGCGGCGCCGTCGAGCTCCTCGGAGGTGACCTCGAGAGGATGCCGTACCCGGGGAGGCGGGTCGGGCACTTCGCCCCCCGAGGCGAGCAGGGTCTCCAGGATCAGGACCGCACCGTCGAAGGTGTGCTCGAAGAGATTCTGCTGACTGGGGACGAGGTCCTGGAAGAAGGCGATGGCGGCCTCCTGGCCTCGGATGTGCGCGGTGATCAGCCCGGCCGCCCGAGGTGTGTTGGCGAAATCCTTGCGCTCGGTAAGGAAGCGCCCCACCTCCACCTCGGGGTTGGGCCCGGCTTCCACCTTGCGGAACAGCTTCATGATCACTTCGTCGCCGAAGATGACCGAGGAGTTCGTCTGTTCCCCCTCGGCCGTGCGAACCGGGATCTCACTGTCGAGGCCGCGGAGACGGCTCGAGCCTTTGAGGCTCTCCGAGGTGAGCGTGACATGACGTCCCCTGACCTTGCGGCGGCGCGCTGCCAGCCGGAGCAGCTCCCTGGCCAGCGCCGGCTGCTGTATGGCGTCGTAGAGGACGGTCTGCTCCTCCGATCCGGTGACGTCGGCGATGACGGAGTCGGGTCGTTCCACCCCGATACGCTCTGCATCCTCTCCGGTGGCCAGGGCGAGGGGCATCACATAGGTCTCCGGGTCGGCATCGATGTATTCCAATCTCAGCAAGGCAAGCCGGGCCTCCGACCCCGGGACCACGACGAGGTCGAGGACCTCACTGTCCCGGATCGTGGCCGCCTTGGCCCGGAACCAACGGCGATGGGTGATGTCGGAGACCAACGCCCGTTGCAGCTGTGCCCTGGATCTCCACACCGCCTGCAGTTCGCCTCCCCTGACGTTGATGCGGGGGCGTTCCTCGACCGGCTCCTCGACCTGGGGTCGCAGGGAGAACCAATAGATGTCATGGGGCCCGATGGAGAGGACGTACTGGCCCTCGCCGATCTGGGGGAACCAGGCCCTTCCCAGGACCTCGATGGGGTGAAGACCGGCGAACTCCTGCAGTTCGAGGGTGACCGGCTGGACATGACGGGAGAGGTTGGCGACCACGAGCACCGCGTGTCCGTCGAGACGACGCAGGAAGCTGAGGACTTTGGGGTTGTCACCGGCGACGACCTCGAAGTCCCCCCGCGACAGCTCGGGCAGGCTCTTGCGCAGGGCCAGAGAGCGCTTCATCCACCACCACAGTGAGTTCGGGTTGTCCCGATGCACCTCCACGTTCACCGACTCGTAATGGTGCTGAGGGTCGGTGATCACGGGCAGATAGAGGCT
>CAZZIG010000121.1:0-17714 GCA_964653975.1 uncultured Acidimicrobiaceae bacterium
GATCGACTGCCCCACGAGCTCTCCGGGGGCGAGCAGCAACGGGTGGCGTTGGCGCGGGCGCTGGCGCCCGCGCCGAGGGTGATACTCCTCGACGAGCCCTTCTCCAATCTCGACGCCGCCCTCAGGACGAGGGTGCGCACCGAGGTGGCCGACATCCTCCGCACCGCCGGAACCACCGCGGTGTTCGTCACCCACGACCAAGAGGAAGCCCTGTCGACCAGCGACTTCGTCGCAGTCATGCGAAGCGGGAAGGTCGTGCAGGCGGCCCGCCCCAGCGATCTCTATCACGACCCGATCGACGAGTGGGTTGCGGGGTTCTTGGGTGATGCGGACTTCTTCGGTGGCCACGCGACGGCGGGGCGAGTCTCCACACCGGTGGGAGTCTTCCCCACGGACCTGGAAGGCTCCGTCCGGGTGATGATCCGTCCCGAGTCGGTGGTGCTCTCCCCTAACGAGAGTGGTACGGCTGTGGTCCGCCAGCGGCAGTTCTTCGGACACGACCAACTGGTGACCGTGTCACTCGGCGACGGCCACCAGCTCAGGGCCCGTCTCGGACCGACTCCCTATCTCGAGCCTGGCGATGCGGTCTCGGTCTCGGTGCAACGCGCCACCGCCTTCCCGGTTCGAGCCGACAGTTAGAACCAGCTCAGGGCGGCGATCCCGCGGCACCGTTTGACATTCCCGCTGGAACGAGTAGTCATTCAGACGTGTCCGAACACAGGTTTTCCTCAGGAAGTACGACCCGGATGTGGGTCTGTCTGCCTCGAGAAGATCTCGAGGCAGACAGACCCACGTTTCTCGAGGAAGTGGGGCCCCTAGACGGGTCCCACGTGCTGAGGAAAGTGAGGGCGGCGGGCGGATGAGCGGACACCCGTCGTCACATGTCGGACGGGACGAGGTGTTGCGCCTGCTCGGGGACGAGCAGGCGCAACTGGGCGAGGTCCTCTCGGAGGCGGCGTATCGGGCCTTGCATCTGCCGGGTGCGGTCAACATCCCTCTCGCCGCGCTCGATCGGGAGCAGGCACGACGGCTCGACCGGGATCGACCGGTGATCGTCTACTGCTACGACTATCAGTGAGACATGAGCGCACGAGCCGCGGCGCGGCTCGAGGCCTTTGGGTTCGACCGTGTCTACGACTTCGTGGGCGGAAAGATGGCCTGGTTGTCCTCCGGGCTCCCGGGAGAGGGGGAGAAGTCCGATCGGGTCCGCTCGGGTGACAAGACCCGCCGTGACCCACCCACATGTGGGCCCGACACCGCGGTTGGCGACCTGTCCGATCGGGACGACATCACCCGTTGGGGTCTCGTCGTGGTCGTGGACCGGAACCAGGTGGTACACGGAACGTTGTCGGCGGAGCAGTTGTCGAGCTCATCGGCCGACGCCGCTGTCGAGACGGTGATGGAGTTGGGGCCGACCACCATCCGGCCCAGCCGGTCGATCGAGTCGGCCCTCGATCGGATCAACGATCTGGGCAGGGACCACGTTGTCGTGACCACCGAATTCGGTGAGCTGTGGGGCATCCTCTACCGCAGCGACATCGAGGACGATGAAACCGGGTAGAGGGCGCCAGCACACTCGACCGACGGTGCGAACATCGTGTGACCCCGGTGGCCCGGGCCTCGTCAGGCCCGCGGCGTGATGTTGTGGTTCGATCTGAAGATGTTGTCCTGGTCGTACTTGGTCTTCACGTCGACGAGCCGCTCCCACGTCGATCCGGGGTACAGATCTCGCATCGCCTGTGGGGAGTCGTCGGCGTGGAAGTTCAGGTAGGCACCCCGAGGGCCCACCCGCACCTCCTCCTGTAGTTCCTCGACCCAAGCTTCGTGCTCGTCGCGTCGTGCGGGCTCCGAGTAGACAGCGGCCACGTTGATGATCATGGCGCGGTCGCGGTGGGCGAACGCGGTGGCGTCGGCGGGGACCCGAGCGACTTCACCGCCGAGCACCCGGATCTGCACCACGTTCATGTCGGCGGTTGCCGACCGGAGCGATGCGATGACCGTCTCGGCGTGCTCCACCGAGAAATCGTCACTGAGGAGTGAACGTCCGGAGATCGCCACGGGTTGGGGTGGCCCTTCTTCTCCCTCGTATATGTCGGTGAACGGCATCTCTTGGACGGTGTCCACCAGCGGTGTGCCCAGGCTGCGCAACCGTCCCACTTCTCGCTCGGCCACGCCGCCCTCTCCGGCATGGGCCAACATCGCCATCAGCACCAACTCGCCATGAACGTGGTCGGGAAGGAACGGAAGTGGTGGCGCCACCGCGATTCCGCCGATCACCGAGAGGTCGTCGTCGGCCTCCCGCGCCCACTCGACGAAGTCGGCAACCAATCGTGGAGTCGCCGGGAGGATCATCATCCCCCCGAGCACAGTGGGGAGAGGGTGAAGGCGGTAGTGCAGTTTGGTGACGACACCGAAGTTCCCACCGCCGCCACGGATGGCCCAGAAGAGGTCGGGGTCGCTCTCTTCGTCGACATGACGGATCGCGCCGTCGGCGGTGACTATCTCGGCGCCGAGAAAGTTGTCGAGCGTGAGGCCGAGCTTGCGATGGAGGAATCCCACGCCCCCGCCGAGGGTGATCCCTGCGATCCCCACGGACGGGGTGTCACCAAACCCGGTGATCAGCCCGTGCTTGCCGACCTCGGCGGTGTACTCGCCGGCGAGGAGACCCGCCCCGGCCCACGCCGTCCTCGTCTCGAGGTCGACGTCGATGCCCTTCATCCTCGACAGGTCCAGCACCAACCCGCCGTCGCTGCTGCTGTGCCCCATGATGCTGTGCCCGCCGGCCCGGACCGCCAACTCGATGCCGGTCTCGCGGGCATAGCCGACGACCCTGGAGACATCGGGGGCGTCTGCCACCTCGATGACGGCGCGGGGCCGTCTGGCGGCGAACTCCTGATAGAAGACACGATCACCTCGCTGCGAGGTGGGACTGGACGGTTCGATGACCTCTCCCGAGATCTCCCTCCGGAGCAGGTCCAATGTGATTTCCTGGCTCATGGCGGCCACGGTACAACTTCAAGCTTCCTTGAAGTCAACAGGCTTGTCCGCGGAAAATTCGCTGACAGAGACGAGCGATGACCGGTACTTTGGGCTGATGGCTGTGACTGTGACGGTCCGTGTCCGCCAAACGGCGCCGGACTGCGCGCGACGCTCGGAGACGCACTCTCGGGCAGAACTTCCTCACCGATCCGTCTGAGATCGAGAGGGTGGTCGACGCCGCCCAGATCGAGGCGGGAGACCTCGTGGTCGAGATCGGGGCGGGTAGGGGGGCGCTGACCGTGACCCTTGCCGCCAGGGGCGCCCGCGTCGTGGCGATCGAGCGCGACCCGGTCTGGGCAGGCAGGCTCCGAGGACGGGTGCGGTCTCAATGCGGCCCCGGGACGGTGGAGGTCGTCGAGGGAGACTTTCGCGATGTTCCTCTCCCCGATGAGCGCTACCGGGTGATCTCCAGCCCTCCGTACGGTCTCACCACCTCTCTCCTCTCACACCTGCTGGATCGTCCCGAGGCGGGCCCATGGCGAGCCGACCTGCTCATACAGCGCGAAGTCGCCCACAAACGGGCGGCGTCTCCACCGTCGACGTTGCGGTCGGCAGCCTGGGCGCCGTGGTGGGAGTTCCGTCTCGGCCCGGAAGTGAACCGGAGGGCGTTCCGGCCGGTCCCGGCAGTGGATGCCACCGTCCTGATCGTCGAACGTCGCCAACAGCCGGTGCTCCCCAACCGGCTGGCGCCGAACATGAGGGAACTCCTCCGACCCGGTTGGGAGCGGTCGGCGAGGGTCAGAGGAGCCGATCGAGCAATTCCCTCATACGTCGAGGGCGACGCACGACGACGACGATGACCACCGCGAGCAGGGAGACAACGGCCCAAAACGGGTCCACTTCGGCGAGAACCACATCCTCGGGCACCAGGACAGCAGCGAGCAACGAAGCCGCGAGAGCGGCCAACAACAGCCAACGACCGCGCCTGATCAGGACGACACCGGGGAGCGCCACGAGCGCCACGATCAGACAGGCCATCCGAACGGCGAGGCCGTCGACCCGGCCGACGTCTGTGTCCGATGTCAGGAAGTCGAATACCACCGCCAAGGAGACGAGCCCGACACCGACTGCGAACATGATCAGAAGCAGGCGCCAATGCCGGTGCGGGTCGGCCGCCTCGGGATAGTCGACCACGAGACCTTCGCTCATCCAGTCTTCTTCGCTGAGAGGTCGCCCCTGATCTTCCCGGCTACTGGCGAGATCGGCCACCTCCTCACTCATCTCCCCTATCGCGCCCTCGCTCGTCCCCGAAGCACGCCAAAGTGTCTCCAGGGTGGTGATTCCCAGACGTGACGGCTCGACGGTGCACACCAGGCGGAACAGATAGGAGCATCCGGCGAGGAAGCCCAAGGGGAGAATGAGCCACACCGGGAACAACGGGATCCCGATGTCCGGCCCTGGCAACTCCAGAGCGACGATGCCCGGAACCGTGAACACGAGCACGAAGCCGATCCAGGCCATCCGGGGAGACCTCGTCTCCAGCAGGACCTCGGACGACAGCCACATGATCACCAGAGTGATCAGCCCTCCCAGACCCAGATAGCCGGGATGCCCGGCGAAACCCGGCGCCTGCCACGAGATCACAGAGGCTACGACGAGGGTGGGCCCAAATCGTTCCAGGAGTCGACCCACGGTCGACAACCACCGGGGTACCCCTTCCAGTAGCGACCGCGCCAAGTGCGGTGGCGGCGCCTCTTGCTCGGGGCTCAGACGGCCCAGCAGGAAGTCGGCGTACGCGAACTCCGCCAGTGTGAGCGGCATCCTCATCCATTCCCACCGCACCGCGAAAGCGACCTCGGGCTCAGCCATTGCCGACCGCCCGCAGACGATCCACCGCAGCCTTGAGCGAATCCCAGGTCGCACTGAGTCGTGCCAGCTCTTCTAGACCCGCCGCCGTCAGCTCGTACTCCTTCCTGGTCCTCCCCGTTGCGGCCCTCCTGCGACTGGCCTTCACGAACCCGCCGCGTTCGAGACGCGTCAGAGCCGGGTAGATGGTCCCCGGCGTGAAGAGACCTTCCAGGTCGGCGGTCAGGTCGACGCCACTCACGCCACCTGATCTGATCTCGTTGAGCAAGACCAGATCGACCATCCCCTTCTTCATCTCTCTGCTCATCTTGTATAACAAGACTATAGCGCAGGGCAACCACCGGCGTGGGGACGTGTCACGGAGCGGGCACCTGTGTCGTCATCTGATCGGAACGACACGCTTCTAGGAGGTACGCGATGAAAGTCCTATTCACCGGGGCCACAGGAGTGCTCGGGCGCGAGGCGGTGCCCATGATGGTGGCGAACGGCCACGACGTGACCGGTGTCGCCAGGAACCGAGACGATGAGACCTGGCTCGACAGCGTCGGAGCCCGACCGCGGGTGGTCGACCTCTTCGACATGGCCTCGATCCGTGATGCCATGGCGGGCACCGACACGGTGATCCACTACGCCACCTCGATCCCCGCGCAGACGGCAATGACCAAGAGACGGTCCTGGGAGACGAACGACCGCCTGCGCGCGGAGGGGACCCGGGATCTCGTCGACGCCGCCATCGCCGCCGGGGTGGAGAGATTCGTCCAACAGTCGATCACTTTCTTCTACGCGGACGGGGGCGACGAGTGGCTCGACGAGTCGTCCCCAATCGCTCCTCAGTGGGAAGTCCTCGAGTCCGCCCTGGTGGCCGAGGAGAACGTCGACCGCTTCCGGAACGCCGGAGGGACGGGCGTGACCCTGAGACTGTCGCGTCTCTACGGGCCGGGACGAGCCTCATCCGACTACATCGCCTCGGTGGCCAACCGCAAGCTCCCGATCGTCGACGGCGGGACCAACTTCATCTCCAGTCTTCACACCCGCGACGCCGCAACCGCGACGGTTGCCGCACTGTCCGCCCCGGACGGGATCTACAACGTCAGCGACGACGAACCACAGCGATCAGGCGAGCACATGAGGACTCTCGCCCAACTCCTCGATGCTCCCGAACCGCGTAGGGTGCCCATCTGGCTCGCCCGGATCGTCTCGGGACGGGCCGTGGCCTTTCTCACGACTTCCCAGCGTGTGTCGAACGCCAGCTTCAAACAGGCGACGGGATGGCAGCCGGAATTTCCGTCGTCCACGGAGGGCTGGGAAAATGTCGTCGCCGCCGGGGACGATTGAACTCTATGAGCCACATCGAGATCTTCGAACGGAACCGCCCCCGCCTCACCGGCGTCGCCTACGGGATGTTGGGCAGTGTGATGGAGGCCGAAGACGTGGTCCAGGAGGCCTACCTGCGCTGGCAGGGCGTCGACCTGGCCGACATCGACTCCCCCGAGGCCTACCTGACCACGATCACCACCCGTCTCGCCATGGACCGGCTCAAGTCGGCTCAGGTCCGTCGCGAGACATACGTCGGCCCCTGGCTGCCGGAACCTCTGGTCAGCGCCTTTGCCGGGGACCCGGCCGATGTCGTGACCGAAGCCGAATCACTGTCGATGACGCTGCTCATGGCCTTGGAGGGGCTGACCCCGATCGAGCGAGCGGTGCTCTTGCTCAGAGAGGTCTTCGACCTGGACTACACCGAGATCGCCGACATCGTGGACAAGAGCCCGGCCAACAGCCGCCAGATCGCAAAACGGGCCCGGGAAAAGGCTGCGACGAGGAAGAGCCCCGCCCCCAACGACCTCGAAGTCGAGTCGAGGATCATCAGCCGCTATCTGGAAGAGATCAGCAAAGGCGATGTGGAGGGGGTGGCCTCGGTGTTCGCCGAGGATGTGGTGCTGTGGTCCGACGGCGGAGGCAAGGCGCGGGCCGCCCGGCACGCCTTGTATGGCGCCCGGCGTGTGGCGCGCCACCTGGTCGGAGTGCGGCCCCAGACACCGGAGGGAACGGAGATTCGTCTCGCCCGGGTCAACGGCCAGCCGGCGATCCTCGGTGTGCTCGACGGTCGAGTGATCGGCTCCATCAGCTTCGAAATCGACGAGGGGCAGGTGATCGCGGCCCACGCCGTGCTCAACCCCGACAAGCTCGACCATCTCACCGCCCCGTGAGCCCGGGATAGGCTCGGTAGATGGCGACCTGGCAGCAGGTGCACGAGATCGGGCATGACCTGGCAGCGACCGTGAAGATCCCCGTGGAGTTGAGACCCGTTGCCGCCGAGTGACCGGGTCAGCTGAGTCGGCCAACCAGACGGGTAGTGTCTGCTCAGTGGACGACGACTACCTCGTCTTCGCCGGCTCTGCCAGCCCGCGGCTCGGCTGTGCCATCGCCGACTACCTCGGCATCCGACTCGGGAACTCGGAGACCATCCGGTTCTCGGAAGGAAACCTGTTCGTACGGGTGCAGGAGAACGTGCGGGGGCGGGACGTCTTCCTGATCCAGGGCACCGCCTTTCCGGCCAACGACAACTTCATGGAGCTGCTCTTCTGGATCGACGCCCTGAAACGCTCCAGTGCGGCCTCGGTCACTGCGGTCATCCCCTACTTCAGCTACGCGAAAGGCGACAAGAAGGACGAGCCGAGAGTCTCGATCCGGGCCCGGGTCTGCGCGGACGCAATCGAGGCCGCGGGAGTGGACCGGGTGGTCACCCTCGACCTGCATGCCCCACAGCTACAGGGCTTCTTCAAGGTTCCTGTCGACGATCTCTACGCCCTCCCGGTCCTCTGCGATGCGATCGTGGCGAAGGGGATCGAGGATCTGGTGGTGGTCTCCCCCGACTCGGGATTCGCCAAGAAGGCTCGTGCCTGGGCCAACCGGCTGCAAGCTCCCCGAGCCGTGGTCGACAAATACCGGAGTGGCCACGACGAGAAGGCGGAGGTGGTGGAGTTGATCGGGACGGTCGAGGGCCGCAACGCACTGATCGTCGACGACTTCACGATCTCGGCGGGCACTCTCGTCGCCGTGGCCCGGGTACTCGTCGACATGGGAGCCCTGTCCGTGCACGCCGCAGTGACCCACGGTCTCCTCGCCGGCGAGGCGAACAGACGGCTGGACGACAGCCCGATCGAGCGTCTCTTCATCACCGACAGTGTCGAGACCCAGCCCGATCCTCTCTCGGACAAGGTCGAGGTAGTCTCCGTGGCCGGGCTCTTCGGAGAGGCGATCAGACGCATCTCGAAACGGGAGAGCATCTCGGTGTTGTTCGAGTAGACCTACTCGCCGATCCGACTCTCCGGGTCGTCGAACATGGGGGCGGTGTCGGGGTCGAGCACCCGGACCAGACCGCGGCCATAGGCTCCCAGGGCCTCCCCAACGGCTCCATAGAAGGTGGGGAACGCGTAGATCGTATGGACCAGGTTTCGTAGTGGCGTCCGCTCCTGGATGGCGAGAGCGAGGAACCCCATCACGTCGGTGGCGTTGGGCCCGGCAACCGTTGCTCCGAGCAAACGGTCCTCCTCCCGATCCGCAACCAGCTTGATCAGCCCTTCGTTGCCCACCCGGTGGATCCAGCCGCGGAAGGTGGCACGCAAGTCTTTCACCGTGACCATCACATCGTGCCCCGCAGCCCGAGCTTCGCTCTCGGTCAAGCCGACACCCCCGACCTCTGGGTCGGTGAAGATCGCCCTGGGCATGACGGTGTAGTCGGCTGGGCGAGGATCACCTCCGAGGATGTCCTCGACGGCGATCATTCCCTGGTACTCCGCAACTTGAGTCAGCAACACGACCCCGGTCACGTCTCCGATCGCCCACAAGCCCTCCGCTGCCCTCATGGTCCCGTCCACGTCGATGAAGCCCCGTGTCGTGGTGGCGCCGGCCGCGGTCACCCCCACCGACTCCGCATCTCCCCGACGTCCTGTCGCCACCATGATGCGATCGGCAGTCAGCGTGTTCCCGTCGCCGAGACGGATGGAGACCGAGTCGCCATCTGACTGAACCGACTGTGCTCTCACCCCGAGTCTCACATCGATGCCGTCCTCCTTCAGAGCCTCTTCGACGAGTTGGGACACTTCGGGCTCTTCGGTTTTGAGCAGACGCTGCCCTTCGACGATGGTGACCGCGACACCGAAACGGGCGAACACCTGACCGAGCTCACATCCCACGGGACCGCCACCCAGGATGACCAGCGAGCGGGGTAGCTGCTCGACCTCGATGGCATCGTGGTTGGTCCAGTATGGGACATCGCCGAGTCCCTCCACCGGAGGGATGAAGGGTCTGGACCCGGTCGCCACCAGGACTCCCCTGCGTGCCTCGATGCGGGAGCCGTCGACTTCGACGACTCTCGGAGCCACGAGTGTGCCGCGCCCTCTCACGAACCGCCCTCCCCGCGCTTCGAATCGCGACACCCCAGCAGAATCGTCCCAGCCCCCGGTGATCTCGGAGCGAATACGCGACGCGATGAGACCCCAGTCTGGAGTGGCGTCCACCGTGCCGACCAGACCGTGCGCCCGTCTCGCCTCGGTCAACAGGTTGGCCGACCTGATCATCGACTTGGAAGGGAGACACGCCCAGTAGGGGCACTCGCCACCGATCAGGCGGCTCTCCACCCCGATCACATCCACTCCGGCGGTGGCGAGTCGCAACGACGCGTCCTCCCCGCAGGTGCCCATCCCCAAGACCACGACATCGCATTCGCGGGTCATGGCTTCGCTCCGTCCCAGTTCGCCTCATCGGGCGCGATGCCCAGTTCCTCGAAGAGATCTTCCGCCGTGCGGAGATGTGCCAACGCGTCCTCCATCCTTCCGGCTGCCTCCAATGCTTGTCCGTAGGCGTGATGAGCCCGGGCCAGGTTGGGACGACCTCCGTAGTCGTCGAACAACTCGACGGCCCGCTCGAAGTCCGCCCAGGCGTGCTGGGGTTCACCGCTCTCGGCCAATGTGATCGCCCTTTGCATCCGGACGAGCCCTTCGGAGCTGCGACTTCCCGACGCGATTGCGGTGGACAGGGGTTTCTCGAAGTCCTCGGGTCTGGGGTCGCCGGCCTTCGAGCGAGCTCTCGCCAGCCAAGCCTGACCCAAGACTTCGTAGCCACCGGCATTGCAGTACTGAGCCAGTCCGGTGCTCTTCACCAGATGCTCGATGGCCGAGTCGACCTCTCCGAGTCGAAGTTGTTGGTCGGCGAGTTTGAAGTTGCCGGCCAGGTTGCAGAACGTGTTTCCGTGTTGCTCGGCGCCTTCGATACCCCGCCTGGTGTATTCGAGGGCCTCCTCCAGATCACCCCTGTCGGCTGCGATCGACCCTCTGATCAGATCGGCATCGAGGACGGCGTTGGGATCACCGCTTCGCTCGCCGAGATCGCGGGCACGCTCCACGGCCATCATCGCCTCGGCAAACCGGCCGATCTGGGACAGGGAGTCGGCGAGTATCGAGGCGTTGTAGGAGGCTTCGCTGAGCCGTCCATTCGACTCGAGCCCGTCCACCGCCCTCGTGAGAGGTTCGATGGAGGCCTCGTACTCGTCGTCCGAGCGAAGCGCACCACCCATCATGGCGTGGAGCAACGACGCGGTGCCTGAGTCGGTGAGCTCCGGGATGAGGGCGTATCCGGTCTTCAGGAGCGAGCGATACTCGGGGCTCGCATATGTCTCGCCCTGCATCCCCCGGGTCCAGATGAGACGCTCGTAGAGCCGTGCCAGCCGGTCGGCATCGCCGAGCGCCTCCGCCCTCGGTAGCACCGACTCGATGAGCCCGATGGCTTCGGGCCCGGGGATGAAGGCCATCCCGGCTCCCACTCTCCCGATCACAGCGTCGACCAGTGCCGCAGGGTCGGAATCGGGATCGTCTTCCAGGAGCGCTTGGGCCTGGGCGAAGAATCGTGCCGCCTCGACCCTCGCCCCTTTGGCCCTGGCCTGTCTTCCAGCCCGGAAGTAATAGGTGATCGCCTCGTCGCCGGCTCCTGCTTCGGCGTAATGCCGGGCCAGCGCCGGGGAGAGCTCATCGACGCTGTCGGGGTAGACCCGCTCGATGGCCTCAGCCACAGAACGGTGCAGATCGCGCCGCTCCTTTCGCAACAGACCGCGGTACATGACGTCGTGGATCAACGCGTGGCGAAACCCGAACTCGAGCTCCGGCTCGATCTCCTCGACACGGATCATGCCATGAGCCTCGAGACCACCGAGATGAGGGTGGAGACTCCCCCGATCCGCGGCCGCTGGCTCGTCGTACACCTCGTCGAACAACCTCGCCGCGAATCGCCGGCCGATGACCGAAGCAACACGCCCGGCGCGTCGAAGCTCCTGACCCAACATGTCGACTCGCGACGCGAGGAGCCCATCGATGGTCTCCGGGACCGAGAGCTCACCGACCTCTTCTCGTGCCACCCAACGCCCGTCTCGATTCTCTACCAGGCCCGACTCGATGAGCATCCGCACGACCTCTTCGACGAAGAACGGATTCCCCTCGGATTTCTCCAGTACGAGGCGGCGCAGTGTTGGGGGAAGCGACTCGATCTCGAGCAGGTTGGACACCAGCATCCGGCTCGCCGTCTCGTCGAGCGGCTCCAGCCTCATCTCTGTGAATGACTCTCCGAGTCGGCGCCGGGCATGCTCGAGCAGACCCCATCCCGGGGTGTCCCGATCGGGCCGCATCACCAACAACAAGAGCACCGGGAGGGTCGGGATCAGCGGCAGGAGGTCCGTGAGGAGATCGATCGAGGACTGGTCGGCCCAGTGTGCGTCCTCGCAGACGATCACCACCGGCCGATCCGATCTGGTGAGAGCCGTGAGGATGGCGGTCACCGCGGCGGTGTACTCATGTCCCGGGGGCTCGATCGACTGCGTGTCATCGGGGACACCGACGAGACGCTTCAGCACCGGGGCGTGGTCGACCACGCCGAGTCTGTCGGTGAGCTCGTCGACCACCTTGTCGACCACATCTATTGGCTCCGAAGAGCCCACCTCCGCCATCGAACGGACCAGGGAGGCAGCGAGGTGGTAGGGCAGTTCATCGTCGAAGGCCACACATGTGCCGACGACCCACTGTCCGACGTCCTCCCGTCTCAACTCGTCGACCAGCCGGCTCTTGCCCACCCCGGGGTCACCGAGGATCGCCGCGGCTCTTCCGGTCCCGGCGCCGCCGGCGGCGACCAGCCCCCTGAGGGTGTCCGTCTCGCCTTCCCTGCCCACGATCGGGCTGGTCAGCCCGGGAAGGCCACGGTGTCGTCGCTCCACATCGACCAGTCCTGTGATCCGGTAGACCACGACGGGAGCCTTGCGTCCCTTGAGCTCCACCGGTCCGATCATCTCCGCCTCTGCATCCGAACCGAGCAGACGCCGGGTGTCACCTGACACCACGACCGTGCTCGGATCGGCGACCGACTGGAGGCGAGCGGCGACGTTGAGTGTGTCACCGAGCGCCGAGTAGGTGCTCCTCTCCCCGGTAGCCAGGTCACCCACCACCACCAGCCCGGTGTGAATGCCCACCCGTACCTGGAGTTGGTCCCGACCGTCCAGAGCAGGGATGGCCGCTGCGATGTCCATGCCGGCGCGGGCGGCGCGATAGGGGTCGTCCTCGTGGGCCACCGGGGCACCGAAGAGAGCGAGTATCCCATCCCCGGCGAACTCGGCGACGGTGCCGCCGTAACGACCGACGAGGTTTCCCATGGTCTCGATTGCGGAAGCGACGATGTCGCTCCAATCCTCGGGATCCATCGTCTCCGCAATCGATGTCGAACCGACCACGTCGCAGAACAGCGCCGTGATGACACGGCGCTCCCCCGACGGCGATGCGGGCGCTGGCGGCATGGACCGCAAACTATCAGTGGAGGCTCTCACCGGTCCAATGCCGTGGATTGCCCGCAAGACGAGCACCGTTCAGATGAACGACGTCGGGCCCAAGCGGCGACTGGGCTCGAGCCGTCGATGGTTCTGCACGTCCCGGCCATGGCGATAGTCTCGAACCGATGGGAGACCCCGCTTGTCATCTGTCATCGGTCTGCCTGTCGTGTGGCAGGTTCATCGAGGAATCCGACGCAGCGACATGCCCTCACTGTGGCGAGCCGACCGACGGGACCACCGAGGGAAACCCCCGGGCCCCCTTTACTGCCGAGCAGGTCAACACCATCCTCTACTGCGATGCGTTCGAGGAGACGGTCGAGTTCTACCGTCGCAAAATGAGTCTCGAAGTCACGTTCGCCAATGATTGGTTCTATGAGTTCCGGCTCCACGACCGGGCCACATTGAGCATCGCCGACGCCGGCAGGGCCACCATCTCGCCGGTCGGTGGGGAGGGGATGACGTTGAGCTTGAGAGTCGAAGACCTCGACGGGGTCCGCGGTCGGCTCGAAGAGCGCGGTGTCGAGACCACCGCGATCTCCGAGCGTTTCGGCTCCCGCGTCTTCGATATCCACGATCCAGAGGGGCATCGGATCGAGTTCTGGACCGGATAGGGGCGTCACGACCGTGGATGCGCGGAGAATTTCGCCAACTCGCGTAGGGTCGAAGGACATGACGGAACGGCTGCGACTCGACCGCCGGGGCCTGAGTCTGGGTGTCGTGGCCGTGGTCGTTCTCCTCGTGGGGGTGTATCTCGGCTCGGGTGCCCTCCGCTGGTTCGACGCCGCCCTCGCCCCCTATCTGTTCGGGACTCTCCTGGCGGTGTTCGCCACCGTGTACCGCTATGTGGTCTGGCTCCGTCGCCCCCCGACCGCCCGCCTCAACCAACGGGGGTGGGAGGCGCTCAAGGCCAGAGGCAAGCTGGGATCGAACCTGATCGCCCTGGGCGGTCTCCTCGTCTCCAACCTCGCCCTGCAGAGATTCATCTCGAATCGGTCCCGGACCAGGTGGGTGGCCCATCAACTCCTCTTCTGGGGATGCATCCTCGCCGCGCTGATCACCTTCCCGCTCACCTTCGGTTGGTTCCACTTCGAGTCGGCCGACCCCACCGGGCGCACCTATGTCGCCTATCTGGGCCCGATCGCCACCATCTCGTTCGATTCCCGCAGCCTCCTGGGCTGGATGATCTTCCACGCCCTCAACGTCGCTGCCGTGCTGGTCATCGCCGGGGTGACCATCTTCCTCATCCGACGCTTCCGCGATCGGGGTGCGATGGCCCTGGAGCGAGCCGGCGATTTCGCCGTCCTCGCCGGGCTGTTCGCGGTCTCGGTGACCGGTCTGATGCTCACCGCGTCGAGTCTGTGGATGGAGGGCCGGTTCTACACCTTTCTCAACAACCTCCACGCCCTCACCGTCATCGTCGGTCTCCTCTACATCCCGTTCGGCAAGCTGTTCCACATCCTGCAGCGCCCCGCCAACCTCGGCATCGCCTTCTACAAGGAGGCCGGCGCCGAAAGCGGTCTGCACACCTGCTCGGAGTGCGGTGAAGGCTTCGCCTCCCGGTTGCAGATGAGCGATCTCAAGGACGTGCTCCCCCAGGTCGGCTTTGATTACCGGCTTCCCGACGGCGGCCACTACCAGGACGTCTGTCCCCGTTGTCGTCGTCTCCTCGTGGGCCGGGCTCAGAGTCAACGGGTGGGGGGCTTCGGCTGATGGCACAGATCCCCCTCACCGAGAAGGCCCTGGTCGAGAAGTACGGACCGCATCTCAACCGCACCCCACCCGGGGGCTGGGACGCCGGGCTCGAGATCGATTCGGTGGTCGACACCCATTGCTGTTTCTGCGGCCAGCAGTGCGGGATCAAGCTCAAGGTCTCCGACAACCAGGTGGTCGGTTTCGAGCCCCGATACGACTTCCCCTTCAACGAGGGCAAGCTCTGCCCCAAAGGGGTCAAGCGCTACCTGCAGGGAAGTCACCCCGATCGGATCACCGGGCCACTGGAGCGCGACCCCTCACACCCGGATGGTTTCCGACCGGTGAGCTGGGATCACGCCCTCGACCGCACCGCACGGGAGATTCGTCGCATCCAGGAGACCTACGGCCCCGACTCGTTCGCCGTCCTCTCCGGGGTCTCCATCACCAACGAGAAGTCCTATCTCATGGGCAAGTTCGCCCGGCTCGGCGTCGGCACCGCCAACCTCGACTACAACGGACGGCTGTGCATGGTGTCGGCCGGCGCCGCCGGGAAGAAGGCCTTGGGCGTCGACCGTGCCGCCAATCCCTGGTCGGACATCCCCCTCGCCGACGTGGTCTTCGTGGCCGGGGCCAACATCGCCGAGTGCGCCCCCATCACCACCAGCTACATCTGGAGGGCACGCGACCGGGGCGGGAAGCTGATCGTGATGGACCCCCGGGTCACCCCGGCGGCACGCACCGCCGATGTGTTCCTCGGGCTCCGGCCCGGCACCGACCTCGCCGTCCTCTCCGCCATCTTCAGGGTCCTCATCGAGAGAGACTGGCTCGACCACGATTTCATCGCCGCCCACACCAACGGGTTCGAAGAGGCCGCGGCGGCGGTGTCCGGGGCGACCCTCGCCTGGGCGGAGGAAGTGTCGGGTGTCCCCGCGGCCCGGATGGAGCAGGCCGCCGAGCTTTGGGGGACCTCCGCCACGGGGATGCTCCTCCACGCCCGGGGCATCGAGCACCACACCAAAGGTGTCGACAACGTGCTCGCCTGCATCAACCTCGGTCTCGCCACGGGCAAGTACGGCAAGCCGGGCTGTGGGGTGAACACGATCACCGGTCAGGGCAACGGACAGGGGGGCCGCGAGCACGGGCACAAGTGCGACCAACTCCCCGGCAACCGTGACATCACCAATCCCGAGCACCGCGAGCACGTCGCCTCGGTCTGGGGCTGCGACGAGTCGGAGATACCCGGGAAGGGCCTCACCGCTCAGGAGATCATGGACGCCATCGGCGCCGGAGTGATCAAGGGCCTCCTCTCGATCTGTTTCAACCCCCTGGTCTCCCTGCCCGACGCCAACTTCACCCGGGCCGCCCTCGACGGTCTCGAGTTCTACGCCGCCATCGACTTCTTCATGTCGGAGACGGCACACCACGCCGACGTGGTGTTGGCCGGTTCGCTGCACGAGGAGGACGAGGGGACGGTGACCACCCTCGAGGGGCGTGTGGTCAAGATCAACGCCGCGGTGACCCCGCCGGGGAACGCCCGCCGCGACTGGGAGATCATCTGCGACCTCGCCGACCGGCTCGACCGCGGCCGGTACTTCCCCTACACCTCCACCGAGGAGATGTTCGAGGAGCTGCGGCTCGCCTCTGCCGGGGGCAGCGCCGACTATGCCGGCATCACCTGGCAACGGGTGGTAGACGAGCAGGGGGTGTTCTGGCCGTGTCCCGAGGAAGGCCATCCCGGCACTCGCCGCCTCTTCGAAGACGGCCGGTTCTTCCACCCCGATGGTAAGGCCCGATTCATCCCGACGCCATGGCGGGAGTCGGCGGAGGTGCCCGACGACGAATATCCGGTCTACCTGACGACGGGTCGGGTGATCAGCCAGTACCTGTCGGGAACCCAGACACGACGCATCGGGGCCCTCGTCGACCAGTACCCCGAGCCCTTGTGTGAGATCCACCCCCGGCTGGCGGGGGAATTGGGCATCGCCGACGGTGACGTCGTCAGGGTCGAGTCACGTCGAGGCGAGATGACCCTGCCCGCCAAGGTTGTGGAGACCATCCGTCCCGACACCGTCTTCATCCCCTACCACTGGCCCGGTGACAAAGCGGCCAACCTCCTCACCCATCGTGACATCGACCCCATCTCGGGCATCCCCGAGTTCAAGATCAGCGCGGTGCGGGTGTCCAAGGCCGACGGGCGGGGCGACGTGCGCGACGACCGGGACCTGACCCTCCACGGTGACGACCGATGACACTGGCCATCGACCCGGCGACAGCCGTCTTCGCCGTCGACCACAGCCGCTGCATCGGATGTCGGGCATGTGTCCAGGCCTGCGCCGAGTGTGACACCCACCGCGGTGTGTCGATGATCCACCTCGACACCGTCGACCGGGCCGCCACGACCCAGACCATCCCCCAGGTGTGCATGCATTGTGAGGACCCGACCTGTGCGGAGGTTTGCCCGGCCGACGCCATCAAGCAGAACGAGGACGGTGTGGTGCAGTCTTCGCTCAAACCGCGTTGTATCGCCTGTTCCAACTGTGTCTATGCCTGCCCGTTCGGCATCCCCAAGATGGTCACCGAGTACGAGCAGATGATGAAATGCGACATGTGTTACGACCGCACCTCGGAGGGGCTCAAACCCATGTGTGCCTCGGTGTGCCCTTCGGAGGCGCTGTGGTACGGGACCCGCGAGGAGTTCGAGCGCACCCGTCGCGGCACCCTGGTGCGAGATTGGCAGTTCGGCAACCAGGACGTCCGCACCAAGGTGGCGATCGTGGCCGACGAGCCAGGGCCGGTCGACGTGCTCATCGGGAAGAAGTCGGGGCATTGGCTCGACGACCCCTTCGCCCTAGAGGTGATCGGATGAGCGATGAGACACCGATCTGGCGTCGCGACTTCCCCTACACCTCCGTGGGCGAGGAGGGAGTCTCCCGCCGCGAGTTCGCCCGTTTTCTCGTTGCTGCGTCGGTGGCAGTGACCGGGACCGGAGGGGTGGTGAGCCTCTGGGCGTCATTGCGGACCATCAACACCGGCGAGCCGGTCCGCATCGTCGACCTCGACCAGGTCGACGTGGGGGGAAGCCATCTCTTCCGCTATCCGACCGACGACGACCCGGCCATCCTGGTGCGCCCCGACCCCGACACACTGCTCGGGTTCAGCCAGAAGTGCACTCACCTGGGCTGCGTCGTGTTCTGGGCGCCGGGAGAACGGCACTTCGAGTGCCCGTGCCACGAAGGGTTCTTCGACCTGTCGGGCGAGCCCATCGCCGGACCACCGGAAAGACCGTTGGGCCGGATCGAGTTGGAGTTGCGTG
>CAZZIG010000122.1:0-6113 GCA_964653975.1 uncultured Acidimicrobiaceae bacterium
AGAACGAGGCAGTCGTCCTGGACGTCAGAGAGCCCGACGAGTGGGCCCTCGGAACGCTTCCGGGAGCGGTGTTGATCAGCCAGGGGGAGCTCATCGACCGGATGGACGACCTACCGAAGGACAAGCCGGTCCTCTGTGTGTGCCGTTCCGGCGCCAGAAGCGGCAACGTAGCGGCCTTCCTCGCCTTCAACGGCTACGAGACGGCCAACCTCGCGGGTGGGATGAAGGCATTGGGGATGCAGGATTGAGATTCACCATCGAGATGGTCCGGACCGAGGGCCTCGGAGACTCGACATACATCCTCATACACGACGACATCGCCATCGTCGTCGACCCGCAACGTGACATCGATCGCTTCGAGAAGATCTTGGAGGAGACTGGCACGGATTTGCGGATGGTGATCGAGACCCACCTCCACAACGACTATGTGTCCGGTGGGCTCGACCTCTCCCGCAAGTCCGGGGCGGAGTTGGTGATGCCGGCCGGAGCAGCGCCCTCGTTTCGCCATCGCCCGGCGTTCCACCACGAGGAGATCGACCTCGGCTCTCTGATAGTCCGGCCGATCCACACACCCGGTCACACTCCGGAGCACACTTCATATGTGATCGTCGTCGACGACGCGGAAGAGGCAGTCTTCTCGGGCGGCAGTCTGCTGGTCGGCTCGGCAGGACGAACCGACCTGCTCGGCGAAGAGCGGGCGGACTCTCTCGCCAGACTCCAATACGGTTCGGTCAAGCGACTGGCGGAACTGCCCGCAGAGGTTGGCCTCTACCCCACCCACGGAGCCGGCAGCTTCTGCACGACCACCGGCGCCGGCGCCACCACCTCGACGATCGGAGCGGAAAGGCAGTCCAACCCCGTCCTCGCCTACGAGGACGAGGACGGCTTCGTGAAGGGCCAACTGGCGAAGCTGGTTCCCTACCCGACGTATTACAGGCACATGGGGCCGTTGAACCTGACCGGGTTGCCCCAGCCGGACCTCTCCGTCCCGCTCCTCGATGAGATTCCCGGAGATGTCACGGTGGTCGACGCCCGACCCCGTCACCGATTCGCCGAGGGCCATCTACCCGGGGTGCTGGGCATCGAACTACGGGACAGTTTCGGGACGTGGGTGGGCTGGCTCACCGAGCACAACACTCCGCTCGTCCTGATAATGGACGAGGACCAGGACGCCCAAGAGGCGATCCGCCAACTGATCAGGATCGGCTACGACGACGTTCGTGGCATCGCCCGCAACCCTGCGGAAGGACTCGTCTCGATACGCACGGTCGAGCCGGATCAGTACGCAGAAGCCGCCGAGGCGGGTGCCCAACTCCTCGATGTGAGAGCTCCCAACGAATGGGAGACAGGGATCGTCGAGGGCTCCACACTCTCATATCTCCCCGACCTGGCCGAGACGACCCCACCAGGTTTGGACGGGTCCTCACCGGTGTGGATCGCCTGTGCCTCGGGTTACCGGGCCATGATCGCAGCCGGGATACTCCAGGACCGCGGGTTCGAACCGGTGGTGTTGGGGACAGGGGGTGCAACCGATGTGCTGGAAGAGACGTCGAAACGAACATGAGTGCTCCCGCGAGACAGATGCCGGCTTGGCTGTTGCCAGCCGGGCTCGGTGTGCTGGTGATCGTCCTGGTAGCAGTGGCGCTCCTGCGGGGGCCCGTCGAGCTCGACCCTGATTCCCCTGAGGGGACGGTGCAGGAATACCTGGTCGCCATCAGCGAAGAGCGATGGGACGACGCCATCGAGGTGATCCACGAGGACTGGCGTGAGGGCTGTGACGGGTCCGACATCGCTTCGTTCTCCCCGGACAGATTCAGCGCGGAGCTGGGCTCCGCGTCAGGTTTCAACGGCCGGGTGATCCGCGAAGAGTTCGTCGCCATCCCCTCCGACGACGGGACCGCCCCACCCGACCTCGCCGAGCCGACCACGACGGTCGAGGTCACCATCGACCATGGTGGCCAGGGCGGGCCCGGCTTTGGCTGGAGTGAGGGGGTCGTCTTCGAACTCGTCGACGATGGGGAGTTCTGGTGGCTCACCGGGGATCCCTGGCCCTACTTCACCTGGAGCTGTAGAGACCAATGAGGCTCGGCGCTGCCATCCCGGTCCTCCTCGTCCTCGGTGCCGTCGTGGTCGTCGTCGTCATCGCCATCCAGCGTTCGATGGCCAGAGGTGAGGACAAAGGGCACGGAGCCGACCTGGTCGCCTACCTGATCCTGGCGCTGGCGATGGGTGTCGCCGGGTTCGCCCTCGCCGAGCTCGCCAGCACGGCCTTCCCCGGTGACCGGTTCGTGTTCGACCCTGCCGAGAACCTGGCCACCTCGCTGTCGGCTCTGGTCGTGTCCACACCCTTCCTCATCTACTTCTGGCAACGCCAGTCGCGACGCCGCGCCCTCCACCCCGGCTCCCCAGGATGGGCCGTCTATCTGTCTGTCATCGAGATCGTCTTCATGACCGCGTTCGTCATCTCGACTGTGGGTCTGGTGAACGGGCTCCTCTCCGAGGAGCCGGTCACCACCTGGACTGGAACAGTGGTGTTCGGGGCGATCGTCGTCTTCCACGAGTACGCCGCACGGCTCACCCCGCCTCAGTCCGACGCCGGGGAGCTCCGCAGGGTCGTCGGATCCGGGATCGGGCTCATCACAGCAGTCGTCGGGCTCACCGGCGTGCTCGCCGCTCTCCTCGGTTGGGTCTACGAGGGCATCGGCGGCGTCACCTCGTTCGACACGGGCTTGCATCCCTGGGTGGCCATGCTGATCGTCGGCGCACCGATCTGGTGGTACCGATGGGTCCAGCCCTGGGAGGCCGAGCCCGGAGTCCCCCGACTCACCTGGGCGGTAGTGGTGTCCGTCGCCGCATTGACCACCGCACTAGGAGCCGCCACCGCTCTCGCCGTCCAGGTGCTCGTCTACCTCCTCGCCGACAGCCCGCCAGCCGGCCAACACTTCGACACTCTCCCGGTCACCCTGGCATTGGTCCTGAGCGGCTTGCCCGTTTGGTTCCTCCATCAGAGGGATCTGCGCGAGGACGGTGCCAGCCCGCTGCGTGTCTATCAGTACGCCATGGCCGCCATCGCGCTGGCGACTGCGGTGTCGATGGCGGTGGCATTGACCGTCACCGCCCTGGACCGGTCGCTCATCGTGGGAGCCGCGGCCAGCGACATCATGACCCTGGCGGTGGTGTTGGTCGCAGCGCTCTCGGTTTGGCTCCTCTTCGAGCGGGCGACGAGAGCCCAGGACACTGCGCCCTCCTGGCCGAAAAAGCTCTACACGCTCGGTGTGGGCATCGTGTTCGGGCTGGTCGCGGCAGGGGCGCTCATCGCGTCGTTGTTCATCGTCATCCGTCGGTTGCTCGACGCGGCCGAGACGGAGGGTCTCGTCTACTCGGCGACCATCTTCGTCTACACGGCCCTGGCCGCGTGGTACCTGATTCAGGGTTATGCCCGGGACCGGGTGCCGACTCCGGTTACGGAGAAGGTCGCACCATTCGATGTGACCGTCGTCTGCTCCCACCCCGGCCCTCTGGCCAACAAATTCCCTGATAGCGCCAGGATGCGTGTCTGGTACCGGGACGACGCCACCGGTGTGGTCGACGAGTCGATGGCGGACGAGATCGTGGCCACGGTGGCCAATCGAGCGAGCTTCGTCTGGGTGGACGAAGACGGTTTCCGGGTCGCCCCACGACGTCCAGGCTGATTGGGATATCGGCGAAGATCTGGGAGCATCTTCCGGTGAGAAGACTCTCCTACAAGGTCTCCCAATGGCTGGGATGGTCGATCGAGGGTGCCCTGCCCGACGTGCCCAAGATGGTGATCATCGGCGCCCCCCACACCTCGAACTGGGACTTCTTCCTGTTCTTGGCCGCTATCCATCATTTCGACATCAGGGTCAACTTCCTCGGCAAGCACAAGCTCTTCCGTCCCCCATTTGGGTGGATGTTCCGCAAGGTGGGCGGGATACCGGTGGACAGGTCGCAACCCGGTGGCGTGGTGCGACAGGTGAAGGCGGCATTCGACGCCCGCGACGAGATGATCCTGGTGGTCGCACCCGAGGGGACCCGCCGCGCCGCGCCCTCGTGGAAGTCGGGATTCGTCGAGATAGCCGAAGGTGCCGACGTCCCCGTCGTGTTCGCCGGTGTCGACGGGGAGAACAAGGTGTTGGAAGTCGGTGGGCCCGAGTTCGTCGGAGCAGATCGCGAGGAGTTCATGAATCGGGCCCGGGCCTTCTTCGCCGACAAGAGCGGGATCAAGCCCAAGGGCAAGGGACCGGTGCGACTCGCCCGGGAGCCTACCCGGTCATGACCGCTCGGCGAGACGTCTGAAGTCGTCACTGGCACCGCGTGCGCCGAACCCATAGCGGACGAGTTCGCGCCCGAACTTCTCCCTCACCTCGTCGACACTGCCTTCCAGTCTGCTCCGTCGTAGTGCGAGATCGCTGCCGGCGCGGAGCAGGTCGTCGTCGCCGAGCTGCAACTCCAGCTGAACGTGGTCCTCGGTGGTCAGGTTGGAGACGGAGAGCCCGATGAGCGTGACCAGTTCACCGTGGTTGTCGGCCAGGCCCCGGTCCACGAGAACCATCCCCAGGTTGGCGAGGGCAGCTGTCGAGCCGGTGGGTGATGCCAGGGTGTGACTCCGGGTGATCGTGCGGGGCCCGGGGAAACGCACCCTCACGGTGAGTGTCGAGCCCATTCGGCCCTTCGCCCTGAGCCGTCGACCCACCCTGTCGGCGAGACCGAGGACGACCACGGCCATCTGGTCGCGGTCGGTCAGCCCTGCGCCAAGGGCATGCTGGCTGCCCACCGATCCGGCGCGTCGGCCACCCTGTACGGGACGCGGGTCGCGATTCCAGGAGAGTGACCGGAGAGCGCCCGAGGCCGCCGGCCCCAACAGTGGGGCGAGGGCCTTCGACGGGATCCCGCTCAGCTCCCCGATGGTCCCGACGCCGAGACGGTGCAGACGGGCCGCAGTCACCTTGCCGACACCCCACAACGCCTCGATGGGCAAGGGATGGAGGAAGTCGAGCTCGGTGCCCAGGTCCACTACGACCAGACCGTCCGGCTTTGCGCGCGCCGACGCGATCTTGGAGAGGAACTTGGTGGAGGCGACACCTATCGAGATGGGGAGACCCACCTCTTCCCGGACTCTGCGACGGATGGTCCGGGCGATGTCGGAGGGCCGCCCCAGGAGGTGTGTGGTGCCGGAGACGTCGAGAAACGCCTCGTCCACCGAGATCTGCTCGACGACGGGCGTGGCATCGTCGAGGATGTCCATCACCTGGTCGGAGAGCTCCAGATATCTGTCGAAATGTCCGTTGACCACCACCGCATGGGGGCACAGCGCGAGGGCGTCCCTCGTCGACATCGGAGCGCGCACTCCGAAGGCACGCGCCTCGTAGGAGGCGGCCACGACGATGCCCCCGCCTACCAGGACGGGCCTGCCCCGGAGCGAGGGGTCGATCAGCTGCTCAGCGGATGCATAAAAGGCGTCGAGATCGGCATGGAGAATGGTCGGCTCCATGTCACGATCTTGCCCTGCGCCTGGGACAAGTTCGGACCGCGGTCAGTCGTCGTCGGTACCCGTGCCGGGCTGGGGATCGACACCGAGTCTCTTGGCGTGCCCGGGCGGGATCTTGTCCTGCTTGGCGAGACCGGGCGGGAGCCACCCCTCACCCTTGGCGGCGAGACCGGGTGGCGTCCCATCGCCCTCCCTCATGGCCTGGCCGGGGGGGGTGCCGTCCCCGAGCTTCTTGGCCAGCCCGGGTGGAAGGACTTCTCGTTTCGCGAGACCAGGTGGCATCTCCTCCTCACCGGTGAGAAAGGGCGGGAGACCCTCCTCCTCGACGGTGGAGGCACCGGCTTCCGGGTCGCCCTGTAGGGCGAGGGCGACTGATGTGCCGAGAACGGCTACTGCCACCAATATCCCTAGGACCACCCGACCACGCATGGTGGTCAGTCTAATGCGGAGTGGGGGCGGTCTCAATGGGCGGCACGTTTCAGCGCCGCCCGATCGACCTTGCCGAGATGGGTCTGAGGCAGCTCGTCGACGAAGAACACGCTTCGAGGCTGCTTGTATGGCTCGAGACGCTGCAACGACCAGTCGACCAGTTTCTCTGCGGTGA
>CAZZIG010000123.1:0-20694 GCA_964653975.1 uncultured Acidimicrobiaceae bacterium
GACCTGGGCAAGCTGGCCGTTCCCACCGAGTTGATCCGCAAACGGGGCCGTCTCGACGACGACGAGTACGCCCAGATGCAAGCCCACGCTCACCTTGTCGAGGAGATCCTCGCCGAAGTCGACTTCCTCCAGCCGATGGTCGAGATCGCATCAGGGCACCACAGTCATTTCGACGGGAACGGTTATGGCGGGCGGGGCCACACCGAAGGGGAGACTCCCGGTCTGGAGACCTGCATCGTGGCCGTCGCCGACGCCTTCGACGCCATGACCTCGGCCCGGTCGTACCGGATGGCGCTGTCCCAGCGTTACGCCCTGGGGGAACTTCGCAAGCATTCCGGTGCCCAGTTCCACCCCGATGTCGTGGACGCCTTCGAACGAGCCTTGAACAAGTCGGATCGTCGATGGGGAGCACCACACGTCAACGACGAGGAGATGGCGCGCCGTCTCGCCGAGGAGCCGGAGTTGACCCTACGTGGCTAACTGGAACCCCCGCGTGGTCATCTTCGTCTCCTGGCTGTTCCCCGTGGTGTCGGGAGCTGTGGGGCTCTACGCCGCCTCTGAAGCCGGTGGCAACCCGTTCTACATCGCGGTCGCGGCGGCGGCCTTGGTCATCGGCTCCATGTTCAACGTGGCCACCTCGAACTCAGGCAACCGCTTCACCATGGGTCTCGCAGTGGCAGCGGCCGTGCCCTTCGTGTTCCCGGGTCTCGGGATGGTGGAGCCTTCGGGCTCGGTCGGCGCCTTCGGCATCGGGCTCGCCGTCGTCTGGGCCCTTCGCCACTCCCGCGGGGAGGACCACCGCGAGCTGTTGCCCATCATGGTGCGACGGTTGGGCGGGTACGTCGTCTACGCAGTCGTCTACTCGAGGATGCGCGTCGGCCTGTTCGCCGAGTTGGACGGTGGTTGGGAGGATCTCTTTCCCTTCGCCGTGGCGGTCACCGCGTGGCTCGCCGCGGAGGTGATCATCAGGGCGCTCTTCGTCCTCGGTCCCCGTGAGTTGTCCCGCAGCTACCTGGCACGCTCGCTTCTCCACGATCTCAACGTGTTCATGGGTCTCTCCCTCACCGGCGCCCTGTTCGGGGAGCTGTTCAACCCGATCGGATGGTGGGCGCTTCCGATCGCTCTCCTTCCCTACTCATTCGCTCACTCGGCTTTCAAGCGTTTCCAGGAGACCAAGACCACCTACCGACAGACGATCAGGGCCCTCGCCCGGATCCCGGAGGTGTCCGGTCTCGGCATCGACGGGCACGCCGACCGAACCACCGACATGGCCACATCCATCGCCAAGGAGATGGGGCTGGGACCTGCCCAGGTCGACGAGGTCGAGTACGCGGCGTTGATGCACGACATCGGCCGGGTCAGCCTCAGTGAGCCCCAGATCCTGAAGATGGGGTACACCGACGACGACCTGGCCCGGTGGAGCGCCGAGATCATCGCAGAGTCGCCATACCTGGAGCGGGTGGCTGAACAGGTTCGCCACCAATACGACTCGTATCGCAAACCGGGAGAGCTGGACGACCCGGACATCTCGAACGTCTCTCGCATCATCAAAGTGGCGGCCGCATACGACTGGAAGGTGCACAAGGGCGGGATGTCACCGTTGTCGGCCCTGGAGGAGCTCCACGCCGGCGCCGCCTACGAGTATGACCCGGAGGTCGTCGCCTCCCTCCGCCGGCTCCTCGAGACCCGCGGGGTCCTTCGACCCACCGGTGTCAGGTCGGGAGCCCGCTAGATCCTACGGCCGGGTCGCCGACCCTGGTTGCGCCTGGGCTCCGTGTTTGAAGTAGCGGCGTGGTCGCCGTAGCTCGTGCTCCAAGAAGGATCCCAGCCCGAGGGCCAAGAAGATGTCCCCGACACTGATCACCTCGCCGATGCCGAGGAGGCGGAGGGGTATGACATCGGCGAAGAAGCTGAGTCGAGACGTCTCGTCGAGCTGCACGTGCATGAACGAGGTCGACAGATCGGGGCTGGCCACGGTGAACCCGCTGGCCACCTCGGCCGCTCCGGCCAGAACCGGCATGCCACCGTTCACTGCGATGACCACGAAGTTCATCAGCACTCCGAGCCCGGCGATCCACATGCCCGGCGCGGAACGGTTCAGGACCACCATGATCATCAGGAGGGCGAAAGAGAGGAGCACCATGCTCAGGCCCACCCACTCCGACCAGTCCTCCGCGGGCAGGTAGTTGGTCCCTAGCTGCAGACCGAGGGCGATGAAGAGCAACCACCAGGCGACGAGCTCGATGTCGCCGAGGTTCACCAACCGGCCTCCGCGGAGCACCGCTACGGCGAGAGCTAAGAAGATGACGATCGCGAGCCATAGCATGGGGTATCGACGCTAATCGACCCAGCACCTCAAGCCGAGAGGGCGAGAAATGACTGTGAGATACGACGTTGCCGAGGGGCGCGCCACCATCACCATTGACGACCCGGAGCGCCGCAACCCGATGTCGGTGCAGACCATGGGCATGCTCCTGGAGAGAACCGAGGAGGCGATGGCCGACCCCGAGGTGAGGGTTGTCGTCTACACCGGAGCGGGGGAGAAGGCATTCTGCGCCGGTGGCGACCTCTCCGGCTCTTTCGTCGACGACCCTGTCGGGCTGCACAAGGGGCGGGGTGACATCGCGCTCCTGTTCCGGTTGATGATGCGGGGCGGCAAGCCGACCATTGCCCGGGTGAACGGCGATGCCCTGGCCGGTGGGTTCGGGCTGGCGGTGGCCTGCGACGTCACGATCTGCGTCGACGACGCCAGGTTGGGGACGCCCGAGGTGAAGGTGGGCTTGTGGCCGATGATGATCTCCGCCGTCCTGGCGCGGGCCATGCCCCGGAAGGCGGCATTGGAGATGATGTTGACGGGACGGTTGATCACGCCGGAGGAGGCCCTCCTTCTCGGCGCGGTGAGCAGGGTGGTGACCCGTGCGGATCTCGACGTGGCGGTCGATGAGGTCGTCGACGCCGTCATGGCTGTGAGCCCGGCCACCCTGATGATTGGCAAGGACTCGTTCAACGCCATGGCCGACGCCGGTCTGGACGCGGCGTTCGACCGGCTCCAGGGTGGTTTGACCGAGATCGCGCTGACCGACGACGCCAGAGAGGGCGTCACCGCCTTCATCGACAAACGCGATCCCGACTGGAGTGGGTCGTGAGCCCGATGTCGCTACCCACCGCACCGATTTAGCCTTCTCGGCGATGCGATACAGGGTTCACGTCCTGGGATGGACGCTCATTTGGAGCGGGGTTTTCATCTTCGGCTATGTGGGTTGGCAGCTATGGGTGACCGACTGGATCAACGCCGGCGTCCAGGCAGAAGCTTCTGCAGGCCTCGAGTCGAGTCTGGCTGCGGGCGATCCGACAGGTGAGCAGTTCGACACGGACGACCTGTTCGAAGGTCGGGAGCGACCCTCGGGGTTGCCGGAGACCGTCGAGTTCTACCGTGAGGAGGCGCCGGATGTCGGCGAGTCGTTCGCCTTCCTCACCATCCCCTCCATCGGGTTGGAGGAAGTCGTTGTGTACGAGGGGGTCGACACCCAGACGCTGAGGAGTGGGCCCGGCCACATGCCCTCTACGCCTCTCCCCGGTCAGCCGGGAAACTCGGTGGTCTCGGGGCATCGCACCACCCACGGACGGCCCTTCTTCGACTTCGACCTGCTGGAGACCGGCCACCGGATCGAGGTGGAGACATCGGTGGGCACCCACGTCTACGAGGTGCGCGAGATCGAGGTGGTCCAACCCACCGACGTCTGGGTGACCGACTCGCGGCCAGGGGGCTGGCTCACCCTGACCACCTGCGAGCCGAAGTTCTCCGCCCGGCAACGTCTGATCGTGTTCGCCGAGATGGTCGCCGGCCCCAACCTGGACTACATCAGACTCGACCAGACCGCCTCGGGCCTGTGATCCTCAGGAAGTGGGACCCGGATACGGGTCCCACTGCCTCGAGAAATGTGGACAGACCCACATACGGGTCGTACTTCCTGAGGAAAGTGTCAGCCCACCAGGTCGGTGAGGGTCGTCTCGGTGACGATGCCGTTGAAGACTTCCCGGACCACGCCGTCCTCGTCGATGACATAGGTCACCGGGAGCCCGAGCCGTGGGTAGGAATCCTCGACGTGTTGGGTTCCCAACGCCAGCGGATAGCTCGCCCCGATCTCGTCGGCGAACTCCCGTGCCGCAACCTCGGCGTCCTCCACTGCCACTCCGATCACCCGGACCCCGGGGTTGGACTCCGCGAAGGCTGAGATGTCGGGGATCTCGGTGCGACAGGGTGCGCACCACGAGGCCCAGAAGTTGAGCACCACGGGTCGGCCCCTGGCCTCGGAGAGGGTGAACTCGCCTCCGTCGATGACCTCGACGGTGAAGTCGGGTGCAAGTTCACCGACCTTTGCCGTCTCGGGTGCTCCCGGGTCCAGGGCCCAGGCGACGGCCAACCCGATCACGACGACGAGAACGAAGACTCCGGTGAGCTTGAGCCTGGTTCGGGGTAGCGGCCCCGGTGCTCCGTCAGTCAGACGCCATTCTCCTCAACACGTAGTGAAGGATCCCACCGTTGCGGAGATACTCGACCTCGATCGCGGTGTCGACCCGAGCCACTGTGTTGAACTCGACCTTCGACCCGTCGGAGCGGGTGGCGACGACCGGGATGATCTGGCGTGGCTGGAGATCGTCGGTCATCTCGATGTCGTAGGTTTCGGTGCCGTCGAGACCGAGTGAAGCGGAGTCCTGTTCGCCGATGAAGTTGAGGGGCAAGACACCCATCATCACGAGGTTCGAACGGTGGATCCGCTCGAACGACTTGGTGAGCACCGCCTTGACTCCGAGGAGGAACGCACCTTTGGCCGCCCAGTCCCGGGATGACCCCATCCCGTAGTCGGTCCCGCCGAGGACGATGAGGGGGATGTCCCGAGCCTTGTAGGACAGCGAGGCCTCATAGATCGACTTGACGTCGCCATCGGTGAAGTCGGTGGTCCAACCTCCTTCGGTGCCGGGCGCCAGCTCGTTGCGGACCCGGATGTTGGCGAAGGTTCCCCGTGTCATCACCCGGTCGTTGCCCCGACGTGATCCATAGCTGTTGAACATCGGAGGCTGGACACCGTTTTCGATGAGGTACCGACCCGCAGGTGAATCGACCGCGATCGAACCCGCCGGGCTGATGTGGTCGGTGGTCACGGAGTCGCCGAGCTTGGCCAGGACCCGGGCGCCTCGTATCGGAGCGAGGGGCGTGAGCACCGAGGTCAGGTCGTCGAAGAACGGGGGCTCTTGGACATAGGTCGATTCGGGATTCCACTCGTAGAGGTCGGACTGCGGAGTCGAGATCTCTCGCCATTGCTCCGACCCGGTGAAGACGTCGCTGTATCGCTCGACGAATTGGCTCTGGCGAACGCTCCTGGCGACGATCTCGTCGATCTCGTCCTGGCTGGGCCAGATGTCCCTCAGGAACACCTCGTTGCCGCCCTTGTCCTTCCCGATCGGGTCCTCGATCGGGTCCCAGTCGACCGAGCCTGCCAGGGCGTAGGCGACCACCAACGGTGGCGAGGCCAGGTAGTTGGCCCGCACATCGGGTGAGATCCGACCTTCGAAGTTGCGATTCCCGGAGAGGACCGCGGTGGCGACGAGGTCGTGATCGTGAATGGCTTTCGAGATCGGGTCGGGCAGCGGGCCAGAGTTGCCGATGCAGGTGGTGCAGCCATAGCCGACGATGTCGAAGCCGAGAGACTCGAGATCTTCGAGGAGGTCCGAGTCGGTCAAGTACTCCGTGACGACTTTCGATCCAGGAGCCAGAGAGCTCTTGACCCAGGGTTGACGTTGCAGTCCCAGCTCACGGGCCTTCCGGGCGACCAAACCGGCAGCGACCATGACGTCGGGATTGGACGTGTTGGTACACGAGGTGATGGCGGCGATGACCACGTGGCCGTCTTTGAGGGTGAATTTGTCACCCTCGTACTCGACCAGTGTGGCGGCCTGGGCCTGAAGAGCCTCCTCGGCGGATCCGCCCTCGTCCTCCCAACTGACCACGTTCGAGGATCGGGAGCCTCCGTTCTTGCCGAAGATGTTGGCCAGATCGGCCTTCCACTGGCTCTTCATCGCAGAGAGCTCGATTCGGTCCTGGGGTCGTTTCGGCCCCGCCAGCGAAGGCTCGACGGTCGACATGTCGAGCTCGAGACGAGCGCTGTAAGTGATCGAATGCGACTCGTCGCGCCACATCCCTTGCGTCTTGTAGTACTGCTCGACGGTGTCGATCAGCTTGTCCTCGCGTCCGGTGAGCCGCAGGTACTTCAGAGTTTGATCGTCGACGGGGAAGTAGCCCACCGTTGCCCCGTATTCGGGCGCCATGTTGGCGATCGTGGCCCGATTCGCCAGGGGCATGTCCTGGAGGCCCGGACCGTAGAACTCGACGAACTTGCCGACGACCCCGTGGTCGCGGAGCATCTCGGTGACCCGGAGCACCAGATCGGTGGCTGTGGCACCTTCCGGCAGCTTATCGGTGAGGCGAAAACCCACCACCTCGGGGAGGAGCATGTAGATGGGCTGGCCGACCATCGCCGCTTCCGCCTCGATACCGCCCACTCCCCATCCGACGACGCCGAGCCCGTTGATCATCGTGGTATGCGAGTCGGTGCCCACGAGACTGTCCGGGTAGAGATGCTCGCCGTCGTCCCAGACCACTTTGGCCAGGTACTCGAGGTTGACCTGGTGGACGATGCCGGTGGCCGGGGGGACCACCCTGAAGTTGGCGAACGCCGACTGTCCCCACTTGAGGAACTCGTACCGCTCCTGGTTGCGCTCGAACTCCTTCGTCGAGTTGATGATGAGGGCGTCCGGTCGGGCGAAGGCGTCGACCTGAACCGAGTGGTCGATCACCAGGTCGGCGGGGATCAGTGGGTTGACCTTCTGTGCGGCGCCTTGGTCCCCCGTCATACGCACGATTGCGGACCGCATCGCGGCGAGGTCGACCACGGCGGGGACACCGGTGAAGTCCTGAAGGACGACACGGCCGGGGATGAAGGGGATCTCGACTTCGGCGACGTCGGTCGGGTCGTACGCGGCGATCTGACGGACGTCGTCCTCGGTGACGGTCAGTCCGTCCAAATTGCGTAGCGCCGACTCGAGCAGCACCTTGATCGAATATGGCAATCTCTCGACACCCGCGATGGCGTCGAGACGGGCGATCTGGCGTGCGCCGAGTGCGGTCTCGAGCGTGGCACGGGCCCCGAATGGGTCGTTGGACATCTCAGCCTCTCATATAAGAAGTTCTCTACTTCGAGACTAATGAGGCCCACCAGGTCCGCCACGCGGGCCAATGCGAAATAACGAGCGCGCTTTCGCCTCCTGACGACAGGAGCTCGATTCAATTCCCCGCGTAGATCTGGTCGATGACGTTGGAGCTCAGCTCTTCGCCACACCTTCGCCCGTCTCCCCGGTCGTGGTGAGTCCGTTCTCCCGTAGAAAAGCGGTCAAGGTGGTGGCGTATCGGACCGTGTCGACGTTCCAACTGGTGACGTGGCCGGCCCCCTGTGTCTCGACCAGTCTCACCTGGTCGGGGACGGAGTCCTGGAGACGGCGGGAGACGTCGATGGGGACACGGTCGTCCTCCGTGCCGTGATAGACGAGGGTGGGGACGGTGATGATCTGCCCGGCGCGCTCGACATAGTCGATCTCGTCCCAGCCGACGTCCCATCGCAGGTCGGCGATGAGCATTGCCACTCCAGTGAGTGACGACGGGACCGGGAGTGAGGTCCCGGGGATGGACCTCTTGGTCGCCCCGTATCTGACCGTTTCCCCCATGTCCACGTTGGGGGAGTCGAAGACCATGGCTGCGACCCGTGTCGACAGATCGGAGCGCTCCATGAAGGCGAGGTGCAGCGCCGCGCCGGTGCTGTAGCCGACGAGGATCACTCTCTCTGCACCGTTGTTCACCGCGTAGTCGACTGCGGCCTCGATGTCCTCCCACTCACTGCGGCCGAATCTGTAGATGCCGCTCGGGTCCTTCGGCGCTCCGTCGTCGTTCCGGTAGTCGATGACGAGCGACGTGACCCCGCTGAGGTTGTAGGTCGGCAGGCTTCGCAGCGCCTCGCGGCGTGCTGCCCTCCATCCGTGAGCGTGGACGGCCCACACGGTGCCGTCACCGCCGGGAACTCTCCACGCACCCAGGTCTCCTATAGGCGCAGGAACAATGACCTCGTCGAACGCCAGTTCCACATCGGCGGGGTCGGTCGGGAACACCCAGCTGTCGATGTCGACCTGGTCGCAGCTCGCCAGGGGCCCGGAACATGTGACCGGGAGCGTCCCTTCGATCAACGCGAACCTGCGGGTCACTGCCAGCCCGTTGGTCTCGACGATGTCGGCGATCTGGCCAAAGCCTTCGTCCCAGGACAGTCCGGCGATCCCTGGCCGGGTGGTGTCTTCACGCTCCTCGGGAGAGGAGAGGGTGATCGTCTCGTCGCCGACCGCGGTGATATACACCCCGTGGTCTGGAGTAGGAGGCTGCGGGGTGAGGGCGTCGACGTAGATCATGTTGGAGAACACGATGCCACCGCCGATGTAGAAGACGAGCACCAGGGCCAGCAGGGTTCCCACAGTGATATTCGCCCAGCGACGTCGTTTACGTGAACCAGCCATTCTCTCCTCGTGACTGGCGCGATCATCCGCGGGATACCACCGGGACGCCTATCGGGATCTACCCCGATGTCCAAGTTGCCGGCCGACATGATCGGTCAGATGAAGTCACCGGGCTGGATGAAGCCTGTCTCGAAGGCGAGCCGTGTCACTTCGCTGCGACTGGCGACGCCGAGCTTGTCGAAGACGTGCTTCATGTGCGTCTCGAGGGTCTTCTGGCTCATCCCCAACTCGTCGGCGGCCTCCCGATACTTATAGCCGCGGGCGATGAGCGTCACCACCTCTCGCTCCCTGGGGGTGAGGCTCTCCAACTCCGATTGGGTGCCGATCGCCTCGTCGATCTTGAGGAGGTGGCCGGCGACATACCTCGAGACCGGGCGACCGCCGGAGAGGACCTCGTCGATTTGGTCCTCCAACTCGAACCCTTCGGTGGTCTTGACCACATAACCGTCGACACCCGCTCTGAAAAGGCGGATGACGTCCTCGGCAGAGGTCGACACCGTGAAGGCGAGGAACTTGACGTCGGGTGCCTTCGGTTTCACTGCTTCGATCACGGCGGCGCCGCCGCCACCGGGGAACTGGACGTCGAGCAGGACGAGGTCGGGACGTCGTTCCAGGATCAGCTGGATCGCCGCTGACGCCTCAGAGGCCGAGCCGGTCAGGTCGTAGCGGTCCTCGAGATACTTCTGCAGCCCGAACAACGTGAGAGGATGGTCTTCCACCAGGAAGACCCTTGGTCGGGACGGGTTGCTCATTCGAGCGGCAACGTGATCTGGACTTCGGTCCCGCGTCCGGGCGCAGTCTTGATCTCGGCGATGCCCCCCACCGCCTCGACACGCCGATGGATAGACCCGTCGATACCCGTTCCGGTGACGGCGTCAGGGTCGAATCCGTTGCCACGGTCACGAACGTTGACCTGCAAGGCTCCGCCTCGTATCTCCGCGAACAGGTCGATGCTCTTGACGCCTGAATGCCGAGCCGCGTTGGTCATCGCCTCCGACGCGGCGGCGACCACGGCGTGGAGACGCTCGTCCATCTCGGCGTCGTCTTTGACCACCTGTTCGATCTCGACACGAAACCGGTCTTCGATGTCGGCGCGGGCGTCGAGTAGGCAGGCGCGGAAACTCTCTTCGAAAGGTGACTGGTATTCGTTGATGGTTCGTCGCAGGTCACGTTCCTGCACCCGTGCCAGATAACGGATCTCGACCGGATCGTCCGCCGCGGCGGTGATCAACTTCAGGGTCTGTAAGACGGAGTCGTGGAGTTGGCGGGCGATCATCGTCCGTTCCTCGAGTCTGGCGGTCTTGCGTTGCTCTTCCGCCAGCTCTCCTTCTGCCTCGGCACGCTCCTCTTCAGCGATGAGACGCATGTGCTCTCGTTTTCGAAGGTTTTCGAATGCCCAGCCCACCACGGCGGCGACGATCACATATTGGATGCTGCCGAATGTCCGGGCCGGTGAGAGCTCCGTCAGGACGTGGAGGTATCCCATGACCACCGTTCCGGCCACTCCCGCCATCACGGTCACCTGGAAGTTGGTGGCGTACGCATATACGAAGAGAAGCGATGCCGGGTACCCGCCGACGATGAAGCCGTCGTGCCCGGCCAGCAGCCCACCTGCGGCGAGGAGGAGTGTGATCGCCGAGTCGAATACGAGATACCAGGTCTCGGCGAGGAAACCACGTTTGGCGGCCAGGAAGGTGACCGCGGTTCCGCCAGCTCCGACCACCATGAGCGCGACCACCATTCCCACGCTGAGATCGGGGGCATCCCCGGCCAGGACCACGACGGCGATGATCAGCAGCCACACCCCACCGAGCAGTCTCATCAGGAGAACAACCCTGGTCAGGGTGGTGTCCACGGGAAGGATCCGCATGCCCTGATCGGCCACGTGTCAAGCGTATCGGAGGTCCCGTCGTCGCGGTCCCCCTGTTAGGTGCCGACTGCTGCATGCTGGCGTGGATCGAGAGCGCGGCGATCTGCGGCGCGAGCGTGGTGGAGGAGCCGGCTGTGCACGTACTCGTGGATCACGGCATGAGCGAATAGATCACGCGGCACATCCCGGTTGGTGCGGATGATCGGGTTGTACCCCGCCGGCTTCCAGTGACGGAAGACCTCATCACCGGTGAGCTCGGCAACACATCCAAGGACGGACTCGTCGAGCTGGAGTGAGTGGACGGCCCGCCGATACTCGTCGGAGGTGGTGAGGAGACAGAACATGACGTTCATCAGGCAAAGCCCCGTCTCCAGATCGAGGCGGAGAATCCGCCGTTTCGGGGAGGGTGTGATCGGGCCGATCTCGAGCATGGAGAAGTCGAGGGGTGCGGGCTGCTCCTCCGGTCGGGGCAGGGGCCGTCCCCGCAACCCCGCCAGCACCGCGTAGAGGTTGATGTCGTGGACGATGACGGCGTTGTCATCGAGCTCTTCGAGCCTGACGGGTCGCAGGGTTGGCTCGTCTACACCGCTGTTGCGGGCGATGAAGGTCAACACGTTGGTCTCGATGACGAAATGACGTAGCAACAACTCGCCACCTTCCTCAGAGACGAACCTCGACATGAACCAGATGCCCAGCCGGTCGAGCAGGTCGTGGGAGGAGAACTGGACCGCCAGGATCCGCTTCACCACCGTGATGACCGCCACCAGCACTCGACTGATCACCCGCATCGGCGGCCAAACGAACCTGTGTGACCGCCGGTTCTGATCGACCTCGAGCAGACGAAGGGCACGGCGATCGAAGTGGAAGGTGGGATCACCGGCCAGTGCCTCCCATATGCCGGGGCCCTCGGCTTCCAGCATCTGGCTCAGTCGGGGCTCCTCAGCCATTGTCGATCTCCTCGAGCTGGAGGGCGTAGAGCCGGGATACCACTCTTGCCGTGTGCACGATCGACTCGGCGATGTCGCGGGTGATGAGCTCGGAGCGCAGTATCTGGAACATCTTCTCGGTGTGCTCGGTGTCGGCGCCACCGTGGTAGGTGAGGAACCTGACCTGATCCTCATCGAGCTCCAATTGCTCCCGGATCATCTCCATCCAGCGGGTCGCCTTGTTGGCGCCCAGCCCTTCGATGATGTACATGGCACCGAGGAGGTCGAACGGGTTCTCCCGGCTGGCCTGGTTGAACATGAACGCCGAGAGTGCCTCCGAGCCCGGATTCTTCAAGCCGGTCTCGATGACACCGCGGTCACCGCCGATGGCCACATAGTCCTCGTCGAGCATGCGGAAGTCGAGTTGCTCCTCGGCAGCGTGCTCGATGAATTCTGCCCGTAGGTCGGCGTAGTCCGACGTCAAGTTGGATGCAGCCCGGGTGATCCAGCGGGCACCTTCTTTGACCTGCTGACGAAGGTTGTAGAGGAGAGCGCGGTAGTCGTCGAGCGTGGCCGTCCTGGACTCGATTCGACGAACGACCGGCACCCGGGACAGTTGGGTCTCGAACCGTGCCCAAACCAGCGCCAACTCCTGCAGCAGCCACTCCGAGACGTTCTCGTCCTCGTTGCCATCTTCTGTGAGCCCGGGAGTCACATCACCCTCGGCGACACAGGTGAGTTGGACGAACGACACCGAGAATCGTCCCGACTCGGGGACCATGAGCAGAATTCGGTCTCCCGGGGCGAAGCGACCGCCGTTGAAAGCTTCCTCGAGCATCACGAAGATGCTCGCCGCCCCGGTGTTCCCTTTCGTGGCCAGGTTGGTGAACCATTTCTCCTCCGGGATCATCAGACCGGCTTCGGTCATCAGATCGACTATGGCGGAGCGGAAGTACTCGGAGCTGTAGTGGACCAGTAGATAGTCGATTTGATCCGGCACGATTTGGCCCGACCTGACCAGCCCGATGTACTCCTCCACACCGAGTGCCACGATGTTGTTCAGGATCCCGGTGTCCTGGCGAAGGTTGAGCATTCCCTCGGCGTGGGCCTCGGCCGGTGACGGCCGGTCCTGCCACGTGGACCCGGCCGCGATCGAGCCGGGATCGGAGGCACCGGCATACATGCAGACGGGGAAGCGGTCGGCGTGAGATACGAGATGAGACCAGTCGATTCGGAGCGACAAGCCGTCCGGCCGGGGTCGCTCCTCGACGACCACCGCCCCTGCTCCGTCCGAGAGCATCCAGCGGAGGAACTCGGCATCGAACCCGGCCCCGTCGGAGAACCGGTCGGCACGCAGGGTTCGGCTGACCAACTCCGAACCGACTGCGACGGCCACCCGGTGCCGCCCGAGGCTCACGCTCGCTTCGGCTGCGCGCAAGGCCGCCACCCCAGAACAGCACACTCCACCGGCGGAGAGGACCTCCATAGGCCCGCCGCCGAGCCTTCCGTGGACCATCGAGGCGAAACCAGGTACCGGAAGGTCGGCTTGGGTGGTGCCGGTGGCGAGCATCCCGACATCCCGTGACGTCAATCCGCGGTCGGTCAAGGCCGCTTGGACCGCCATCTCGGCCAGCTCCTCGTTGAGCATGGTGGTGTTGCCCTGCCGGTCCATGGCGTAGTGGCGCTTCTCGATGCCATTGGCCTCGAGCATCCGCCGTCGAAGCCGGGATGAGGTCTGGGTTGAACCCAGGTAGCTCTCGAGGTCGTCGTTCCCGATCGGCTCGCCGGGTAGATACGCGCCAACGGCGGTGATGTATGCGGTCATGACCTTCCTTTGTCTGGTTGGCCAGAGGTTGGGTCAGATCATGTCCCTCCACCATCGGGAAATACCCTGAGGAGAGGCAAACCTCGGTTGGCGCCGGCTGGTTTGGAGGTTGCCGGCTGGTCGGGGGCCGCGAGCTGGTCCGAGGTTTGGGCCGTGGACGTCGCTGGGCGACGTGTGTAACCCTGGGTTGGCAAACGGCCGCTGGTTGGTCCGAGGTTTGGGCTGTGGACGTCGCTGGGCGACGTGTGTAACCCTGGGTTGGCAAACGGCCGCTGGTTGGTCCGGGGCCGCCGGTTGGTTTGAGGTTTGGGCCGTGGACGTCGCTGGGCGACGTGTGTAACCCTGGGTTGGCGGAACGGCACTCCCAGGTGTGGCTGCTCTACCCGATGCTCACCGGGACCTGGGTGACGCAGTCGTCGTCCAGTGAGTGGTGGGGGATCACGACGGGGTTGCAGGGAACCGACATGGCCCCGAAGAGACCGGCGACGATGCCCCGGTCGAGTGAGCAGATCACCTCTGGGTGGTTCGTGGCGGTCTCTCCGAAGGGGCAGTGAGAGGTGAGCAGCTGCTGACCTTCGACGTCGGGATCTACCGAGAAGCCGAGCCCGGTCATCGCACTGGCAACGGCTTGGACTGCCTCGTCATAACCTGGCTGGTCCGGGCCACCGATCTCTTTGGCCAGCCTCTCCCCATAGGCTCGTCCGACCCTTTCGGCCACGTCGGAGAGGTCGGGGGGAGAGACCTCGCGAAGGACCTCGAAGAGCATCTCGGTGAGCAATTCGAAACGTCGCGGGGCGAAGTGGACGCTGACCTCTTTGCTGGTGGGTTCGTATGTCTTGGCGGGGCGACCGGCACCGGGCCCGCCCGAGCGGCGCTGGTGGCCCACCCGCAGATAGCCATCCTCGGCCAGACGGTCGAGATGGTGACGAGCCACGTTGGGGTGGATATCGAAGAGGGCCGCCACCTTGGAGGTGGTCATCGGCTCCACCGACTCACGGACCGCGACGTAGATGGCGCGCCGGGTGGGATCACCGAGCGACGATGTGAGGTCGGAGATCCTGGCGTTGAGGGTCTCTATGTCCATGAGGGGTACATCCTGACCAAAACTATAGTTTCCAAGGGGTTCTAACCACTGCCGCCGTAGGGGAATCAGATGTCCGAACAAACACCAATCCACGATGCGGTCGCGTCTATCGAGTCGCCGCTGTTCGTGGGTCGCACCCTCGGTGAGCTGGGCCTCGTCAAAGCCGTCTCCAAGAAGCTCACCGGCAAGGCCAAAGTCGAACTGCTCCTCCCCTCACCGCCACCGGAGAGTCTCGACGATCGTCTCCGGGAGGCCCTCTCGCCCCATGTCAGCGGGGCCGACATCGACATCGAGTTGATGGACGACGACGAGGTCCTGTCCTGGATGAACGAGCTGAAGGAGAGGGTCGGCCCACCGATCGGCGAGCCCGGCTCGGCGACGAGGACGATCGCGGTGTCATCGGGCAAGGGTGGGGTCGGAAAGTCGTCGATATCCGCCAACCTCGCCGTAGCCCTCGCCCGCTCCGGTCACATGGTGGGCATCGTCGACGGTGACATCTGGGGATTCTCGATCCCCGCCATGCTGGGGATCCAGCATCCTCCGGTGATGGTGGGAGAGATGATCGTCCCGCCCGTGGCCCATCGGGTGAAGGTGGTGTCGATGGACTACTTCGTCCCCGACGACAAGGCGATCATCTGGCGCGGCCCGATGCTGCACAAGGCGATCGAGCAGTTCCTCAAGGACGTCTTCTGGGATGCCCTCGACTATCTGGTCGTGGACATGCCGCCTGGCACCGGCGACATCGCCATCTCCATGTCGCAGTTCCTTCCCCGTGCCCAGGTCCTGTTGGCGACGACCCCACAGCCGACCGCGCAACGGGTGGCCCGCAGGGCGGCGCTGATGGCACGGGAGGTAGACCAGGAGGTCATCGGTGTCGTCGAGAACATGTCCTGGTTCACCGGCGACGACGGGAAGCGATATGAGTTGTTCGGTGCCGGAGGCGGCGCGGCCCTGGCCGACGAGATAGGGGTCGATCTGATGGCCCAGATCCCGTTGCTGCCCGCCATGGGCAGGGGAGCCGACGAGGGGCGACCGGTCGCCGTGGCCGCTCCCGGGTCGGAACCCGCAACAGCTTTCGACCGTCTCGCCGAGGCGGTTGTCGAGAAGCGACCGAGGGTTCGCACCAACCCGGCTCTGGTCATCAAGTGAGCACACGCTCGGTGAGCCGCTCGTTGGTCGGTTGGGTCTTCGGCATGTCGGTGTCGATCCTGTTCCTCTCGCTGTGGGGCCGCGCCGTGGTGACCGACACGGACACTTTGGCCGAGTCCCTTTCTCCGCTCGCCGGGGCAGGGATCGTCACTGATTATCTGGGTGACTGGATGTCCGAGGAGATGCTGGAATCAGGCGCCGACCCCGAGACCGTGGAGCCAACCGTCGAATTCTTCTTCAACTCGTCCCGCCTCGGCGAGACCATGGATCTACTCGTGGTCGAGGTGGTGCACGCGGCGGCGTCTTCGGATCCCGAAGGCTCCACGATCGACATGGCCGCCCTGATCACGCCGACGGTCCCGGAACTGACCCTCGGTCTGACCGGTCTCGGCTTCCCGCTCGACGAGGAGTCGGTGTCCGAGGTGGTCGAGGACTTCGATCCGTTGGTGATACGTCAGCCCGGCAGCGACCCTGTCGTAGGGCCCGAGTCGCCCACGGCGGCGAGGCTGGGGACTGCGGCTCTGCTGGCCTTCCTGTCGTTGTTGGGGTCCGGGCTGGTTTTCGTGACCCTGTCGGAGGATCGCACCACCGCCGTGCGCGGGCTCTTGACTCGTATCGCGGTCGGAGGCGCCAGCTTCGCTGTGTTCCTGCGGCTTGGCTCGTGGGTCCTCGATCCGCGTGGCGGCCGGGCACCGGTGCCCGCGACGCTGTCTGCGCTGGCCGGGTCGAAGTGGGCTCTCCCTCTCCAGGTGGCCGCGGTCGCGGCCGTGATCGCCCTAGGGATCTACGTGGGACGACGACTGCTCAGACAGGCGGGAGGGTTCCACCGAGCAGACGAGCAACCCACACGATCAGCAGACCGGCCAACAGTGAGATCAGGGTCCCGTTGACCAAACGGCTGCTCATCGCCTGAACCCGGCCCCTCCTCCGCAACGCGAACCAGACCCAGGCACCGACGCCGATGAGGGCAACCAGGGGCACTAACGGGTGAAACGTCATCGCAGAGGCAAAGTCCCCTCTCACCAACATCGAAGCTGCCCGGGTCATCCCGCAGCCGGGGCATGCCATCCCCGTCGTCAGCGCAAACGGGCACACCGTCGGGCTGTCCTCGAATGCCGGGGCCGCGAAGAGGATCCCGAGAACGGCGAGTGGGGAGAGCAGTATGAGCCGGTCGCGTTGGCTCGAGATCATCGGCCGGAGACTACGCGAGGTCACGTCTCGAGCGGTCGTCCCGACTGCATCGAGTAGTTGCGCCGCGACATCCCGGTCGAGATGGCGAATCCCAACTCCGCGTAGAACCGGGAGAGGTTGGCGTCGCAAACCAGGTCGACCATGTAGAGGTCGCCGATGTCGTCCATCAGTTGGTTGATCAACGAGTGGCCGATCCCCTTGTCGTGCTCCTCGGGCACTACTTCGAGGAGGGTGATGAAGGCAGACAGGATCCCGTCGGAGATGGCAGTGACGAACCCGATGACCTTGTCGTCGCGCACGGCGATGACCACGTGGTCCGAGGCCTGGAGGATCCGCAGATGTGTCTCTGGTGTCGGGGGATCGGGCCAACCTTCGAAGAACTCTCCGTCCAGTTGATCGGGGGTCAAGCCCTCGGCCGTCGTCTGGTAGGTGAGAGTGCTCATATCCCTATCTTGTCTAGCGTCCGATACAGGTAGGAGGCCGGGGTCAGGAACCAGGCCCTCCCCCCTGTGTAATAGAAGCGACCCTCGTGGGCAATCCGGCTGTACACACTGGGCGGGTCCTCCCCGAGCAGCATTCCGGCCAGTTCGTGGCCGAGCTGACACGAGAGACCGACGCCGTGACCGGCATAACCCATGGCGTACCAGGCACCGTCCACCCTCCCGATGTGCGGAGTCAGGTCGAAGGGGATGCCCAGCTTCCCGCCCCACACATGGGTCGTGGACGCGTCCTCCAACTCGGGCCAGTATCGGACCAGGGCCCTTCTCAGATCGGCAGCCGACTCCTCCAGATCGAGGTCGGTGTGGAGGCTGCGTCTGCCACCGAGCAGGATCCGGTCGTCGTGGGTGCGCCGCATGTAGTTGAGGAGCCGTCGCTTCGTGTAGGTCATCGCTCCCCCGGGGAAGATTCGCTCGGCGCGTTCGGCTCCGATCGGCTCGGTGACGATGATGTAGGAGCCGATCGGCACCACGAGACGGGACAGCTCGCGCGTGGGTCGGCCCGTGGTGTAGCCGTTGGTGGCGATGATGACGGTGCCCGCCTCGATTCGACCTCTGCTCGTCTCGACCGAGTGGCCCGCCGAGGTCTGCTCGATGCTCAGCGCCTCGCAGTGGTCGACGAGTCTCGCTCCGAGACGAACCACCTGCTCGGCCAGACCGAAGACGAGACGAGCCGGCTGGACACCGAAACCCTCTGGCTCGTAGATCGCGGAGTCGAAGAAGCCACCTCCGACCACTTTGTCGATCGCTGCACCCGTGAGCACATCCCATTCGACACCAAGTCGCTCCTGGTACCAGAGGACGGTTTTCTCGAACTCGATGCGTTGGCGGTCACCCCGGCCGAGGGCGGCCATGCCGTGGTCGTGGATGAGGGCGTCGACCCCGGGTCGTGTGGCGAGATCTCGCACCAGCTCGACAGATCTCACCGTGGAGGCCCACATCTCACGTCCGATCTCGGGGCCGTAGCGGGAGAATATCGCTCGGATGCCGGCCTTCACATCGGGTGAGACCATCCCGCCGTTGATGGCCGAGGCGCCTCCGGCTATCTCTCTCGAGTCGACCACGGTGACGGTCTTCCCCGCGCCGACGAGACGGAGTGAGGCGGACAACCCGGTGAGACCGGAGCCGATGACCAGATAGTCGGTCTCGGCGGGCAGCTCCGATGTCAAGCCTCCCGGCCGTGGGTGGTCCTCCACCCAGAAGGGGGCTTGTTTCACAGGGTGCGTAGACCCTTTTCGAACAGCGACCCCATCTCGGTCGCCTGGTCGGGAGTCATGGTCAACGGTGGTGACACCTGGAGGCCCCCTCCACCGACGGCCCGGGTGAGCACACCGGCTTCGCGACATGCGATCGCCGCCCGGCTGGGAAGTGTCTCGTCTTCGCCGACCTCGAGCTGGATCGCTGCGAGAGCCCCGACTCCGCGTCGAACACCGGAGACGACGTCGAGCTCCTCGAGTGGGAGGAGAGCATCGTAGATCTCGTCTTCCAGCTCGGTGGCCCGGGCGATCAGGCCCTCCCGCTGCACGATCTCCATCACCTTGAGACCGGCGACGCAGGCAGTGGTGTGACCGGAGTAGGTGTAGCCGTGTCTGAAGACGAGCCCGGGCGTGTCGAAGAAGGGAGCTGCGATGTGGGGTGCCACCACCACGCCACCCAATGGGGCGTAGCCACAGGTGACACCTTTGGCGAAGGTCATCATGTCGGGCTCGAGACCGAACTTGTTGGCGGCGAACCAGTCGCCGGCCCGACCAAATCCGGTGATCACCTCATCGGATATGTAGAGGCCACCGGCCTGTCTGATTGCTTCCCGCACCCGGTTCAGGTAGTCGATGGGGACGGGTCTGACGCCCCCGGCGCCGATGACCGCCTCGACGAAGATCCCGGCTACCCGGTCGGCTCCGGCATGATCGATCGCCTTCTCCACCGCCTCGGCGTCGTCGTAGGGCACACTGACCACGTCGGCGACCAGATCGCCCCCGTAGCCGATGCGGTTGGGCTCCATCCCCCCGAGGGTGGTGCCGTAGCTGTGCATGCCGTGATAGGCCCATTCCCTGGCGATGAAGACGGTCCTTTGCGGCTCCCCGATGGCGTTGAAGTAGCGGCGGGCGAGCTTGGCTGCCGTGTCGATGGCGTCCGAGCCTCCCGAGCCGAAGAAGACCTTGGATTCGGGGTGGGGTGAGACCTGGGCGATACGTTCCGCCAACTCCATCGGGGGGCGTGTCGCGTACTCGATGAAGGTATGGAAGGCGGGCAGCTTGCGGGCCTGGTCCTCCATGGCTTCCACGATCTCGTCACGGCCGTACCCGACGTTCATGTACCACAGCGAGGCCGCGGCATCGAGGTACCTGTTGCCCTCCTCGTCGTATACGTAGATGCCCTCGCCTCGGTCGACGATGAACGGCGCGTGTTGCACTTTGGACATGTCCGCGAATGGGTGCCAGAAAGATCCCATGAGGCGGCCAGGCTAGTTGCGCTCCGAACCCGCCTCCTAATGCTCCCGGAGGGACGGAACCGGGAGGCGTCTCACTCGCCGGCGGCGATCTCGTCGAGAAAGGTCTCGGTCTCCGCCGTCGACCGCAAACGGTGCACCGTGGCATGCCCCCAACTGCCGTCTTCCATCGCAGTCTGGAACTTGTCGCGCACGTGGGCGTGGCGGGTCCAGGTCCAGACCATGATGTTCCGGTAAGGGTCGAGACTGTAGAGATTGGAGAACGGCTCTTTCACCCCGGGCCACATCTCTTCTCTTGTGAGCACCCGCCGCAGAGTCCTCCTCACCACCCGGGACATCGTGGTCCGTCGCGGCGGATCGAGCCAGATGAAGGTGTCGGCCTTCGGCCAGACCACCTGGCGCGTTCCATGACCCGTGTAGTTTCCGTCCACGATCCAGCGGGCCCGGTCGGTGAACCTGTCGAGTGTGGGGAGGAAGTCGTCGTGGGCTTCGTCGGCGAGCCCGTACTTGTGAAACACCGAGTCCATCTCCAGGTGGGGCACATCGAGGAGGTGGGCGAGCCTCCGGGCGAAGGTGGTCTTCCCCGAACCGCTGCTCCCGACGATGACGACGCGCTTCATTCCCGTCATATCATCGCGACATGGTCGCAGCTCTCGATGTGCAAGCGTTCGATGAGTTGCCCGATGGCATCGCGGATCTCGTCGATCTGAGCAAGGCGGAAGGGCACGACCTGGTGGAGCGTCTCGTCGACGACTGGCGGGACGGCTCGAATCGCTTCGATCGCATCGGAGAGGTGGCGTGTCGGGTCCGGCTCGGTCCCGAGTTGGTGGCTGTTGGTGGTCTGAACCGCGACCCCTACCTCGACGATCCGAAAGTCGGCCGGATCCGTCATGTCTACGTCGTCCCGGAGGCGCGAGGCGCCGGTGTGGGGCGGGCCCTGGTGGAGGCCCTCGTGGACCATGCCCGCGGCCGATTCACCAGGGTGAGGCTGCGCACCATGACTGCTGCCGCGGCCGGGTTCTACCGCGCCCTCGGTTTCGAGGAAACGCCTGAGGAGGCCGAGTCCACCCATCACATCCGGCTCCTCTAG
>CAZZIG010000124.1:0-27280 GCA_964653975.1 uncultured Acidimicrobiaceae bacterium
CGAGATGTCCGGCCAGATCTCTCACCTGAGCCTGGACCCCGCCATGTTTGGAGAGGTCGTAGGGACAGACGAGACCCACCCGCACTCAGTCCTCCCCTCGGTCCGACGGCCAGTTGGGCTGGACCAGGTGCCACTGGCTCGGGGCCTCCCGGATGATCGCCTCCAACTCGTGGGCGAGCTCCTGGGTCATCGCCGCCACTTTCTCCGATCTCGAACCCGTCTCGGGCACCGAGATGGGATCGTGGACCACGACGCGATAGCCACGATCCTTGAAGTAACACCCAACAGGCAACAACGGGGCCCCGGTGCGCACCGCAAGAGTGGCCGGCCCGGGAGGCAATGTGGTCCTCTCCCCGAAAAACTCCACTTCCACGCCTCTACCTTTGAGGTCCCGATCCGAGAGCAGGGCCACAGCCTTGTTGTCCGTTATCGCCTGTTCCAGACGACGCATCACCTCGATCCGCCCGGTTGCCAGGACGACCTCGATCCCGAAGGTCTCGCGCACCGCGGTGAACCACTCGGTGATTCGCCTATTGGACAGGACCTCGGCCACTGCAACCACCGGGATCCCCTCGCTGACCGCGATCGGTGCCGCCGCCTCCCAGTTCCCCATGTGAGGCAGTGCGAAGATCATCCCGGTTCCGGCGTCGCGTGCGGCGAGGATCTTCTCCAGGCCGTGGACTTCGGTCTCGGCGAGCATCCCCCGGACACGTCGTCCCCTGGCCCACAGGGCTTCTGCGTAATAGCGTCCGTAGGACCTCATCATCTCGACCGATGCGACGTCGAGGTCCGCCCCATTGCCGAGCACGCGGCCGGCATGACGTCTCGCCATGGCGCGGCGACCGCCGTCGAGGACGCTCCACATCTTGCCGAAGACGCTTCCCAGCCTGCGGACGACCTGCGCCGGCAACATCCCCACGACTCCCACCCCGGCGCGTAGGCCGAGATACGAGAGATACTCCTTCACCGCCGCTGCGTTCACTCGATGGAACGATAAGAGCGCAGGAAACGAACCAATGCCGTGAGCCACACCAAGACCACGAAGGCCCAGAGCATCGGTTCGACCAGATCGAAGATCAGACCGGCGCAGAAGAGAATGAGACGCTCGGTGCGACCCATCGGCCCACCGGTGCCATCCAGGCCCTCGGCCTCGGCGCGAGCCCTCATGTAGGGCACGAGCATGGCCCCACCGATCGCCAGGACGATGAGGAGGAGAATCCGGGCCTGGCCCTCCATGGCGAAGGCGAGACCGCCGAATGTTGCGATCTCGCCGACACGGTCGAAGGCAGAGTCGAGGAAGGCGCCACGCGCCGTCACCGTGCCCGAGGCCCGGGCCACCGCCCCGTCGAGACCGTCGAGCAGCGACCCCACCGCGATCACCCAGGCACCAGAGACGAGACGATCGGTGCCAACCATGACAGAGCCCGCCAGGACCATGGCGAGCCCCAGGGCAGTCATGGCAGCGGGCGTCATGCCAATTGCCGCCAGGGCCCGTCCGATGGAATCCAGGTACCGGGTCACATGAGGACGGACCCGCATGTCGATCACGGTGGGGAAAGTAGCACCCGGCTGGGAGCGTCGTCTACAAGCAGCGTTAGGATCGGAGTTTTCCACAAGGAGGTCACGTGATTCCCGAGAAGGTCCGAAACGTCGTCTTGGTCGGTCATGGCGGGAGCGGGAAGACGACCCTCGCCGAGGCGATGCTCTTCGTCGGTGGCGCCACCATGCGCATGGGATCGGTCGAGGCGGGCACGTCGACATTCGATTACGAGCCTGAGGAGATCGATCGTGGAATCTCTCTCGGTCTCGCCGTGGCCACCGTCGACTGGAAAGGAACTCGGGTCAATATCATCGACTCGCCGGGGGCCACGGAGTTCAGCGGGGACGCCCGCACCGCACTACGGGCCGCCGATCTCGCCCTCTTCGCCGTCTCGGCGGTCGACGGTGTCGAAGTGCAGACCGAGGCCCTATGGCGCGCTGCCGAGGAAGAGGGAATCCCGAGAGCGATCGTGATCACCAAACTCGATCGGGAACGCGCTTCCTACCAGAGGGTTCTCGACGAGTTGAGAGAGAGCTTCGGCAAGTCGGTGGCCCCGATCCAGGTGCCCATCGGCTCGGAGGAGGCTCTGCGAGGGTTGGTCAGGGTGGCCACCGAGCGGGCATACGAGTACAAGGCCGACTCGCCGACCGGTTCGCAGGTGGACCTCCCCGACGAAGTCGCCGAGTTGGTCCACAGCGCACACACCGGGTTGATCGAGACGGTGGTAGAGACCGACGACGAGATGATGGAGGCCTATTTCGAGGGCAAGGAGCCGAGTCGCGAACAGATCGTGGACACCATCCATCGCGGGATCGTCGACGGGGAGATCCACCCGGTCCTCGTATCCTCGGCCGAGAAGCTGATCGGAATCGACACCCTCTTCGAGTTCATCGCCGACTACGGCCCCAATCCGCTGGAACGATCGATGCCGCCTTTGAGCCAGGGTGGGTCGCTGGAGCCGTCGGCCGATGGACCGGTCCTCGCCTACGTGTTCAAGACCTTCTCCGACGCGTTCGTCGGCCGGATCTCCCTGTTTCGCATCTACTCCGGCACCGTCAAGGCCGACCAGGACCTCGAGGTGGCGCGTGGACGGAAGGTGCGGCTCCACAACCTCTTCAAACTCCAGGGCAAAGATCATCATGACGTGTCCGAGCTCCCCGTCGGCGGGATAGGAGCGGTGGCCAAGGTCGAAGATCTCCATCCGGGCGACACTCTCCGGTCACCGGGGCTCAACGCTGTCATCGAGCCGATCAAGTACCCGTCACCGGTCGCCGAGCTTGCCATCTCACCGCGTTCTCACCACGACGACGAGAAGATGTCCACGGCTCTGCACAGAATCGAGGAGAGTGACCCCACGATCCGGGTGGAGAGACGCGCCGAGACGGGCGAGACCATCCTCTCGGGGCTCGGCGACACCCATCTCGAGGTGACACTCGCCCGGATCAAGCGGATGTTCGGAGTGGAGATCGACTCGGCGATACCAAAGATCCCCTACCGCGAATCGATCATGGCCACCGCCGCTGCCGAGGGGAAGCACAAGAAACAGTCCGGCGGGCGCGGCCAGTTCGGGGTGGCCCAAGTCCGCTTCTCCCCGCGGCCCAGGGGGAGCGGCTACGAGTTCATCGACTCCATCAAGGGCGGCTCCATCCCCCGAGGTCTCATCCCGGCGGTCGACAAAGGCATCCGGGAGGCCCTGGAACGGGGAATCCTCGCCGGATACCCGGTGGTCGACGTCGCCGCCGAGGTGTATGACGGCAAGTACCACGCGGTCGACTCAGACGAGATGTCCTTTCGAATGGCGGGAATCCAGGCCGTCCGCACGGCAAGCGCCAACATGCGACCTGTGTTGCTCGAGCCGATCATGAGAGTGACGGTCACGGTGCCCGAAGACCATCTCGGTGACGTCATGGGCGACATCAATTCGAAGCGGGGACGGGTGCTCGGCATGGAGGGCGAGGGCAGCGTGCGCTCGGTCAACGCCGAGGTCCCGATGGCCGAGATGCAGCAGTACGCTGCGGAGCTGAGATCGTTGACCTCGGGTCGCGGTACCTTCGAGATGGAGTTCGACCACTACGAAGAGGTGCCACACAACGAGGCCCAAGCAGTGATCGCCGCTGCAACCGCCGACGAGTAGGAAGGATTGGGATGCCCGACGCAGTCTTACGCCATGGAGACGACGAGCTGAACCTGCCGCTCACGGAGGCGACCGAGGGGGACGCGGGCGTCGACATCTCCGAGTTGCGTGGCTCGCTCGGGCTGGTCACGTTGGACCGTGGTTTCGGCAACACCGCCGAGAGCACTTCCCAGGTCTCTTATATAGACGGCGACGCCGGCGTCCTCCTCTACCGTGGCTACCCCATCGAGCAGCTCGCGGAGAACGCCAAGTTCCTCGAGGTCGCCTATCTCCTCCAGTACGGAGAACTCCCCACGAAGAGCGAGTTCGAGGAGTACGAGCAGTCGATCACCTACCACACGATGCTGCGTGAGGACATGAAGCACCTGTTCGAGGCGTTTCCTCATCGGGGCCACCCAATGCAGATCCTCGCGTCGGCCACTTCCGCACTTGCGACCTACTATCCCGATGCCCTCGACCCCTCCGATCTAGACGCCGTCGATCTGAGCTCGAGGAGACTGATCGCCAAGACCCCGACGATGATCGCCTGGTCCTACAAGTACACCGTCCACCAGCCGTACATCTACCCCGACAACACCCTCGACTACTCCTCGAGGTTCCTCAAGATGATGTTCTCGGTTCCGGCGGAGGAGTATGAGCCCGACCCGGTGGTGGCCAAGGCACTCAACATGCTCCTGGTACTGCATGCGGACCACGGACAGAACTGCTCCTCCTCGGCGGTTCGTCTCGTGGGCTCGGGACACGCCAACATCTTCAGCTCGATCGCTGCCGGTGTGGCTGCCCTCTCCGGTCCGCGACATGGCGGAGCCAACCAGGCGGTGCTCGAGATGCTCGACGACATCGTCTCGTCGGGCCAGGACCTCGACACGGTGGTGAAACGGGCCAAGGACAAGGACGACCCGTTCCGGCTGATGGGTTTCGGCCACCGCGTCTACAAGAACTTCGACCCTCGAGCTGAGATCATCAAGACCGCCGCCGAAGAGGTGCTCGACCAGCTCGGCATCGACGACCCGATCCTCGAGCTGGCCCGCGAGCTCGAGGAGGTCGCACTCTCCGACGACTACTTCGTGGAGCGCAAGCTCTACCCGAACGTCGACTTCTACTCAGGGATCATCTATCGGGCGATTGGGTTCCCCACGGACATGTTCACGGTGCTGTTCGCCCTCGGCCGCCTCCCGGGATGGCTCGCCCAGTGGCGGGAGCTCGCAGCCGACCCCAAGTCGAGGATCTTCCGTCCCCGTCAGGTCTACACGGGCCCGGCGCGCCGTGACCTGGTCCCAATAGACCAGCGCTGAAGCCGTTCCCTCTTCCGGGAAGGGGGCGGCTCATTCGCGGAGACGATCTGCCTCGTCCCGGGTCGCCCCAGCCTCCCACTTCTCGCCGGCGGCCTCGAACGTCTCCACCGAGGCCCGATAGTGGGCGGTCGCCTCACCCAGGTCGCCTAGAGCCTTCTCGCATCTGGCCTCCTCCCGCAGACACTCGGCGAGATCGGTGCCACTCAGACCGGGCCGCAGTCTCCGGAGACTCTTCACCGCCTCTTCCGGCCGACCTTGCAGTCTGATGATGGCAGCCACCAGAACCTGGAGATGAGTGAGGAGTGGAAGGTTTGCGGGGGCGCCCTCGACAAGTCGTGTCATCACCCCGACCGTCAGCACCGCGTCGTCGAGCTCGCCGGCATCGGCAAAGATCTGTCCCAGTTGAAAGGCGGTTCCCGCCACGTCCCAGGGGTGCTCGTCCGGTTCGACCGACGTCGTCAACTCGGCGGCGGCGCGTCTCACAGCCTCTTCGTGATCACCACGTCGCCAGGCGAGTTTGGCGGCCAGGACCCGGTCGAGACGGTTGTCTCCTTCGCTGTGGATCCATCGGGAGGCGTTCTCCAGATCACCGCGGGCCAGCTCCACCTGTGCCAGGGCGCGCCGGACATGGTCGGCCTCCGACAACCGTGATTCGACGAGACGCAGGGCCGCTGCTGCTCCTTCGACGTCGCCGTCGAGCAGCCGGCCCGTGCCGACCACATAGGCCACATCGACCCGGCGGTCCTCAGCGACCAGGGCCCACTGCGTCGGGTCGCCCAGGATCACTTCGAGGAGACGTCCCGCACCGGCGTGATCGCCTTCAGTGAAGGCATCGAGGCCCCGCTCGACCTGGGTCATCGTCCGAATCTCGCCCCCGTCCGAGACATCTTCTACGCCGCCCCACCAGCCGTCTGGCAATGCTTCCGCGAGGCGGGGGAAGATGTCGGGAAGCTCGTCTTCGTCCCACTCGTCACCGGAGGGCTCCTCCGGGTATGGCTGTGACCGTCCCGGGAGCCATTCGCCGGTCAGCCGCTCGTGGGCGACACCGACGGCATACAGGATGTGCTCACCCTCGTGGATACCCAGCTCCTCCCAGCGTGTGTCAGGGTCGGCACTCCCGGCCAGGAGCTCCGCGAACAGCCCCTCGGGCTGTTCCACCGCCTTCCTCCACGTGGTCTCACCAGCGGAGACGACCCAAGCCCGGAGGTATTCGAAGGCATCGTCGCCACAGCCTCCCAATGCCAGATGAGCCGCACCCCACAGCGGCCAGGTGTAGAGGGCGTCCATGGCCCTGTCGAAAGAGGCTGCGTACTCGAGGGTTCTCTCTATCCCGGCCTCGATGAGCGCAGCCGTGATGGCCCCAGCATGAACCGAGGCATCATGGTCCTCGGGTCTCGTGACGTCGATGAGAGACCAGAACTCCGTCGTCATGGCGTCCTATCGGTCGGGCCGGCCGGCACTTGACCGCTGGCGGGAGCGATCAGACCGGTCCGATCGACTCGACGTAGGGGGTCTCCACGATCTCGCCGGTGACGGCGTCCACGACGACCAGGGCCCTCTGATCTGGAGGTTCGGTGGCGGCGTACAGGATCACCGACCATCGTGGCCGCGACCGCCATCCCTGGAACCGCACGGACGCCGAGGAGTGGCCGATGGGGAAGTCGACGACCGCCGCGGCTTTGGTCATCGCCTCGTGCTCGTCGATGTCGAGCGGCCATGAGCTGAGGAACTGCCAGACGGCGAGAGCGCCGAATCCGAGGGCGACCATCCAACCCCCCTCGAAGGCGAACACACTGATCACGCCGGCGGCCAGATAGAGCCAACCTGCTATGCGACGACGACTAGGCGGAGGGAATCGATATTCGCCTTCGATGTTGGCGTCGAGTTCCTCCTCGATCGATACCCGGTCGGCCAGGTCGCGCTCGATGTAGATGCCTTCCCGGTCGACGCGGCGCTCGTTGTCGCTCAAGCGGGACCTCGAGCCATCTCGACCAGCCGGTTGGTCGCCTCCACGAGGGGGACGCCCCGTGTGTCCCGTTCCTGGCCGTATAGGCGAAGACCGACCGTGCCGTCCTCGATGTCGTCGTCTCCCACGACGATCACAGCTGGGTGTTTCTGGGTCAGGGCGCGGCGGATCTTCTCTCCCACGGTGTCGCTCGAGAGATCTACTTCGACACGTAGCCCGGCATCGCGCAGCCGCTCCCTCACCTGACCGGCATACTCGTCGTGGCGGTCGGCTACCGGGATGACCGATACCTGCACAGGGGCGAGCCACGTCGGAAACGCACCGGCGTAATGCTCCACCAGAATCCCCATGAAACGCTCCAGGGATCCCGCCTTGGCACAGTGGATCATGTAGGGGACTACGGGGGTGTTGGTCGAGTCGATGTACTCGAGCCCGAACCGGCGCGGCGTGTTGACGTCGAGTTGGATGGTCGAGCATTGCCATCGCCGCCCGATGGCGTCCTTGATGTGGATATCGATCTTCGGGCCATAGAACGCGCCTTCGCCGGGAGCGACGTCATAGACGACACCGCGGGCCTCCAGAGCAGCGGCCAGGGCCTTCTCGGCGACTTCCCAGCGGTCTTCCTCGTCGAGTATCGCCTTCTCGGGTCGGGTGCTGAGATCTGCCTCGAACTCCTCGAACCCAAAATCGCGCAACCATTTGAGGACGAAGTCGAGATGCAGCTTCAACTCGTCCTGGACCTGGTCCTCGGTACAGAAAGTGTGCGAGTCGTCTTGGGTGAAGCCCCGAGCCCGAAGGATGCCGTGGATCACCCCCGACTGCTCGTATCGGTAGACTCCGCCAAGCTCACCGAGTCTCATCGGCAGCTCGCGGTAGGAGCGTTGCTGGCTCTGGTAGATGAGGACATGAAAGGGGCAATTCATCGGCTTGACCCGGTAGCCGGGATCATCCTCGTACTTCATGCCCGGGTACATGTTCTCGGCGAAGAAGTCGAGATGACCGGAGGTCTGCCACAGATCTTCCTTGCCGATGTGGGGTGAGAAGACGAACTCGAACCCGAACCGCTCGTGGAGTTTCCGGCTGTGATCCTCGACCAGCTTGCGCAACATGCCGCCTTTGGGATGCCACACCGCCAGACCCGCTCCCAGCTCCTGGGGGAAGCTGTAGAGGTCGAGGTCGGCACCGAGCCGGCGATGGTCCCTCTTCTCCGCCTCCTCGAGACGATGCAGATACGACTCGAGGTCTGCCCTCGAAGCCCAGGCGGTCCCGTAGACCCGTTGCAACTGCTCCCTCTCCTGGTCACCGCGCCAATAGGCTCCGGAGCTGCGCAGCACCTCGAATGCCGGGATCCTCCCCGTTGACGGGAGATGCGGGCCCCGGCACAGATCGATGAAGTCGACATTCTGGTAGGCGGAGACCTGCTCTCCCCCGGAGACCTCGCCAGGATCGACGTTTTCGATGATGTCGACTTTGAACTTGTGGTCGGAGAACACGTCCAAGGCCTCGTCGCGGGTCATCTCGATCCGCTCGAATGGCTGGTCTTCGGCGACGATTTCGGCCATTCGCGCCCCGATCCTCTCCAGGTCCTCGGGGGTGAACGGCTCCTCGACCTCGAAGTCGTAGTAGAAGCCGTCTTCGATTGGCGGGCCGATGGCGAAAGTCGACCCCGGGTAGAGGTCGAGCACGGCTTGGGCCATCACATGTGCCGTCGAATGACGCAGGATGTGCAGCCCTTCTTGGCTGTCCAGGGTGATGACCTCGAAATCTCCGTCTTCTTCGATAGGTCGTGATAGGTCACGTTGCTCGCCGTTCACCTTCACGGCGACGGCCGCTCGCGCCAGACCGGGCCCGATGCCTTTGGCGGCCTCGAGACCGGTCACCCCCGCTTCCAGGGTGAGCACGGTTTGGTCGGGTAGACGAAGATCCACAGGTTTGCCTTATTGTCGCTAGCCTGCGGCAGCGTAATTAGGTGACCAGGGATAGTCGCCACCTATATATCCGATAGGGGTTCATCAGGGATGACAGCTAGGGGACTCGTCGAACGTCTCTACCCGTCTGCACGGATCCGTGAGTTGGCCGCCGGCCAGAACGCGGTGTTTCGTGTCACCGAGTCCGAGGACAACACCTCGATCGTCAAGGTCTACCCGGTGGCGTCGCGAGAGAAGCGAGAGCGTCACGCTCTGGAAGCATTGTCCGGGATCGAGGGTGTCCCGACGATCCACAACCACGGGATGGACGGAGATCTGGCGTGGTTGAAGATGAGTGATGGCGGCAGTTGGAATCTGTCCAGTCTTCCCAAGAACCTCGAGGTGGTGGAGTCCGCAGGACAGACCCTGCGCAACGTCCACAACGCCCGAACCCAGATCACCAACCTCGTCGTCGGCATCGACAGCGAATACGTCAAGAGCCACTACCGATCGACCATCGAGCGGCTCGGACGCTATCGGAGACGCTTCGGGATGGCCCAGATCGTCCTCGACAAGGCGCTCGATATCGAGCCACCCCTCGCCACCGACCCGGTTCCCTCACACACCAGACCGACCCCATCGAAGTTCGTCGTCAACGAGAGCGGGCAGGTCACACTGGTCGACTGGGAATGGGCCACACTCGGCCCGCCCGAGTGGGATCTCACACTGGCCGTGTGGCAGTTCGCGGTGAATCACGGAGAAGACGCCGCAGCAGCGTTCCGTAAGGGATACGCCGCCGAGCTTCCCGAAAGCCGCTACCGCTCCTGGGTCGCATATCACTCGGCGATGATGATGCTGGACGCTGCCGAAGTGCGTGAGGGTCGGCTCGGCGACCTGCAATACCTCGTCGGCGACCTCACCGAAGCCGTGATGGGGACCTGACCCCCAACCCCGAAATCCACAGGATCGAACCCCTCGTCTCTTAGCCTTTGCGCGGTCGGCTCAAGGAGAATGGACATGTTGGAGGCTCTGGTGGTGGCCACTACGACGACGGGTCTGTTCGCCCTCGCCAAAGGGCTGCGGGGCAACGAGAAGTTCGAGATGGACCCACGACTCGTTGTGTCGGTTCGAGACGAGCGGGGCGACGACCTTCCTTGTCCCTGGTGCCATGCACCGACCGACGAAGACGACAGCCGTTGCAGCGGATGTGGGCGCACCTTCGGTTGAATTCGAGCCCGCCATCACCGGGGTGAAGACCCCCTTAACCCTGGTGGCGGTCCTATCGTGGGATCTGTGAGCAGGGTAGGACTGGTTCTCGGTGGTGGGGGCATTACCGGCGCCGCTTACGAGATAGCGGCCTTGATGGCGTTGCGCATGGCCACCGACTGGGACCCAAATCAGGCTGAGGTGTTGGTCGGGACCTCTTCGGGTGCCTTCGTGTCGTCTTTGGTGCGACACGATGCCTTGACTCTCGACTGCCTCGTCCACCCGACCGACGATCGCGAAGACGTGGCGGAGCGAATCCGGGCCCACGTCTACTCCAAGGACGTTTCGGCCAGTGTCGGTCAGTGGGTGAGATACGGCATGATGCCCGGGGTGAGGAACCCGGGGCTGACCATGTTCCTCGGCTCTCCGGCCCGTTACAGCGCTGCGGGGGTCGGCGACTGGGTGACGACCCACATCGGGGAGCAGGCCGCACGCAGTTGGCCAAAGCAGCCAACGGCCATCGTCGCCTACGACCTGCGCAAGGGGGCTCGCGTGCCCTTCGGCACGGCGAGTGCTCCCGATGTCGGCATCGCCGATGCCGTGGCCGCCTCCTCGTCGGTGCCCCTGGTCTTTCGCCCCCACTCGATCGGGGAAAACCTCTATGTGGATGGTGGAGTCTCCTCGGGGACCCATGCGGACCTGGTGCTGGGTCATCCCGAACCGCTCGACCTGGTTCTGGTGGTGGCGCCGATGGCAGCGCAGACCCACCGGAGAAGGGCTCTCTTCCACGAGAAGATGTTCGATCGCGTGGGGCTGCGTTCGTTGTCCCAGGAAATCGATCTCATCAAACGAGCCTGGCCGCAGGTGGACGTGGTCACCCTGTATCCCTCGCCGTCCGTCCAGAACGCGATGCGCCCCAACCCATTGGATGCGTCGCGAGCGGTCGCCACCTTCATGCGGACTCTGATCTCGATGAAGAGGACCCTGGCCCGACCCGACATCTGGAGTCGGCTCGAGCATCACCTGGTGAGTCCCTCTCTCAGCCGGAGGGCTGGGGCAGGCTGACCTCTTCTTCTTCCCGTTCGGCGAGACGGGAGATGGCGAAGACGGCCGCGAAGCCGATCAGCCCTGCCACGGTCACGACGCCCCAATCGCTGCCCGGGCCCCCCAGTGCGGAGCTGTCCACTCCGTTTGGCCACGGCCAGAGAACACGAAGCGAACCGGCCATGAGGCCGATCAGACCGGCCAGGATGACGTCGTGGTGCCTGCGCAGCGCCCAGTTCAGCAACTGGGAGAACAGGCCGAGGCCGACTATCGCACCGAGCAGGAAGACCCCCACGACAACGAGGTCCCGGCTGCCGACTGCATCGAGCACCGCGGCGTACATCCCCAGGAGGAGGAGGATCAGCGAGCCGGAGATCCCGGGGAGGATCATGGCGCAGATGGCGACGGCGCCAGAAGCGAAGTACACAAGGAGGGACGGGTCCTGCACCGTGGCGTCTTCGCCGATCCCGAGCAACAGGAAGAGGCCTACGGCCACGATCAGAGCGATGAGACCGTGGCTGGGTCGGGGATCGCGGATCAGTCTCCACCCGATCAAGACCGATCCGACTACGAGGCCGAAGAAGAGGCCGGCCAGAACCGTGGGCCTCTCCTCCAGTTGATGGTCGAGGAGAGATGCCAACGCCACCACCGCGGTGAGGATCCCGGCCAGCAAGGGGAGGAGGAACAACCACTCGACCCGACTCAGATGGGACCGGAAGTCACCGAAGTCTCCCTTGATCACTGCACCGAGGGCCGAGCTCCCCTCACTGATCGAGCTGACGAGACGCTCGTAGATGCCTAGAACCAGAGCGATGGTGCCACCGGAGACACCAGGCACGAGATCGGCGCTACCCATGAGGATGCCACCGGCGAAAGAACGCAGGATCCGAATCAAGACAGGGTGAGTATGACCCTCGGCAGGGGCGAAACCAAAGATCTCAGACGACCGACCCAGGATCGACGTTGCCCCCGGAGATGACCACCCCCACCCGCGACCCAGCCTTCGGGGTCACTGCCCCGCTCAGCAGCGCGGCCACGGTCGCTGCGGCTGCCGGCTCGACCGCCAGTCGGGCCGTGGCCCAGAGCCAACGTTGTGCCGCGACGATGGCTTCGTCACTGACCAGGACAGAAGAGTCGATCCAGTGCCGCGCCATCCACGGGTGCTCGCCGAACGATCGAGCACCCAGTGAGGACGCGGCCACGCCGGAGACAGGCACCTCAACGGGATGGCCGGCCTCCATCGCTGCATTGAAACTGCGACAGGTCTCCGGCTCGACAGCCACGACCCTTACCCGACCTCGCAGCCATGAGGCGATGCCACCGATGAGCCCTCCTCCCCCAACGGCCACGAGGACGGTGTCGACGTCGGTCTGCGACTCCATCTCGCGACCCAGCGTCCCCTGACCGGTCATGACCTGGTGCTGGTCGTAGGCATGGGCCTGGAACGCCCCGGTCTCGGCGGCGAACCTCTCGGACTCCTCCCGGGCGTCGTCGTAGTAGCCCGCGACCAAGCGAACGTCCACTCCGTGGACACCGATGCGATCGATTTTCTCGGCCGGCGACGTCTCGGGGACGAAGATGGTGGCCCTGTGACCGAGTTGGGTCGCGGCGTACGCGACGGCGATGCCGAAGTTCCCACCCGACGCAGCGACGACGCCTGCGTCGGGTACGTCGGAGGCGGTGAGGAGTGAGAACGCCCCACGGGGCTTGAATGACCCGGTCACCTGGAGATGCTCGAGTTTCAAGGTGAGGGTGAAATCGGAGGAGAGCTCGTGGCCCAACTCCAGGACCGGAGTCGACCTGATGTACGGTGCGATCCGGCGAGCTGCCGCCTCGATATCTGCTCGGGTCACCTCACGCGTCAGCGGGCCACCTCGGTTCGCTCAGCGATGAAAGTGCGGACGAAGTCCACACGGTCGTCCAGCTCCATCGGGGGGATCGCCACCAACATGTAACCCATCTCCTCATAGGTCGAGGTGAGAACCTCGTGAAACCTCAGGGCCTGCTCGTAGGTAGCCAATCTGAGATGGTCGTTGACGTAGATGTCCTTCCAGGGCGGACAGATCAGAACCTCTTCGTGATACCGATGCCTGGTCGCGCCGTCCCGGAAGTTCGGTTGCTCCAACCCGAACCATCGTGCGTAGGCGACATAGTCGGGGACTCCACGGTCGAACAACGTGACTTCGCCATCTGCTGCGGCGCGGTCGGCGATCGCTCTCTGTAGAAGCGTCTCGGTGAACCGCTTCCAGTCGCCCTGCAGGGAAGGATCCTCCGCCAGCGCCAATCGGGCCGGCTCGGGAACGACGTCGACCTCGTCGCCGAGATGTTCGAGGATGGCACTCTTCCCGGTGCCCCATGTCCCGGTGACGACGATGGCGAGTAAACGCACGCCGGCTACACGATTCGCCGTTTGCTGGCCCAGCGCGCCAACTCGTGACGGTTGGTGAGTTGCAGCTTGCGGAGAACCGAGGACACGTGAGTCTCCACGGTCTTGATCGAGATGTTCAACTTGCGGGCCACCTGCTTGTAGGCGAACCCCCTGGCGATCAAGCGCAGCACGTCCTTTTCCCTCGTCGTCAGCTGGTCCAGTTCCGGGTCGTCATCGGAAGGGATAGCGCCGGCGAAGGCGTCGAGCACGAAGCCAGCCAGACGTGGCGAGAAGACGGCATCCCCGGCGTGCACTCTTCGTATGGCATCGGACAGCTCGTGGGGTTCGATCGTCTTCGTCACATAACCCCTGGCACCAGCCCGGATCATCGCGATCACATCCTCGGCCTGATCCGAAACCGACAGGGCTAGGAATTTGACGTCCGGGTTGGTCTCGATGACAGACTCCACCACGGCGATGCCGCCGCCGTCGGGCATGTGAACGTCGACGAGGACCACATGGGGACGGTATCCGCGGATCTCCTCGATGGCGGTGTCCACGTCGTATGCAGTTCCGACGATGTGGAATTCCTCGTCGAGTTCGGCCTTCACGCCCGAGAGGAAGAGACGATGATCGTCGACCAGGTAGACCTTGATTTTCACGTCGCCAGCTTCAGCATGACTTCGGTTCCCTCACCAGGCTCGCTCGATATCTCGGCCTTTCCACCGACCTTCTCCATCCTCGACCGTATCGACTCCGCAATGCCTCTGCGGTCGTCCGGGATCGAGGCGACGTCGAATCCTGTGCCCTGATCGGTCACGAACACCTCGAGTGAGCCCCCTTCGACTTCGAAGTAGAGCGACATGCGGTCCACTCCCGAATGCTTGGCCGCGTTGACCATCGCTTCGGTGGCCGCCGAGACCAGAGCCCGGGTCCGCTCGTCTACGGGATGGTCACCGACGGTCACCACGTCGACCGGTATCTGGAAGTCCTCCTCCACCCTCGATGCCGCCCGCTTCAGGGCCGTCGACATCAGGTCCACACCTTCCAAGGGCACGGTGCCATAGAGCCAGTCTCGCAACTCGGACTCCTGATGTCGGGCGAGCATTGCCATGCGTTGGGGGTCGTCACTGCGCTGGATGAGGGCGAGAGTCTGCAATACCGAGTCGTGTAGATGGGCCGCGACTTCGGCGCGCTCCTCCTGGCGGATTCGCTCGCTCCTCTCGGCGCTCAAATCGGTGAGAAGACGGCGCACCCAAGGCCCGAAGGCGACGAAGATTCCCAAACCGGTGAGGAAGACAGCGAGGAACACGATCCCGAACTCGAACACCTGCCCTACCACCGTGGCGAACATGACGATCCCGCCGACGAGGAGTGCCACCCCGAGGATCAGTCTCACCTTGCTCACCTGCTGCGCCGACGGATCGAGGAGTGCGGCGAAGGGACCGGGACTGGAAGGGTCGGTGACGGCGGCCGTCCCGAATGACAAGGCACCGGCCATGAGCACCAATACCCCATTGGGCCACAGACCAGCCGACCCCAGCAGGAGCATCGCCGAAACGAAGGCTACCCCGAGCCCGACGGCCCGGACGGTCTCGACCGGATCGGAGGGGCGGTCGTCGACCTTGTCGAAGGTGACGACCCACAGCAGCAGATAGAGCAGACCGCCCAGTCCCCATAGGGTCAGGAGGGTGACGAAAGCTGCGCGCACGTAACCGTCACGAACGCCGAGAGTGTCGGCGAGCCCGCCGGCGACGCCCGCGATCATCCGATTTGACTGGCGGCGGTGGGGATCGAGCGGACGGGTCTCCGTGATGGACTCCACGGCAGAATGATGCCCCCGACGCGCCAGAAGCTCAATCAGGGAACCCCCTGAAAGGGTCAGGGTGCATTCAGGGTGGTCACCGATACCGAGACGCCGATCCTTCTGGCCAAATCGAGGACATGGAACAGACAGAATCGACTACCACGGACTCGACCACGCAGAGGGCGCGTTCCCCGGAGCTGGTACGTCCTGTTCAGGGACGGATACTCGCCGGGGTTGCCCGCGGGATCGCCGACAATTTCGGCATCTCCGAATGGATCCCCCGGATCTTCTTCATCGTCACGGCGTTCATGGGGGGTCTCGGGTTGGCCCTCTACGTGGCGGGTTGGGTCTTCATCAGATCGGAGGACGAAGCCGAGTCGCCCGGAGACCGGTTTTTCTCCGGGGCATCCAGTTCGAGGGCGTGGGTCGGGATCGCGATGATGGTGGTCGCGGGCATCATCGTGGTGTCCGGTTTCACCTTCGTCGCCCCCGAGGTCGTGTGGGCCCTCGCCTTCCTGGTGGTGGGATTGCTCCTCTATCTGGGATACATCCCCACCGGGACATCCGGTTCGGGAGACGAGACCGTCGTCGAGTCGAAGGAGGGAGTTCAACGAATGACAACGACCGAGACGCTCGAAACCCAGGAAACCCAAACACCCGCCGGCGACTCCCCCGCCGGCGGCGCCGCTTCACCTCCGCCCACTCCCACCCCCGTCCCGCCCGGCCGGCCTCCCGGCAAACCACGCGAGACATCGATCCTCGGTCGTCTCACGTTCGGGATCATGCTGTTGTCGCTCGGCGTGCTCGCCGTCCTCGACAACATCGAGACACTGCCCATCGACGCCGAACCACGTCACTACATGGCACTTGCCGTGACCGTTCTCGGTGTCGGTCTCTTGGTGGGCTCGATCGCCGGGAGAGCTCGATGGCTGATCATCGTGGGCGCCGTCATGGTTCCGACGTTGATGTTCTCCCCGGTGTTCGAGTACGACTGGGAGACATCGTTCGACCGTCATGTCAACCCGACGACCTTCGAGCAGGTGGCGTCGACCTATCACATCGACGTGGGGGCAATGGTGATCGATCTGACCGATCTGCCCTGGCGTGGTGAGGATGTCTTCATCGAGGCCAGGGTCGACGCCGGCAACCTCGAGATCCGTATCCCGGAAGGAGTGGGGCTCAACGGCAACGCCAGCGTCGACATCGGCCGGGTCTCCGAGCCGGGGCGAACCAGCGCCGGTCTCGGCGACCCGACGCTCTTCTGGGACGAGCTAGGGGAACTGGGGACGGTCTACCTCGACGCCGAAGTCAACGTGGGCAACATTCGCATCGAGCGATAGGAGAAAGCCATGAGAATTCACAAGTTCGACCCCCTTTCGTTTCTGGCCGGTCTAGTCATCACCGTCATAGGGCTCTTGTTCCTCCTCTCGCCAGACGCGGGTGGGATCATCGACGTGCTCACCGACGCCGGATCGTGGTTCTGGCCGGTGGTGTTCATCGCGGTGGGTGTCGCGATCCTGGCTCCCCTGGCGGCAAGACGGGGCGAGACCACGACGGAGAACGTCGAGGAGAACGCCGAAGAGACTGCCGAACGAGAGTCCGCGATCTGAGCGTCCCGGGAGCTGCCGGGGCAACGATCCTGGTGTTACTGCGGGGAGCTCAAGCGACGGCGGGGCGGCGAAGAGTCCGGTACAGAGTCCGTCCCGCCACGAACAGAACCAGGAACCCGAACGCGATCGAGAGTGTGCGGCCTTCGATGCCGAGTGCCATCCTGACCCCGGCGACCGACCCGAGGACTCCCCCGGCCCCGATGATCAGAGAGTCTTTGATCTGCACTCTCTGATTGCGCAGATTGACCACCGAGCCGGCGATTGCGGTCAGCACGATGGCGACCAGGGAGGCTCCCTGAGCTACGTGCTGATCCAGACCCAACAGCAGCACGGTGGCGGGCACTATCACCACACCTCCACCGATCCCGGCGAGGCCTGCGAAGAGCCCGGACACCAGACCGATCGCCATTCCGATCAGGATCAAGTCGGTGGTCCCGAACTCGGTGGCTCCCGGTAGCGGCTGCGCACCCGAAACCATCCGCAAACCGGTGACCAGGAGCACCACGGAGAACGCGATGGCGAGATTTCGGGCGCTCATGCGGTGCATGAGCGTGGCACCGATGGTGGAGCCGACGATCCCGCCGACACCGACGGCCACCCCCACTCCCACATCGATCGCCCCGCCCATCCCAAACGAGATGGCACCCGCGGTGGCAATGACGATGAACGACGCCAGGGATGTGGCATGAGCTCGGTGTCGCCCGAACCCGACCCAGACCAGGAGCGGGACGAGGATGATCCCACCACCCACACCGAAGAAGCCACCCAGAAGACCGGTGGCGACCCCGATCAGGACGAGTCGCACGGTCCCTACCGTCTCCGTCTCACTCACGTGCGACGAGCCTAGGACTACGGTGAAAGTCATGGAATTCGACAGCACCACCGCCCTCCTGGTCGTCGACGTGCAGAACGATTTCGCCGATCCCTACGGTGGTCTCTACGTGCCGCGCGGCGAACAGGTCATCGAGTTCATCAACACCCAGATCGCGGCGGCCGACGTCGCCAACGCCACCGTCGTCTACACCCAGGACTGGCATCCCGAGTCGACTCCCCATTTTCAAAAGGATGGCGGCATCTGGCCGGTCCACTGTGTGGCGGACTCACAGGGTGCCGAGTTCCATCCCGACCTCGTCGTGATCGACGGTGCGATCTTCATCAAGAAAGGCGTCGGGGGTGAAGACGGCTATTCGGCGTTCCATCTCCGTGACCCTGTCACGGGTGTGGAGTCCTCGACAGGTCTCGCAGACCGGCTCGAAGACGTCGACAAGGTCGCTGTGGTGGGGCTCGCCCTCGACTACTGCGTGAAGGAGACTGCTCTCGACGCGGCGAAGCTCTACGAAACGACTCTCCTCGCCGACGGCACCAAACCTGTGAACCTCGAGACCGGCGATGCCGCCCGTGCCGTGGCCGAGATGGTGGCTGCAGGGGTGTCGGTGGCCTGAGCCCACCGACTTTCGGGGGCATTTCCCCACCCACCATTGGCGGGGGATCGATGTCACGACCCCAGTTCTGCCATCAACTCCAGCTGTAGGTCTTTCATCTGCTTCGTCAGCGAGACGTGATAGATGTGAGGGTTGACCAGACGACGCACACCGGGATCGAGACGATCCAGGTCGGCCCGACGGCGGCTTCTCAGCTCGTCGAGCGCCACCGGTCCGTCTTCGGCCTTCCCATCGGAGAACACCCGCATCAAGAGATCCTCCGAGTCCGCGATCTCGGAGGTCTCCAAGATGCGATGGACATCGCGGTGGGGGTGGAACAGTTCGACACGGTCCCCGTTCAGAGGATCCTCGTCGACTTCGGCGATGATGTCGGCATTGGCCAGCCCCCTGGTGTCGTACACCCGGAGCAGCCGTTTCTCGCCGGGGACGGCGACCTTCTCGATGCTCTCGGAGATCTTGATCGCGGGCTCCCACCCCCCGGTGTCGTTGCTCACCGCCACCAGCTTGTACACCCCGCCGAGTGCGGGATCACCATGGGAGGTGATCAACCTGGTGCCGACGCCGAAGGTCACCCGCGACACCAGGGCAGCGGGGTCGAGCCCGTAGCGGGGTGCCTCCGATTCGAGTTGGGACAGGATCTGCCAGATCACCAGTTCGTCGAGGTCGGACGAGAGGACGATGACGACGTCTTCGAAACCCGCCCCGTCGAGCATCGTCGCCGCCTGAATCGTCATGTAGGCCAGGTCACCGGAGTCGATTCGGATCCCCACCGGCTCATGGCCGCGGGAGCGAAGCTCCGCGAACACCTCGATGGCGTTGGGGACCCCCGATCTCACCACGTCGATGGTGTCGACCAGGAGGATGCACTCGTCCGGGTAGAGGTCGGCGAACTTGCGGAAGGCGTCGAGCTCACTCGACCCGAGTGCGATGAACGCCTGAACCATGGAGTGGGCGTGGGTCCCTTTCGGGTCGAGCCCGACCGCATGGGATAGGGCGACGTTGGAGGAGAAGTCTGCACCTCCGACCAGAGCAGCTCGGCCCCCAGCGTGGACGCCGCTGTCGGGGCCCCGGCGCATCCCGAACTCGAGCACCGCCGCCCCCCGTGCGGCGTCGTCGACCCGGGCGGCCTTGGTGGCGATGAGGGTGGGATAGTTGAGACGGTTCAGGAACGGCGTCTCCAGGATCTGGGTCATGGCTAGGGGGCCGCGAACGATGGCTACGGGTGCGTTGGCATGGACCACCCGGCCCTCGGGGACGGCATCGACTCGAATCCCCGAGAGGTCGCCGTTGTCGGCCAACCAATCGAGGAACCCCCGGTCGAACCGCTTCTCCCCCCGAGAGGTCTCCTGTTCGGCCAGGAGGTCGATGTCGGCCCGTTCGAACCGCACCTCCCCCATCCATTCGAGCAGCCATCCGAGACCCGCGGTGATGCAGTAACCGGCCTGGTGGTTGCCATAGTCGGGGTAGCGGCGGAAGAAGTAGTCGAATTGGGCGTCGCGGTCTGCCAACCCCTCCTTCCAGTAGAGCTGGGCCATCGCCAGCTGGTACTGGTCGGTGCCCAAGAGCCCTCCGAGCCGGTCGGTCGAGTCAGCCATCCCGGTCAATCATGGCATCCTCAGACGTGCTCGATGACGATGCCCTCCCTTGGTCCGAGGGCCACCGCACCGCTCGCCCGTTCCCGGCGTTCCGGGTCGGCTGTGGAGAACACGAGCTCGCCCCGGCCGACGTCGATCATCTGTTCCTCGTCGGAGAAGTTGAGCACCACCGTCATGGTCTCGGAGTCCGACTCACGGCGATAGGCAAACACGTCCCCACTCGAGGCGGGATGGCTGAGGAAGGATCCGACACGCAGCGCGGGATGTGCCTTCCGCAGGGCAATGAGTCGGCGGTAGAGGTTCAGCGTCGAGTCGGCGTTCCCCAACTCCGTTTCGACGTTGAGCTTGAGGTAGTCGGGGGCTATCGGGAGCCATGTCGTGGCGTCCGGAGGGCCGAACCCGGCGTTGGGCTCGTCGCTCCAATGCATGGGTGTCCTGGCTCCGTCCCGGCTGAGCCAGGACACATTGTGTCCCCATGGGTCCCTGGCCTGGTCTCGTCCGACGGTGACCTGTCTCATCCCCAACTCGTCGCCGTAGTAGAGAAATGGCGTCCCCCGGATAGTGAGCAGGAGCAGCGCTGCGAGCCGCTCATGACCTTCGGGAAGACGTGTGGCGAGCCTCACCTCGTCGTGATTGCCCAGAGTCCAGTTGGTCCATCCTCCCACGGGGACGTTCCACAGCACCGCCTCGATCACCGCCCGCAGACTGGGGACGTTCCACTCCGCTGTCATCAGGTGGAAGTTGAACGGCATGTTGAGCTGGTCGAAGTTCTCCCCGTAGTAGGAGGCCCACTCGGGGAGGTCGAAGATATGGATCTCGCCGACGGTGAGGACATCACGCTCGTACGCGTCGGTGACCGCACGGAGACGACGATGGATCTCATGGACGTCGGGATGACCGAAGTCGTACAGATGGATGAAGTCGTCGTACTCCCCCATGTTCTTGTAGGGCCGCGGATAGTCGAGGGGCGCCGGAGGGTTGTCCCGTTCCTGGGGGTCCTTCATCATCTGGTGGGCGGCGTCGACCCGGAAGCCATCGACACCCATGTCGAGCCAGAAGCGGGCCACGTCGAACATCGCTTCGACCACTTCGGAGTTTCTCCAGTTCAGGTCCGGCTGATCTCGCAGGTAGGTGTGGCGGTACCACTGCCGGCTCTCCTGGTCGTAGCTCCATGACGGCCCGCTGAACACGCTCACCCAATTGTTGGGCGGGTTTCCGTCGCGGCCGTCCCGCCAGACGTACCAATCTCGTTTTGGACTCGTTCTCGACGAGCGCGACTCGAGGAACCAGGGATGCTGGTCGGAGGTGTGGTTGATCACGTAGTCGACTATCACCCGCAGACCTCGCGAATGTGCCTGCTCGATCAAGTCGCGCGCCGTGTCCAGGTTTCCCATCAGGGGGTCGACGTCGGTGTGATCGGAGATGTCGTATCCCCAGTCCTTCATGGGGCTCCGATAGAAAGGTGACAACCACAGGGCGTCCACACCAAGTGTCCCTGCGAGGTAGTCGAGCTTGGAGATGACCCCACGCAGGTCGCCATAGGAATCGCCGTCGGAGTCACAGAAGCTGAGCGGATAGATCTGGTAGAAGACGGCGTTCTTCCACCAGGTGTCGTGTGACGTCCGAGCCATCAACGCGACGCTAGGGCGATCTTCTCCAGAATCGTGACAACTGCGGGGACGTCTTTCAACCGGTACCGGGCTGCGGTCGGGCCTTCTCCGACCTTCACACCGACGTCGTGGTCGCCCAGGACCTCGAAGACAGACTCATCGGTGGTGTCGTCACCGATGTAGATCACCGGCCTCTCTCCGGCGAGATCACGAATCGCATCTCCTTTGTCCCGGGTGGCGGTGCTCAACTCGATCACCTTCTTGCCCTCCATCACATGGATATCGGTGCGGGGCGCCGCCCAGTCCCTGATCCGGCGCAGGTAGGGCTCGGCGTCCTCTTCGTCCAGACCCCGGTAGTGAAAGGTGACCGAACTGGTCTTCGTCTCCACGGTCAACCCTCCGGCCTCCGCGGCGAGCTCTCTGATCATGTCGGTCGCCTCACCGATCAACGGGTCGCGATCGGAGTGATCACCGATGTCGTTGCCGTGCTCGCCGACGAGGGTGGCGCCGGGCACATCTCCCAGTCTCTCTTGAAGGTCGGTCAGACCCCGACCGGACACGACGGCCACATCAACAGCTTCGCGGGCGGCGAGGTCCCGGAGGATCTCCAATGCCGTGGGATCGGGCTCGGCCATGTCGGGATGATCCACTATCGGGGCGAGAGTGCCATCGAAGTCGATTCCGAGGAGGAACGGGCCTTGCGCTGCCAGTCTCTCGACGGCCTGTTCGAGTCTCAAAGCCCCAAGGCACCCAGGCAACGATCGGCCCACCAGAACACGTCGTGTCTGCTGACCGAGCGACGCAGGGCCTTCATCGGCGCATTTCCTCTCACCGAAGCGGTGTCTATTGCCTCGTTGAGGGTGTCGGCGAGAGCGTTCAAGTCGAATGGATTGACCAAGAACGCCTGTGTGAGCTGTTCGGCGGCGCCGGCGAACTCGCTGAGGATCAGGGCACCGGTGTTGTCATAGCGCGTGGCGACATACTCCTTGGCCACCAGATTCATCCCGTCGCGCAGCGGTGTCACGAACATGACGTCGGCCGCCCGGTAGTGCGCGATGAGCTCGTCGAAAGGGACGCTGCGATATAGGTAGTGGATTGGAGGGCGGCCGACTTCGGCGAAGTCTCCGTTGATCCTCCCCACCAGACCCTCGATGTCCGCCCTGATCTGCTGGTACGCCTCCACGTCCTCGCGGCTGGGAACTGCGATCTGGATGAACGCGATGTTCCCGATGAGGTCGGGACGCTTCTCCAGCAGCGTTTGCAGGGCCCGCATGCGCAGGTCGATGCCCTTCGTGTAGTCGAGACGGTCCACCCCGAGGATCACGACGTCCGGTTCTCCGAGCTGGGTGCGGATCTCGGCGGCGAGTGCGGTGGTCTCATCGGAGGTGGCCTTCCGCTCGAATTCGGTGGTGTCGATCCCGATCGGCGCGACCTGGAGGACCACCTCCCGGCCCTGCCACTCCAACTTGCGCGACGAGCCGGTCGCCCCGACCAGGCGGCGGGCCGCAACGGCGAAGTTGGTGCGGCTGGAGCGGGACTGGAAGGCCAATACGTCTGCGCCCAGGAGCCCTTCGAGCACAGGGCCGCGCCAGGGAAGCTTGGCGAACAGCTCCACAGGAGGGAAGGGGATGTGCAAGTAGAAGCCGATTCGATGGACCGGGGTCAGATCCCGGATCATCTGGGGAACCAACTGGAGCTGGTAGTCCTGGACCCAGGCGACGTCGTTGGCCCCCAGGTTCTTGGCTGCCACCTCGGAGAATCGCCGGTTGACGGCTTCATAGGGACGCCACCAATGACGGTGGAACTCGGGCGCACGCACGGAGTCGTGGTAGAGGGGCCAGAGCGTCCCGTTGCAGAAGCCGACGTAGAACTCCTCGTACTCCTCTTGGGAAAGGGTCACCGGGACCTGGTTGATCCCGGAGTGACCGAACGGCTCGAAATCCCGATCCGAGATTCCGCTCCATCCCACCCAACTCCCCTTGGTGCGCTGGAGGATCGGGGTCAGGGCAGAGACCAGGCCACCCGGGCTGGTGTTCCACTCCCCGCTCTCCTCGTCGAAAGCCACCGGCAAGCGGTTGGCGACGACCACCACTCGGCGTTCAGTTTCGGGCACAAGGCCAACCTATCGCAGCCGGAGTGCAAGGCATACTGTGTGCCCATGGCAGCAGGAGGAACCAAGGCAGTAGTGACCGCCATGGTGGCGAATGCCGGGATCGCGGTCGCCAAGTTCGTCGCCTACCTCGTAACTGGCTCGGGCGCGATGCTCGCCGAGTCGATCCACTCCGTCGCCGACACCTCGAACCAGGCTCTCCTCCTTTTGGGAGGAAAGCGCGCCAAACGCGTGGCCGACGACCGTCACCAGTTCGGTTATGGCCGGGAGCGATACTTCTGGGCGTTCGTGGTGGCGATGGTCCTCTTCGCCCTTGGCGGACTCTTCTCCATCTACGAGGGAACCGCCAAAATCCGGGATCCCCACGAGCTCACGTCGTTGGGATGGGCCATCGGAGTCCTCGTCCTCGCCATCGCCCTGGAGAGCTACGCCTTCCGGACCGCCATCGTCGAGTCGAGGAAAGTGAAAGGGGACCGGTCCTGGTGGGAGTTCATCCGCACATCGCGCTCCCCCGAACTGCCGGTGATCCTGCTCGAAGACGCGGGCGCTCTCATCGGGCTGTTCTTCGCTCTCACCGGAGTCGGTCTCACGGTCGCCACCGGCGACCCGCTGTGGGACGGGATCGGGACTCTCGCCATTGGGGTGTTGCTCGTGCTGATCTCCATCGTGCTCACAGTCGAGATGAAGTCGTTGCTGATCGGCGAGGCAGCGACCATGCCGACCATTGCCAAACTGACCGCTGCCGTGGGGAGCGTGCCGTCGGTGAACCGCATCATCGACCTCAAGACCCAACACATCGGGCCTGAGGAACTGCTGGTCGCGGCCAAGATCGAGTTCGATCGCTCCCTCTCCAATCCCGAGATGAGCGATGCGGTCGATCAGGTGGAGGCCGCGCTCCGCGGTGCAGTGGAGTTGTCGATGCAGATCTATCTCGAGCCCGACCTATACGACCACGCTCACGTCGAGATTCCCGAAGGTCCGGTGGCCGACGACTGACCTTCCGTTTTGGGCTTGTCCTCTGTGGGGTAACTCTGCGGCACGAGAGAAAGGACTCGTCCGTGAATTGCGCTCATGACATTTGCACCTGCCAGGTACCAATGGAGGGCGAGTATTGCTCCCCTTCGTGCCGGACCGGAGTGGACTCGGAAGGGGTATGCCTCTGCGGTCACGCCGAGTGTGCCGCCAGCCAGGCCTGACGTCATCTACTCAGGGGGTGGGCCCGACAGGATTTGAACTGCAACCGACGGATGATGAGTCCCCCTGTACTAGCCTCTGACCTGGGAAAAGGCACGATATCAGCCCCGCTGTGCCCTCCCTGTGCCGCCTCGGCACCGTCTCCGAACCGCCGTTGCATCCTGTCAGCGAGGGCCTTCAAGTCGTCAACGAACAGCCCGGCGTAACGGTCCAGCGTCATGCTGGCGTTGGCGTGTCCAAGGGCATGCTGAACGGCCTTGATGGAGGCACCGGACGAAATCATCAGGCTGGCGGCAGTGTCCCGAAGATCCTGGACCATCAGCAGGTGGGGCAGTCCAGCCGCCTCGACGGCCGGAAGCCATACGCCACGACGAAAGTTCGATGAACGCAGAGGGGTTCCGCCTGGGGTGGTGAACACCAGGGCATCCCCGTCCCGGTCGCCTATCAGCTCGCCAAGACGATCCACTACGAAACGGGGAGCAAGATAGACCGTCCGCTTCTCATTGGTCTTGGGCAAGCCGAACACAAGGCGTCCGTTGATCTCAGTCGCCGCCTCCGCTACCTCCACCCGCCCACCGGCAAGATCCACCGACGACGCTCTCAGGGCCACCGCTTCGCCCCATCGCAGAATGTCCGAGCGGCACGCGGCCACGCGGTGATCCGCCGTCGCAGAGCCCGATGGGTCCACCTCGAGGAGCTCGCGTCGACCGAGCGTGCAGAGATCATCGCGGAGTACTTGCAGGCTGGCCAACTGCGCAGCGGCGCGAAGCCGTTGCGGACCAAGCACGTTTCTACTTCGGACTCGACCCTGAGCCGTCGATCGACGACATCGAGGCAATCGCCGACAACTACCCGGTGTTCCGCATCACCTACGAGACGGACGACACCCACGTGACGCCGGAGGATGACTGAGGGCCCGGGCCACGCAACGCGAAGTCCCGGCAGGCAGACACCCGACGTCGATCGGTCGCTGGATCCCGCCCCGGCTGGGATTCGCTCTCACGCCGCGACGGCGGTCAAGGGCGCAGTTGCTCGGCCAGAAACGCCAAAACCCGGTCGAGGGCAACCCGGGTCGGATGCCCCGGCTCGTCGACGAGGGAGACCGTGAGCACCGCGTGCGCCGACGGCGCAATACCAGCCGCGTTGCCCGGCGAAGAGTCGATCTCGATCCCCTCAAAGGACGTCCCGAGCCTCGCCCGGAGGGTCTCGAATCGCTCCGCAGGGCAACCCCGGTCGTTGGTGAACCGGAGCCCGAGCACGCGCAGGCCGTCGCTGGTTCGTTCCGTGATTGTCGAGAGATCCTGAGCATCCATGCCGAGGGCGGCACGGCCACGCTTCCCGATTGGCGCAGGCATGGCCGGCTGGCTCATGACGGACGCGACGACTGAGGGTTCGAGAGCTGTTGCCAGCGCGAAACCTCCGGTGAAGCACATCCCGACCACGCCGACCCCGGGACCGCCACACTCACGGTGGGCCGACGCGGCGAGTGCCCGCAGCCACCCGACGACGGGGCTCGTGCGGTCGGCCAGCTTGGTGAACTCCCGTGCCACGCAGACCTGCACGATCGATCGCAGGATCTCGAGGCCATTCGCCGGGGCTGCGGGGCGCCCGTACAGGGACGGGAGGTACACGGTGTACCCAGCGGCGATCAGCCGACGGGCGAAATCGATGACGCCTGGATGCAGGCCGGGGATCTCATGGAGCACGAGAACCGCTGACCCCGAACCACCCCGAAAGACCTCATACGTGCGCCGGTCGTGCGTGAAGTCGAACGCCCGGAACTCCGGGCCGATCTGCCTGCTGAGACTCATACCGACTGCTCCCATCCATGGTTCGCCCAGCACGGTCGCAGCCACCCCCGACCGCAATCGCGAGCGGCAGGCCACCAGCGAAGCACCAGTCGTACTCCTGGCCAACTACCCAACGCCCCCGACGGCGCCGTCTGACGCCACCTGCGACTGATATCCGACTGCATGGGCTGTCGATCCGGGCGCTTCTGAGGTGCGTCACATCGCCGCTATCGGGCTTGGGAATGTGACGCGTCAACGAAGCAAAGCCGAGTCGAAGGCGTTCGGGTGCGAGGGTTTCCAGCGCTGACACCTGGTGGTGCTGCACCGGCAGCTCCATGGTGGTGGTCCGACGAACTCCCCGTCTCGCGGCACTGTGGCTCGCATGGGCCACTCTCTCGAACCTACGCCGAGTCATCTGGCTCGTGTAAACCGTTCGGAGGGCCTGACGCGTACTGTTCATTGGGCCGGTTCACCGGTCTGAACGCGAGTCCCGAGGTGGTGGGGCATGGCGGACCAAGAGGAGTTCGACGCGTTCGTCGTGGCGCAGTATCGCTCGCTGCTCCGGACGGCGTACCTGTTGATGCGGGATCGGGATCTCGCCGAGGACTTGCTCCAGACCGCCCTGACGAAGACCTGGTTCGCCTGGGGCCGTATTGACGCCG
>CAZZIG010000125.1:0-26313 GCA_964653975.1 uncultured Acidimicrobiaceae bacterium
CCTGACAGGCTCGGGGGCACACGAGGCGATCAGACGTCTCCTCAGCAACGACATCGACCGGATCGAGCCGGGACGCTGCCAGTACACGATGGCCCTGAACGACGACGGTGGCATCATCGACGACCTCATCGTCTGGTGGCGGGGCGACGGGGACTACTGGGTGATGCCGAACGCGGCCAACCACCAACGGGTCATGGCCGCCTTCGCCGCCGAGTCGGGGTGTGTTGTCGAGGATCTCCAGGAAGACACGGTGTTTCTGGCTGTCCAAGGTCCGGCTGCGGCGGGGATGATCGAGTCGGTGGTCGGCTCCATGCCGGGTCGGTTCCGCAACCTGACTGCCGAGTCTCCAGCGGGCCGGGTTGTCGTGGCCGGCACCGGCTACACCGGGGAGCGGGGAGCGGAGATGTGCGCGCAACCCGAAGTGGGGGAGGAGTTGATGGCCGCCTTCGTCGAGGGCGGTGCCATCCCGTGCGGTCTGGGAGCACGAGACACGTTGCGTCTCGAAGCCGGGCTCCCACTGTGGGGCGAGGACATCGACGAGTCGACGACACCACTCGAGGCCGGTCTCGGGTTCGCGGTGTCTTTCGACCACGAATTCGTCGGCAAGCCGCGGCTGGTGACCCAGACCGACGAGGGCATCCCACGTCGGCTGGCCGGTTTCGTGCTCGAGGACCGTGGCATCCCGCGCCACGGCTATCAGGTGAGGAGTGAGAGCGGGGCGACCGGGAAGGTGACCTCGGGCAACATCAGCCCCATTCTCGACACCGGTGTGGGCCTCGCCTACCTCACACCCCCGGTCGACGACGGTGAGGGGATCGAGGTGCAGATACGAGCTCGCTGGGCGACGGGACGGGTGACGAAGCCGCCCTTCCACGAAGCGTGACTGGGGCAGTAACTTCCGAGTATGACCGCCAGCTCCCGCCCCCAGCCCCATCCCGAGATAGGGACCGAGCTCGTCCGCGACTGGGAGCCCGAAGGTGATCCCAAGGCGTACATCGTCCTGATCCACGGACTGGCCGAGCATTCGGGCCGCTACCAGCAGACGGGCTCGCTGCTCGCCCAGGCCGGATTCCACGTCAGGGGTTTCGACCTGATCGGGGCCGGAGGCAGCGGCGGGCGACGTTGGGACATCGACGACTGGAGCCGGTTCCACGACCAGGTGGGCCGGCATGTCGACTGGGCTGCAGGGCACGGCAAACCCGTGGTCCTCATGGGTCAATCCCTCGGCGGGAACATCGCCTTGGGCTACACGCTCAGTGAGCGCACCAGGCCGGACCTCGTGGTGGTGACCGCCCCGGCGCTCGCCGGTGGGGCAGGCTGGCAGCGTGCGCTGGCGCCGATCCTCGCCCGCATCGCACCGCGGCTGTCTGTGCCCAACATGTTGGACGGTGAGCATCTGTCCCGGGACCCGGCCGTGGCGGAGGCGTATTTCGCCGATCCGCTGGTGGTGACCAAGTCGACGGCGAGATTCGGTGCGCAACTCTTCGACCAGATCGACGAGGTCAACCGGCGGCTCCCCGAACTGGACGTCCCGACCCTGGTCATCCACGGGGGCGACGACAGGATCGTGCCCGCCTGGTCGTCGGAGACCCTCGGGGAACTCACGATCTGTGACCGCAAGGTCTACGACGGTCTGCGCCACGAGACGATGAACGAGCCCGAAGGCCCCGAAGTGGTGGCCGACATCATCTCCTGGATCGACGCACGGTTGTAGCCGCCCCCAAGCTTCAGTCAGGGGACCAGTGGAGGAGGACCTTGCCGGACTCGCTGCTGGTGATCGCCGCGAAGGCTTGGTCGTAGTCCTCTACCGGGAAGCGGTGGGTGATCACCGGGGAGATGTCCACTCCCGACTCGATCAGGACGTTCATCTTGTACCAGGTGTCATACATCTCACGCCCGTAGATGCCTTTGATGTTCAACATGTTGAAGATGACGGTGGTCCAGTCGATGGTGTAGTCCTCCGACGGGATTCCGAGCAGGGCGATGTTGGCCCCGTGGATGGTGTTGGCGAGGATGTCTCGCATCGCGGCAGGAGTCCCCGACATCTCCAGCGCCACATCGAAACCTTCGAGCATGTCGAGCTCCTTCTGCACCCCGGAGAGGTCCTCGGTCTCGATGTTCACCGCCCGGGTGGCACCCATCTGACGGGCCAGCTCGAGCCGGTAGGGATTGACGTCGGTGATGACGGTGTTACGCGCACCGGCGTGGCGGACGACGGCCACCGCCATCAGCCCGATCGGCCCGGCCCCGGTGATCAGGACGTCTTCTCCGAAGACCGGGAACTTGAGGGCGGTGTGCACCGCATTGCCGAACGGGTCGAAGATGGCCGCGATCTCCGGGTCGATGTCGATGAGGTGCCGCCAGACGTTGGTCTTGGGAACCACGACGAAGTCGGCGAAAGCACCGGGGATGTTGACCCCCAGGCCCTTGGGCTGTTGGCAGAGATGACGTCGTCCCGCCAGGCAATTCCGGCAGTGACCACAGACGACGTGACCCTCGGCCCCCACGAACTCGCCCGCGACGAAGCCGGACACGTTGGAGCCAACCTTCTCGATGTGCCCCGCGAACTCGTGGCCCACCGTCATCGGAGCCGGGACGGTCGACCGGGCCCACTCGTCCCACTCGTAGATATGGACGTCGGTGCCACAGATCCCCGTGGTGTGTACCCGAATGAGCACCTCGTCGGGACCGGGCTCGGGAATCGATCGCTCTTCGAGACGGAGCCCTTGCTCGTCGGGGTACTTGACCAAAGCTCTCATCGAGTGGTGGTCACGGTAGCCATCGCCATCGACGCCGGCATGTGCCACGATTGCCGCATGGAATCACTGGCGGGAAATCTCTTGGTGGCGACTCCCGCCCTCCTCGACCCGAACTTCTTCCGGACGGTGGTCCTCGTCCTGCAGCACGATGAGGAGGGATGTGTTGGTGTCGTCCTCAACCGGCCGAGCGACGAGTTGGTTGCTGACCATCTCCCTGCCTGGGCGCCCCGTGTCCCCGAACCCGGCACTGTCCACTACGGGGGCCCGGTGGACCCGGCGGTGGCGATAGGGCTCTCGCTCACCGGTGACGGCATGCCCACCGGTGTCCCGGGCCTGACCCTGGTCGACCTGAGCACCGAGCCGGAAGAGGACCACCCGGTGCGCATCTACTCCGGGTACTCGGGATGGGGGAGCGAGCAGTTGGAGTCCGAGATCGCCATGGGGTCTTGGTATGTGGTCCAGGCATCGCCGGAGGACCCCTTCGACAGCCACGATGGTCAATGGCGACGCGTGCTGCGTCGCCAGGCCGGTTTCCTGTCTGCGGTCTCCAACTTCCCGGACGACCCGACACTCAACTGACCGGGGTGGCGCGGAACTGGTGTCACCCAAAACCGGGTTCTGCTCCGTCACAAGGGCATGATCACGGCCACAGGCGTGATGGACAACGAAGCGGTCTACAGGAGCTTCAGCGAGGAGCTGACGAGATACGCCACCGGGCTGGTGGGGCCTTTCGACGCGCCGGACGTGGTCACCGACGCCTGTCTCAAGGCGTTTCAGACACGTAGCTGGCCCGACGTGGTCGATCGGCGCGCCTACCTATATCGAACCGTGTTGACGGTGGCCCAGGACCACCATCGCAAGACCCTGTCTCGACGGGTCCGGGAGATGCGAGTCGCGGGAAGGCACGAGATGCCGGACCCGACTGCGTCGATCGATGTCGAGGTGCTCGATGCGGTGGAGCGTCTCTCAGTACAACAGAGAGCGGCGGTTTTCCTCACCTATTGGGAGGACCTTCCGCCCGATGCGGTGGCAGAGCGGATGGGGGTGTCCACCGGCACCGTGAAACGTCATCTCGACCGGGCCCGCAAGCGACTTGGGGAACTTCTGTCATGAGCTTCGAGAAGAAGATGAGAGACCTGATGCAGCGTCTCGTGGCGATGTCGCCGGAGCCGCCGCCGTACCCCGAGGAGACCCAAATGGCCCAACCCGACACGAGAAAGACTCCACGTCCGGCGCTGGTGTTCGCCGGGGCGGTGGCACTAGTCGCCTTGCTGGCGGTGCCGCTGTTGTTGTTCACCGGTGGAGAAGACCCGATCCTCGTGGGTAGCACCACGACCACCACGACCAGCACCACGACCCCGTCGACGACCTCCACCACGGTCCCGGCGACGACCACGACTGTCGTGCCGGGGACGACGACGACGACGACCGAAGCGGTCGAAGGTTCGACATGGACCGGCGTCGTGTACCTCTATCAGTCACCGGAGGACAGCTTCCTCGGCAACCCGGCGCTGGTGCCGGTGGGCATCGAGGTGGCGGCACCACCGGGGACGTTCGGCGATCACACCCAGTTCGACGACGTACTGACCCTGCTGGCGGACAACGGGATTGCGCTACCTGAGCCATTCGCGAACGCCATACCACCCGAGGTGGACATCGTGCGATGGGGAGAAGAGAACGGCCTCGTGAGACCGGACATGAACGAGGCCTTTCTCGCCGGGGCGGGAGGGCTTCTGGCCGACATGACCATGCTCAACCAACTCATATACGGCCTGACCTGGATGAACGCCGATGCCAGCGTGCTGTTCACCGTCGACGACGAACCGGTGGAGACGTTTGGGTCGGAGGGACTCGTGCTCACCGATCCTGTCGGGCGGGACAGCTTCCTCGGCCAGCTGCACGTGATCAACCTGACCGCACCCGTCACCCGACAGGACGACGGCACCTACCTGGTCGAGGGCATCGCCAACGTGTTCGAGGCCACAGTCTCCGTCGCGGTCATCGACGGAGACGGCGAAATGGTCCACGAGGAGTTCGTGACGGCCACCTGTGGCACCGGCTGTTGGGGTGAGTTCTCGACGAGCATCGACGCCGACCTCATCGTCCCCGGCGAGTCCTCCGTGAGGGTCTTCACCAACTCCGCTGAAGACGGGTCCCCGGTCGACGTCGTGACCGTCCCGATACCGCAGGGTGACGTCTGGCGCTTCACGGTGGGGGAGTAACCACCGGGAATCGGCGGGAGGAGGCCTACTCTGTCCTTCCATGACGGCCACAACCGTTCCCCGTCTCCGCCCCAGTCTGAAGCGGCAGTCCCCGGGGCTGAGTGTCGAGCGTCAGCTCTGGGAGGGTGAGACCGACGTCGTCGTCGGTGTCGACGAGGTGGGCCGGGGGGCGTGGGCCGGTCCGATCTCGGTGGGAGTGGCCGTGGTGCCACGGGACCGCCGGGTCTACAAGATCCGTGACTCCAAACTCCTCAACGAGGACGAACGCGAGGCCCTGTTCGAGCGGGTGGCCAACTGGGTCGAAGCGTGGGCCGTTGGGCACGCCAGCCACACCGAGTGCGACGAGTTGGGGATGTCGGATGCGCAACGGCTCGCCGCCCGGCGAGCACTCGAAGATCTGGGCGTGACCCCCGACCACGTACTCGTCGACGGGAACTGGGACTTCGTGGGGGGAGCGCAACGGATCGTCGGAGGGGACCGGACCTCCCTCTCGATCGCAGCGGCCTCGATCCTGGCCAAGGTGACCCGCGACCGGATCATGCGGGAGGTGGCCCATCAATACCCCGGGTACAACTTCGAGGCCAACAAGGGATACCCCTGCCCGACCCACAAGGCCCATCTCCAGGCAATGGGACCGAGCGCCATCCATCGTCGATCGTGGGTCTTCATGGATCACCTTCCCTGGAACGGGCTGCAGCGGTTTCACCGGCCCGAGCCACAACTCGAGCTGCCTTTCGAGGTCTAGCCGGCCAGGATCATCCCGGCGCCACGGGCGGCGATCATCATCGTCGGGGCGTTGGTGTTGCCGCTGACCACGGTTGGCATCACCGAGGCGTCGGCCACTCTGAGCCCGGCGACACCCCTCACCCGAAGCTCGGGGTCGACGACGGCTCGTTCGTCGTCTCCCATCCGGCATGTGCCCACGGGGTGATATAGCAGTTCGACGTTGGACCGCACGTAACCCGTCAGATCGGCGGAGGAACGGAACCCGGCACCCGGTTTCAACTCCACTCCCCGGAATCTGTCGAACGCATCCCGGGAGGCGATCTCACGAGCCATCTCCACTCCCGAGACGAGTGCCCGCACATCGGCGGGCTCGCTGAGACAGTTCACCTGGATCGCCGGAGCCATGGCCGGGTCGTCACTCCAGGCCCGGACGCTGCCCCTCGACCTCGGGTTTATCAGGACCGGACCCAGCGTGAAGGCGTGACCGTCGTAAGGCTCCAACCCGTGATTGTCGAAGTTGACCGGACCGAAATGGAACTGCAGGTCGGGCTCTTCGATGTCGGGGCCGGAACGGACGAAGGCACAGCCCTCGGCGACGGGCGACGTGAGCCGACCCTTGCGCAGGAATACCCACCGCGCCAGTTCGATCGCGTTCTCGGCGTGGTCCAGGGTGCCGGTGAAGTCGGTGTCGAAGATCACCGGCACCACGGGATGGTCCTGGAGGTTGTGTCCCACGTCCAGGCTCTCCACGATCGGCGAGATCCCGATCGACCGGAGGTGATCAGGATCACCGATCCCCGACAGTTGGAGCAAGTGTGGAGACCCGAATGCTCCGGCCGCCACGACGATCTCCCTTCTCGCCTCGACACGCTGCAATCGGCCGTCCTTGACGTATTCGACCGCGACGGCGCGCCCTTCGTCGAGGACGATCCGGGTGACCAGGGCCCCGGTCTCGATTCGCAGGGTCGGCCGGTCGGAGAGCGGACGGAGGAAGGCGTCGGCTGCGGACCAGCGCCGCCCCCGACGTTGCGTCACCTGGAAGAAGCCCACTCCTTCCTGGGTCGGACCGTTGAAATCAGGGTTGGGTGGGATACCCAGGTCGAGAGCCGCCTCGACGAAGGTACGTGTCAGGAGATTGGGTCGGGGGATGTCGGTGACCAGCAACGGCCCGGAGTCCCCGTGGTGGGCGTCTGCGCCCCTCGAGTTCGACTCCATGGCACGGAACAACGGGAGGACCTCGTCCCAGCCCCAGCCCCGCGCCCCGGCCCCGACCCAGGAGTCGTAGTCGGAGGGCCGTCCCCTGCTGTAGAGCATGGCGTTCATCGAGCTCGAGCCGCCCACCATCCTGCCTCGAGGGAGGTACAACGAGCGGTGGTCGGCCCCCGGTTCGGGCTCACTGTGCAGACCCCAGTCGCGCTCGGTCAGGAACAGCTTGGAGAATGCAGCGGGCACGGCGACCTCGAGGGAACGGTCGCTGCCGCCCGCCTCGAGCACGACCACTGAATACCTCGTCGAGAGAGCCTCGGCCAGCACACAACCCGCGGATCCGGCCCCTACGATCACATAGTCAGTCACGAGCAGCGCAAAATAGCCGTCAGGGCGCTAGTTTCGGCAATGGAGGCACTCCAAGTCGCTGTCAGGGGACCTATTGGAGAAAATGGCGGGAAATGCCGATAACAACGATGTGACGACACTCATCGGGGGCATCGAGGAGCTGTTCCGACGGCTTCCCGTGGCTTTGTATCGCTCTGCGCCGGACGGTGCACTGTTGGCGGCCAACCCGGCATTTGCCGAGCTGCTCGGCTACGAGTCCGTCCCCGAGCTCACCGAAGACATCGCCACCGTGGAGAGCTTCTACGTGGACACCTCGTATCGAAAGCTCTGGCTCGAACAGATTTCGCGATGGGGAGAGGTCCTCGACTTCGAGATCGAGTTGCGCCGACGTGACGGGACGACCGTGTGGGTCCAGGACAACGCCTGCGCCGTCTACGACGAAGACGGCGATCTCATCTATTGCGAGGGCGCCCTGGTCGACATGACCGAGAAGGTGAAGGCGAAGAAGGCGCGCGACGAGTTCGTTGCCACCGTCTCCCATGAGCTCCGCAACCCGATGTCCGTCCTCCTCGGACTGGCTCAGGAACTGGCCACCGACTACGAGGGGTTCTCCGAAGAGGAGCGCCGGGAGATAGCCGAGGTCATGGCACGCCAGGCCGATGACGCCTCGTGGATCATCGAGGACCTGTTGATCGCCTATCGGGAGGACGTCAGTCGGGTCTCGGTCGGGCGGGAGGTCTTCGACGTGTCCCATGAGATCAGGCGGGCCCTCGAGGGAATCGACGAGCCGATCACCTTCGAGCCGGGCGACGACGCCATTCACGTCATGGCAGATCCCAGACGAACCAGGCAGATCCTGCGCAATCTGATCACCAACGCGGTGAAATACGGCGGAGACGAGGTGAGAGTGGTCACCCGTCGTCGTGGTGGCGACAATATCGACATCCGCGTCTGTGACACGGGCAGCCCCTTGGACCCCGAGGAGGCGGAACGGATCTTCCAGTCGTACGAGCAGGGGAGTGGGCTACGCGACGCACGTTCGGTGGGTCTCGGGCTGTCGGTGGCGAGGAAACTGGCAGGGCTCATGAACGGAAGCCTGGTCTATGAGCACGACGGCACCTACTCGTCGTTCATCGTGACACTTCCCGCAGCGCCCTAACCTGGTGCGATGCGAGTCCTAGTGACCGGCGGTGCCGGTTTCATCGGCAGTCACACCGTGGTCGCCCTCATGGAGGCGGGCCACGAGCCGGTCGTCGTCGACAACCTGAGCAATGCCCAACCATCTGTCATCAGGAGAGTCGGTGAGCTCACCGGCACCGCACCCGAGTTCCACCGCTTCGATGTGCGCGATCGCGACTCACTCGCCGGTCTCGCCTCGGCAGGCTTCGAGGCGTGCATCCACTTCGCCGCCCTGAAGGCGGTGGGGGAGTCGGTCGCGAAGCCCGTGACCTACTACGAGAACAACGTCGCCGGGACCATCGCCCTCCTCGAGGTGCTCCTCGACGCCGGAGTCACCAACTTCATCTTCAGTTCGTCGGCGACGGTCTACGGAGAGCCCACCGCTCTGCCCCTCACCGAGGACATGCCCATCGGCACGGCCACCAACCCCTATGGCTGGACCAAGATCATGATGGAGCAGATCCTCCGCGACGTCCAGACTGCAAATCCCGAATGGAGTGTCTCCCTGCTCAGGTATTTCAACCCAGTAGGCGGCCACCCTTCGGCTCTGATCGGCGAGGAGCCCCTCGGAGTTCCCAACAACCTCATGCCCTATGTCGCCAAGGTCGCCGCCGGCCAACTGCCCAGGCTGAAGGTCTTCGGGGGCGACTATCCCACACCCGACGGCACAGGAATCCGGGACTACATCCACGTAGTCGACCTCGCCGAAGGCCATGTCGCCGCCCTCGACAAACGTGCCGGCGTCCCAGGTGTCCACACCTACAACTTGGGCACCGGTCGGGGGCACAGCGTGCTCGAGGTGATCAAGACCTACGAGGAAGAGTCGGGGAAGCCGGTTCCCTATGAGATAGTCGAGCGACGCCCCGGAGACGTCGCCGAGACCTGGGCCGATCCCGGCAAGGCAGCCGCCGAGCTGGGGTGGCGCACCACGAGAGATCTCGCCGCCATGTGCGCCGACTCGTGGAACTGGCAGCAGAATCTCCGCTGAGCTCGATCGGTAGCCTGCCCAACGGGATGACTGACCTCGTAGAACGCGCCCGCGTCTGGATCGCCGGCGACCCCGATCCGACCACGAGAGCCGAGCTGGAACGAATCGTCGCCGAAGGCGATCTGGCCGAGCTCGAAGCTCGGATGAACACCACTCTCGAGTTCGGAACCGCAGGCATCCGAGGCAAGGTCGGCGCCGGGCCAGGGCGGATGAACCGGGCGGTGGTGATCCGCACGACCCATGGGCTGGCCCGCTACCTCCTCGCCGGGGCCGACCCGGACTCGGGGATCAGGGTCGTGATCGGATTCGACGCACGTCCCACCAGCCGTCAGTTCGCCGAAGATGCCGCCGGTGTGCTCGCGGCTGCCGACATCGCCGTCCACTTCTTCCCTGACGTGGCTCCGACGCCATTGGTGGCTTTCGCGGCCAAGCACCTCGCCGCCTCGGCAGCCGTGGTGGTCACCGCGTCGCACAACCCTCCCGAGGACAACGGATACAAGGTCTACGGCCCGGATGCGTCCCAAATCGTCTCCCCGATCGACCATGCCATCCAGGAGGGCATCGCAAAAGCACCGTCTGCGTCCGGGATCAAGCGTGTCGAGGATGTCTTCGCTGGACCCTCGGCCCTGGTGACACCGGTGCCCGAGGACATCGTCGACCGCTACTGGGAGGAGGTCTCGGCCACCCGCTCTCGCAAGGAGGGGTCGCAGCTGAGGATCGTGTACACGCCGATCCACGGTGTGGGCAAGAAGACGTTCTTCGAGGTCATGCGGCGGGCCGGGCACTCAAAGGTGGAAGCCGTCCCCGAGCAGGCCGAGCCCGACGGGACTTTCCCGACCGTCGACTTCCCCAATCCGGAGGAGCCGGGAGCGCTCGATCTCGCCCTGGACCTGTCGCGGAGGCGCTCGGCGGATCTCCTCCTCGCCAACGACCCCGACGCTGATCGTCTCGCCGTCGTCGTGCCCCATGCCGGACAGTGGCGCCCGCTGTCGGGCAACGAAGTCGGGGTCTTGCTGGGTGATTATCTGTTGCGCAACGATCCCGAGCCGACGTCCGCCATCGTCGCCAGCTCCATCGTCTCCAGCCCGATGCTGAGGGATGTGGCCGTCTCCTACGGGGCGAGATTCGAGCCGACTCTCACTGGCTTCAAGTGGATCGTGAGGGCCGGGTTGTCGCTTCAGGAAGAGCTCGGTGGCCGTTTTGTCTTCGGTTACGAAGAAGCCCTCGGCTACACGGTCGGATCGGCGGTACGAGACAAGGATGGTATCTCAGCGGGGCTCCTCTTCACCGACCTCACCGCGGACCTGGCCGACACAGGGGCTTCCATCCTCGATCGACTGGTGGAGCTGTGGCGAGCTCATGGACTGTGGGTTAGCGCCCAGACTTCGATCGCGAGCACCGGCTCTGGTGCGCGGGAAGCGATGGGAGATGCCGTCGACCGGTTGGCAGAAGCACCTCCAGACCTCGTCGCCGGCATGGCAGTAACCGCGGTGACCGACTATCGCCACGGCGCTGCGCGACGCCCCTCTTGGCTGGGTACCCAGAACCTCGTCGAACTGACACTGGGAGACCAGGGGAGGATCCTGGTGCGTCCGAGCGGCACCGAGCCGAAGCTGAAGGTCTATGTCGACCTATGCGGTGAGGTCGGCGACGAGCCCGACAACGACCATGCCGCGCTATCGACCCGGGCCGTGGAGGTCGGTGAGGTCATCGGAGAGGGAATCGATCTCTGAGCGACGGTCAGTCCTGTGTGGTCCGGTCCCTGATGGCATACAGGTACAACCACCCGAGCCCATGGATGGCCACACCCACCAGGAGGATGACGGCGACGGTCGGATATCCGGCGAAGAGTGAGACCAGGGCGGCCACGCCGGCCGCGATGACCAATGCGGTGCGAACGCCGTTCAATGGGCCGAACACCGGCCAAGCATAGGTCTCATAACCTTCGATACGTGCCAGAGTTCAGGGCCGATGAAACGCCCACCAGGTCTCTTGGTCGCGCTCATTGTGCTCGTCGGCTGTCTGCCCCCCGTGGTGGAACCCAGCCCCACATCGTCATCGCTCGCAGAACCATCCACCACGAGTGGTGGCGCTGATCCCACCAGCACGCCCGTTGATCCGACGACCACGACGATTCCGCCCGGGCCCCCGGTCGCCTGGATCACACCCAGCGGAATCCCCTTGCCCGTCGTGGCGGCCAATGGCGACACCATTGAAGTCCTCACCCCTTGCGGCAACCCTGTCTTGGCCACCGCCGGCACACCGGTCTATGCGGTCGACGTGCTCATGGACCCCGGTCACGGTGGGCCCGTGGACACCGGCGCCGTGGGAGCGAACGGTCTCCAGGAAAAGGACATCAACCTCGATGTTGCTCTCGCCGTCCACGACATCCTCACCGGGCGGGGCATCGCCGCGATGCTCACCCGGACCGCGGACTATCCCGTTCCCATCAGGACTCGATCCCGATTCTCCGACCTCGTGGGAGCGAAGGCGCTCGTGTCGATCCACCACAACGCACCAGTCGCGCTCCCCTCGGACATCCCCGGGGTGGAGATCTTCGTCAAGGAGGCCACGAGGGAGTCCGCCAGGCTGGGCGGGCTGATCTACGACGAGACGATGTCAGCCCTGAGTCGGTTCGACGTGGAGTGGCACCGTGCTCCGGACGCCGGTGTCATGACGGTGCTCAACACCGACGGCGAGGACGCATACGGAATGGTTCGTCTCCCCGACGCGCCCAGTGCCCTGGTCGAACTGGGGTACATCGCCAACCCGGCGGAGGCGGAGTTGTATGAAGACCCCGCCTATGTGCCCGTCGCCGCCAACGCCGTCGCCGACGCCATCGACACCTTCCTCACCTCGGATGACGAGGGTGCGCAGCTCGTGGAGGGGCGGGTGTTCAACCCGCAACGAGGAGTGGGGCGTGACCGGTGTGTCGAGCCGAACTTGATGCTTCGATCCGGTGATGCCGGGGCCGGCCCGCTCAGTCGTCGGTGACCTGTCCCGGTCGGGCCACTGCCATTGTGAGCAGACGCGCCAGCCATAGCACCAGGATGCAGCTACCGACCAGGACCATCCAGAAGAGGAGAGCGGTGGCGATGTCGGCTGCGACGAAGAAGGTGGCTACCAGGGCGATCCCCATCCCGGGGACTGCGAGCAGGGCTGTGGTCAGGGCACGTTCGTGACCACGTAGCTTGAGGGCGGCGAAGACCCCGAGGCCGGTCCCGACACACCACATGCCAAAGAGAAGGACGAGCGCGGTGCCGAGCCCACCGAGGCCGTCGGAGGCGACCGCGTTGGCTATGGGAGGCCCGACCAGAAAGACGACCACTGCCCCGGCCAGCCCGCCCACGATCGTGGCTCCGATCCCCGGCGGCTGTCTGCTGACCCACGAACCGCTCATAGGGCCCAGTGTGACACGACCGGGTCAGGAGATAGTGGTTCCTCGCTTCCAGGATTCGTAGAGAGTGGCATATACGCCGTCCTCGTCGACGAGTCGCGCATGTGGCCCGTCCTGGACGATGCGGCCCTCGTCGAAGACCAACACCCGGTCGGCTCCCTCGGCTGTCGAGAGTCGGTGTGCGATGGTGACCACCGTCCTGCCCCTGGTCAGTTGGTTGAGGGCGCGGTTGATCCTGACCTCGGTCACGGGATCGACGGCGGAGGTGGCCTCATCCAGCACCAACAAGTCGGGGTCTGCGATCGCCGCCCGGACCAATGTCACCAACTGGCGCTCACCAACCGACAGTGAGCCTCCCCGCTCACCGACGGGGGTATCGAGACCCTGGGACATCTCGGCGAGCCAGTCGGCCAGCCCGAGCCGTTCGAATGCGGCCAGCAGATCGTCGGTCGATGCTTCGGGAGAGCCCATCCGGACATTGTCGGCAATGGTCCCCCGGAAGAGGATCCCCTCCTGGGGGACCATCACGACCCGGTCACGGAGCGACCCGAACCGGACGTCGCGCAGGTCCGTGTCGCCCACCTCGACCTTCCCCGTGGTCGGGTCCATGAGCCGGGTGAGGAGCTTGGCGAAGGTGGTCTTGCCCGACCCGGTCTCCCCGACGACGGCCACCCGTTGCCGTGGTGGGATCTCGACGTCGATTCCGCTCAACGCCGGTGTGGCATCGGCCTGGTCTGCGGTCTCCCCGGGCCGCGGGTACCGGAACTCGACACCGTCGAACCGGGCTCCCAATGGCTGATGGGGGAGGACCACCCCGTCGGGGCCGGGGTCGGCCACGTCGGGAGCTATGTCCAGAATGTCCAGGACCCGACTCCACCCGGCAACCGCCGTCTGCGCCTCGTTGACGGCTTCGCCCATGAACTGGACGGGTTGCACGAACAGTTGCACGAGAAAGAGGAAGGCGACCACCGTCCCGATGGTGGTCGAGCCGTTGACGGCGAGGATCGTGCCCACCACGACGACTGCGGCGACGATGATCGCCGACGACAGTTCGCCGAAGCCTGAGAAAACCGAGGAGAGACGCCCGGCGCTGACTCCGGCCCGACGGTGAGCCTCGATGGCATGCTCGAGACGCTCCCGGGTGCGCCTCTCGATGCCGTAGGCCCGGATCACGGGGGCACCCACGACCGTCTCTGCGATGAGGGCGAGCATCTGGCCCACCTTCTCCCTGACGGTCAGATAGGCGACTTCGAGCCGGCTCTGGAAGAACCGCACCATGTAGACGATCATCGGGATCAAAACCACGACCACCAGACCCAGTTCGACCGACATGACCAGCATCACCACCAGGGCGAGCAGGGCCTGCAGACCGTTGACCAACAACATCAGACCTGCCCACTGCATGAAACGGCTGATCTGGTCCACGTCGGAGGTGACCCTGGTGACCAGGACACCACGTTGCTCGGAGGCCTGGTGGAGCATCGACAGGTCATGGATGTGGCGAAATGCCCGAATACGCAGCCCCGATAGCGCGGTCTCGGCGACCTTTGCAAGGCGTAGATGCATCCACCCGGTTGCAGCACCGGTGATGATCACCGCGGCGAGGGCGATGAGCGTCATCTCCACCACGAAGCCCATGTCCACCCCGCCCTCCCTGAAACCGCCGTCGACGATCTGTTGGATGGCGATGGGGACGACCACCCGGCCGGCCGTGGCCACCACGGCGATGGCAATCGTGCCGCCCAGGCCCTTGCGCAACTCGGGGGAGAGGCTCAGACCGCGTCGTATGGTCTTTAGGGCCCCGCGGCGGGCTGCGATCTCCTCCGACCTGGGTGGGGCGACGGAGGTCATGCCGGCTCCCTCTCATAGGCATCGATCAACTGCTGATAGTCGGGGAGGGAGACATACAGCTCCGCATGGGTGCCCCGGTCGATGACACGCCCATCCTCGACGTAGATGACTTCGTCGGCGAGCACGATCGAAGATCGTCGATAGGCGACTATGACCACTGTGGTGTCGAGTTGCCTGAGCCCTTCCAGGATGGCGCTCTCGACCGCTGGGTCGACAGCAGAAGTCGCATCGTCGAGGACCAACAGTCGTGGCTCACGGATGAGGGCCCGGGCGATGGCCACCCGCTGCCGCTGCCCACCCGACAAGGCGGCGCCACGCTCACCGACGACGGTTGCATACCCTTTATCCAGCTTCACGATGAAATCGTGGGCCCGGGCGAGTCGGGCCGCGTGGACGACCTGAGCCTCGTCGAACTCCTCGTCGAGGGTGATGTTGTTGTAGATGGTGTCGTTGAACAAGAAGGTCTCCTGGAACACGATCGACACGGATCGCGCCAAGGTGTGCCGTTCCAGGTCGACGAGGGTGTGGCCGTCGAGGGAGATCTGTCCGGTGTCGGGATCGAAGAGCCGCACCATGAGATGAGCGATCGTCGACTTCCCCGAGCCGGTCGGCCCGACCAGGGCGACGGTCTTGCCGGGAGAGACGTCCAGTGTCACCGATTCGATGCCACGAGTGTCACCGTTTCCCGAGCTCGACCGGTTGCGGGCCGCTCCCAGGTCCTGGAACTCCGACTCGGGATAGGAGTAGGCGATGGCGTCCACGTTGGCCCCGGCTCCTCCGTCGCTACCGGGAGCGGAGCTCCCGTATACGACCCGCTCGTCTTCTTCCAGCACCGCCTCGACACGGTGGAGCCCGACCACCGAACGGGGCAGCTCGCCGAGCAGCCATCCGAAGACCCGCATCGGAAGGGCAACGAGACGGAACAGGTAGGCGAAGGTGACCAAGTCTCCCGGGGTGAGCAGACCCTGGTCCACCCTCCACGCACCAACCAACAACACGGCGAGGATGCCGACATTGGGCAGGGCCTCGATGATGGGGTCGAACGCAGCCCGTAGCCGGCCCACCTCCACCATCCGGTCACGCAGCTCGTCGGATCGCTCCCCGAACCTGCCCACCTCGTCGTTCTCCCGTCCCAGTGTCTTGACGACCAGGGCGGCATCGAACGATTCGTGAGCTATGTCGGCCACTTCGGCTCGCAAGCTCTGGGCGCGGGCGGCTACGGCACGCATCCGCCGCTGAAATACGACATTGACCACGAAGAGCGCGGGGCCGACGAGGAATCCGATGAAGGCGAGAAACGGATCGGTGACGATGAGGATGATGGCCGTGCCCACGAGCATCAGGAGCACGCCGAAGGCCATCGGCAGGGGAGCGGCGATGAAGGAGGCAGCTTCGACGTCTTCGTTGGCATTGGAGAGCAGCTGGCCGGTCGGGTGTCGGCGATGCCACTCGACGGGAAGGTCGAGGTAGCGATCGGTGACGTCGACACGATCCCTGTACTGGATGCGGTGCTGGGCGTAATACGCCCCCATGCGGCGCATCGTGATGCCCAGTCCCCGGAGCACGGCGACGCCGACGATGGCGGCAGCCGAGGCGACCAGGGCCGATGTGGCGACGTCGCCGGCTTGGACCGCCGGGATCAACACCCGGTCCGTCACCCAACCGAGGACGAACGAGGAGAGGATGGTCATCCCTGCGAACAGCGTGGTTCCCACGCCTCCGAAAGTGAACTCCCTGGTGGCTCGACGGAGCTGGCGGGTGATGAGATGGCGGCCGTTGCCCACGAGGGCGACGTCGTCGGTTGTGAGGTCCTCTGTTGCCATGAGCCTCGAGGGTATGGATGGAGACGCGTCTACGGGAATCGCGTCGGGCAGGGCTCTGCCTACGTTAGGACCTCAACCGCTCTTGAACCCCGTGGCGGGGGGCTCGCTGGTCATGTCTGCTGACGTTCGAAGGCGGCGAGGACGGCCAGGAGAGAAGCGGTCGTGATGTTGGAGTCGACTCCCACGCCCCACTTCAGGGTTCCCTGGGCCCCTGAGCTCTCGACGTAGGCCACGGCCTTGGCGTCGGCTCCACTGCCGATGGCATGCTCGCTGTAGTCCACGACATCGAAGACACGACCAAACTGATCACGGAGCGCGTTCACGAAAGCCTCCACGGGACCGTCTCCCTCACCGGTGACTGTCACCTCGTCGCCCTCGACGTCGAGACGCGCCGTGATCGTGGTGTGGCCCCGGCCTTGCTCCGCCGTCGTGTGCAGTTCCTGGCTGTGCAGCCTGAACCTGGCCCGCTCCGGGAAGTAGACCCCCCGGAAGGAATTCCACATGGAGGTGGGAGTGATCTCGGTCCCGCTGTCCTCGGTGATGTGCTGGATGGTTTTGGAGAACTCGATCTGCAGCCGGCGGGGGAGATCGAACCCGTGTTCCTCTCGCATCACGTAGGCAACCCCGCCTTTGCCCGATTGGGAGTTCACCCGGATCACCGCCTCGTAGCTGCGCCCGACGTGTTTGGGGTCGATGGGAAGATAGGGCACGCCCCAGGTTCCGTAGTCGTCGGGGAGGGCTTCGAACCCCTTCTTGATCGCATCCTGATGTGACCCGGAGAAGGCCGTGTACACCAGGTCTCCCACGTAGGGGTGCCGGGGGTGCACCGGCAGCCGGTTGCAGTACTCGGCGGTACGTCGCAACGAGTCGATGTCGGTGATGTCCAGTTCGGGGTCGACACCGTTGGCGAAGAGGTTCATCGCCAAGGTCACGATGTCCACGTTCCCGGTGCGCTCGCCGTTGCCGAAGAGAGTGCCCTCCACCCTGTCCGCCCCGGCCATCACCCCGAACTCGGCCGCGGCCACCGCACATCCCCGGTCGTTGTGGGGATGAAGGCTCAACACCACCGAGTCGCGGTGCCCCAGAGAGCGGTGAAACCACTCGATGACGTCGCCGTACACGTTAGGCGAGTAGCACTCGACGGTGGCCGGCAGGTTGAGGATGATCGGGTCGGCGGGGGAGGGGTCTAGCTCGTCCATGACAGCCTCACAGACCTCCAGGGCGAAGTCCGGCTCGGTGAGAGTGAAGCTCTCGGGGGAGTACTCGTACCGGATGGTGCCCTCACCCATCGACTCCTCGAGTTTCCGGCACAGCTTCGCCGCATTCACCGAGATGTCCTTGATACCGTCCTTGTCCATTCCGAAGACGACGTCCCGCTGCAACGGGTTGGTCGAGTTGTAGAAGTGGACGATCGCCCCGGGAGCGCCGAGGATCGAGTCGTAGGTGCGTTCGATCAGCTCGTCCCGGCATTGCACCAGCACCTGGATGGTGACGTCTTCGGGGATCAGGTCGTCTTCGATCAGCTGGCGGACGAAGTCGAAGTCGGGTTGGCTGGCGGCGGGGAAGCCGACCTCGATCTCTTTGAAGCCCATGGCCACGAGCTCGTTGAACATCGCCAGCTTCCGGGCCGGGTCCATCGGGTCGATGAGCGCCTGATTGCCATCCCGGAGATCGACCGAGCACCAACGGGGCGCCTTCTCGATGACGACGTTGGGCCAGGTGCGATCCTCGAGGACGAGAGGCACGAACGGCCCGTACTTCTCGAATGGCATCTTCTTGGGGCTGGCGTTGGGTGGTGGCATGGCGATCCTTGGGTTTCGGTGGGGCTGGGACGGAGACCGGAGAAAGAAAAAGCCCCCGGTCGGGCGGGGGCGGGCAAACACGGAAATGTGCGCGTCTGCCCTACATGAGGAGAAGGAGGGCGCGAGCGGTGTCCGTGTTCACGAGGGTCACTGTAGAGCGGCGATCCCCGGGTTTCAACGCAGCTCTCGGGTCATGAACGTGCTGGCGCGGCTGGGGGAGTAGTCACCAAACGGCTCACACTCCACGAATCCAACAGCGGCGTAGAGGGCGCGAGAGGGTGCGAACGCCTCCATGGAGCCGGTCTCGAGACTCACCCGGATGGCACCTCGCTCTCTGGCGACCTCGAGGAGACGGTCGACGATGGCACGTCCGACCCCTCTGCCACGTGCCGTCTCGGCGGTATGGATCGACTTCAGCTCCATGTGGTCGGCGCCCAGGTCCATGATCGCTCCGATGCCGAGCAGCCGGTCGTCCTCCCTGAGACTGAGGAAGGTCACCGCGGGGTCGAGGAGACCGTCGAGGTCGAGGGCATGCACGTCTTCGGGTGGTGTCACCTCGTGGGCAAAGCTGAGATGACGTTCCAGCAAAGCGACGATGTCGGGCTTGCGGGGATCGTCCACGGCGATGGTCCATGTGTTCATCGGCGGGGGATGATATTGGGTGCCTCACGCGAACCCATATATTGACGTTCATCGATGTATCTGCTTGTATCGCAGCATGAACTTCGGACTCTTCCTCCAGCCATTCCATCATCCCTCAGAAGACCCCACCGAGGCCCTGGAGCGTGATCTGAGCCTGATCGAGCTGCTCGACGAGCTCGGTCTCGACGAGGTGTGGATAGGAGAACACCACAGCACCGGTTGGGAGAACATCGCCTCGCCTGAAGTCGTCATCGCCGCCGCCGCCGGCCGCACCGAGAGGATCCGTTTCGGTACCGGTGTCGTCCAGGCGGGGCTGCACCACCCGCTGGTTGCCCTCGACCGGATCATCCTTCTCGACCATCTCACCCGGGGCCGGGTGAGCTTTGGCCTCGGTGTCGGAGGGGGCATCCCCAAGGACCTATCCGTGTTCGCTTTGAGTCCCGAAGACGCCGGCCGGCGCATGGAGGAGAGCTTGTCGGTCATGTTGGACCTGCTCGAGGCCGAGGCACCGGTGACGGTGCGGACCGACTGGTTCGAGCTCCGGGACGCCGTGTTGCAGCTACGGCCCTACACCAAGCCCCACATGCCCTTTGCGGTCGCTTCCGCCGACCCCCGCAATGTCGAGCTGATGGGTCGTCTCGGAGGGAAGGTCCTCCTGGGCGGGGTTCCCGAGAGAGTCGAACAGGTGTTCGCCGACCTGGAGCGTGGTGCGGCCGCGGCGAATCGTGAGGCCAGTCGTGACCAAATCATCCTCAGCTACATGCTCCATGTCGCCGAGGATCAGGAGACCGCCGAGCAAGGGTTCAAAGAGGGGGCCATCCGTGAGTTCTACGAGTTCCAGGTAGGTGTGAACGGGAGACCCGAACCGGAGGGGACGCCAGACGAGTGGTACCGGGACTATCTGGACAAGCACCTCATCGGAAGCCCGACCCACGTCATCGAGCGGATCGCCGAGATCGCGGAACGTGCCGGTGGCATTGGCGGGATGATCTTCATGCACCGGGAATGGGCCGGTGTGGAGGCTTCCCGGGACAGTTGGCGTCTGTTCGCCGAAGAAGTGGCTCCGAAGTTCACCTGACGGCAGATCGGTGAGGGAGGGGTGCCTGCCCCGGCAATACCCATAACTTGACATAACGTCGATTATGGGCGCTACCCACTACGGTGCGAGCCAGGGCCCTGCCGGTCAGCTGGCCTGCTGAGGCTGCAACTGGTCTTCGGTTATCTCGCCTTCGCCATGCTTCCAACAGACCGTGATCTCACGTCCACCGTCTTTGTCCTCGAGCACCCAGCGTGTCTTCACACCTTCGCCTGAGCATCCAATGATCTCGCACATCGAGGCGTGTGAGCCTTCGTCGTGTCCTGACATTCTCTCCACCCTTCTGTCGGATTGCCGTCCCGGGAACAAGACGCTACTCCAGGGTCTTCCGGGGCGTCCGGGAAACCTTGTCTCGATCAGCGCAGGAACCAGCGGGCCCGGGCCCACGAGGTCTCGATCTGGTCGCGCTGTCTCCGCAGAGAGGCCGACTCACATGTCGCCGAGCACCAGTTGACCCGGTATCCGTGGTCGGCTCTCTGAAATCGGTTGCCACATTCCAGACAGACCTTCCAGAGGCCGGCAGTCTCGCTCTGAGCGTTGGTTGGGCGATCCATCGCGTTGCCTCACGACTCTAGGTGGTCGGGATCCTCGTTGCCGGCGGCAGGGAATACCCTGTTGGCACCGTTACGTTGACATCAATGACACCTACGAACCGAAAGGCTTGAAACAATGGCAACCGTCGCCCTCACGAAGGAGACATTCGACCAGACGGTCGAGAACAACGAGACCGTGCTGGTCGACTTCTGGGCCGAGTGGTGTGGCCCTTGTCGCTCCTTCGCGCCCACTTACGAGGCTGCATCCGAGAAGCACGACGACATCGTCTTCGCCAAGGTGGACACCGAAGACCAACAGGAGTTGGCCCAGGCCTTTGGGATCCGCTCCATCCCGACCCTCATGGTGTTCCGCGACCAGATCATCCTCTACGCCCAGCCCGGCGCCCTCCCCGGGAACCTGCTCGAGGACCTCATCGGGCAGGTGAAGGCGATCGACATGGACGAGGTGAAGGCCCAGATCGCCGCCGAGGACGACGACGAGGCCGCCGCCGAGCCGGCCGAAGAGGCCGTCTGAGCTAAGCCGGTCTCCGGTAGATCGACATGTGATTCGTCGATCTCTCGGTGAACGGTCTCAGGTCGTACCAGCCGAAACGATCCTCCAGCTCGAGACCGGCGAGCCGCGCCATCAGGTCGAGCTCTGAGGGCCAGGCAAACCGGATCTCGACCGGCAGCACCACGTTCTCGCCGTCGTCCAAGCGACGCACGATGTGCGTCGAGAGCCTCTGGTCGACCGGGTCGTAGATCGTCATCTCATATGTGTGCCGATCGATCGAATCGATGCTCGACACCGCCATCCGGGTGTTGTGGTGGTCGAAGCGTTTCACATCGGGCACGAAGCAGTCGATGATGAAACGTCCGTCGGGCTCGAGATGGTCGGCGACGTTCTGAAAGCACTCGATCTGTCGCTCCTGGGTGAGCAGCCCGAAGATCGTGTTGAAGGGCAGGTAGATGAGGGGGAAGGTGCCCTCGACGTCGACATCGGCGAAATCGCCCATCGTCACCGGTATCGACTCTCCCCCGGGTTTGGCACGCATCTTCTCGACCATCTCCCCGGAAATGTCGATGCCCGATACCTCAACGCCCCGCTCTCGGAGTGGTAGCGCGACTCTCCCCGTCCCGATGGCCAATTCCAGGGCACGTGGCGGGTCGCCGGCGTGCCGAACCAGGAGGTCGACCATGGCCTCGTCGACCTGGTGGAACATCTCGTCGTAGAACGGGCCCCACAGCCGCCCGTATGTGGTCTCGTCGTAGCCTTCCATCGGCGAGATTCTCACAGGTCGATTCGAACGGCACCATCTATTTCCTAACCTGGCGGTCATGACTGCCTCCCCCGAAGTGATCTCCGACCTGGAACGACTCAGCCTCGACTATGAGGAGATGGAGTGTGACCCCGCACTCGCCGACACAGCCGAGTTCTGTGCCGCCTACGACATCCCGTTGGAGAAGTCGGCGAACGCCATCGTGGTGGCCTCCCGTAAACCGGAAGGGCACAACGCGGTTTGTGTGGCCCTCGCCCATACCCGGCTCGACGTGAACGGCACCGTGCGCCGGAAACTCGGTGTCCGCAAGGTCAGTTTCGCCCCGGCCGAGCTCACCAAGGAGCTGACCGGCCAAGAGATTGGAGGAGTGACGATATTCGGTCTGCCCGAAGGTCTCCCCGTGTGGTTGGACAGCCGCATCCTCGGCTGTGACTGGGTGGTGGTCGGCGCCGGCTCCCGGTCGGCCAAGATCAGGTTGGACCCGTCACAGCTGCAAGGGTTGGACGGCTTCGAGTTCGTCGACGATCTGGCCAACGACGGTTAGGGAACCGCCGGGTGGGGCGCGGCGTCGAAGAGACATGAGGAGCTGGTGGACATATTCGACCCTCGGCCTGGCTTTCGCCCTTGTCTCGTGTGGCGTCCCCCCGTCGGCTGGGACGGGAACGACCGAGACCACCTCAGCGACCGACGTCATCTCGGTCGGCGACCTCGACGTAATCGTCCCACCCGACGCCGAAGGCAGGTATCCCGACGACCTCGTCGTCGCTTGCGATGGGACCCTTTTCCCCATCGGCGCATTGGAGACGATCCGCCCGCTCGCCGAAGCAGGTGACGAGGGGCTGGCCACGGCCATCGAGCCCTTCCTGGCCAGCGGCGAAGGCGAGTTCTGGCCTCAGGAAGGCTGGCAGCTGCTCCATAGCGACCAAGAGAACGCCCAACTCGTCGCCAAGACCGGCGACGGCACCCTGGCCTTCATGCACCTGTCCCACGACGGCTCGCGATGGTCGTGGTCTGGATCGTCCATGGCCGGTGACGAATGCGGGCTCAGGTTCGTCGTCCCCGACGGCCTGAACACGGTCGAGTGGAGACTCGACCCCACAGGGCCTGAGTTGACAGAGGAGAGCACTTCGATAGCGGTGATCCTCAACGAGCGAGAGTGTGTCGGCGGGATCGAGATCGGCGATCGGTTGGTAGGGCCACAGGTGGTGATGACCGAAACCCAGGTGTTCGTCGCCTTCGCCGCGGAACCGCCACCGGGCGAGGCATTCACGTGTCAGGGGAACCCGGACACTCCCCACCGGATAGACCTCCCCGAGCCTCTCGGGAACCGGGACCTCGTCGAGGGTCTCGAAATCGGGATCAATCTCGAGGACTACGTCGACTGACGAACCTGGCGACGCAGGAGGAAGTAGAGCCCCACCAGACCCACGACAGCGAAGCCGAACCACTGGATGGCGTAGGCGAGATGGGGCCCCTGTTCGGTGAAATCGGGAGGGTCGACAGTCACAGGAAGCTCGTCACTCCCCTCCCCCATCGCCACCACATAGACGGGTGCCAGCTCATAGGGAACCTGATCGCCGATTCGTTCCACATCGACCCGGTTGAAGACCGCCAGATCCCCGGGCGGGTCCTCAGGGCCCAGGGTGGGCCGGCTCTGCGACAACCGGATCCACCCTGCGACATCCGCCACCCCCTCGTCGGGAGTGGCGGCGATCGGAGGCGAATCCATCGAGAGAGGGACCCAACCCCGGTTGACCAACACCGCGGATCCGTCGTCGAGACGCAGAGGGGTGATGACGTGGAATCCTGCTTGGCCCAACTCGACCTGTGACCGGATCAGCACCTCTTTGGTCGTGTCGTACTCCCCCCGCATCGTCACCCGCCGATACTCGACCGAGTCGAGATCGTCACCGCTTTGGTCCAACAGGCTCCTCAACTCGACGGGTGCGGCGGAGAGGCGCTCCTCCCCCGATATGTTGATGACCCGTCTCTCCTCGAGACGGTCGAGCTGCCAGAACCCCAGCCTCGTGAACAAGGCGGCGAGGACCAGCACCACGACCGTCGCCATCATCCACCTCGGTCGACGGAGCGTCTGGAGCATTCAGGCGGCCAATAACGGAATCTCCCCGTCCTCCAGCAGCTGGCGGGCCGCCTCCTCGATGGACTCCCGCTCGCTCCGATGCGCCACCGGGAGCGTCACCAGGGTGGCGGCCACCTCGGGATCGATACTGCCGGTAGCGACCAGGACGGGGGCGACCTCATCGGTCCAGTACCAGGGCATGTGACACCTCCAGGGTGAGGGCGGGCAGGGACGAGCCCACGATACCGCCACCGTCAAACCCGGAATCGGCCCGTACCCATTGGGTCATTCGGATCGGACCGGCTCGAGGCTCTCGACGTCTTTGAAGTTGACCTGCTCGGCGACGACCTCGACCCTGCTTCGCCGACCGTCGGGACTCTCCCAGTAGCGGCGCTGAACCGAGCCGCACACCCAGACCCGGTCGCCCTTCATCCCCGGCTCGTCGACGAGGTCGTCGGGCGGGTCCCACAACGTCACCGGGATGACATCCACCCGGCGACGGGGATGGTCGACCCTCGTGGTCACCAGATAGCGAACCAGGCGGGCACCGGAGTCGAAGACCCTCACCTCGGCGTCGACCGCGAGACGCCCGCAGAGGACGATCAGATTGAGATCCATGGCATTTCTCCCCTCTTCGTGCGGGGAAATGCGGATTGGTGACCAATGTGTCAGCGGTCTGGGACAGAAACCGGCCGCATCTCCATATACGGTTGCCCGATGATCGACTCGTACCCCGATTCTCCGCCCCAACTCGCCCCATTCCTGGCGCAATGGGACTACGTCACCGAGCAGCTCTTCGCTCGTCTCGACGGGCTCACCAACGATGAGCTGCTCTGGGAGCCCGCCCCACGCGTCTGGAGTGTGGCGCAAACCGAGGATGGGCGGACGAGACCGACAGAGGGCACGTGGTGGGGTCCAACGCCCGCCGTGGAGCCGCCCAGGACTCTGGCGGGGTCGATGGGGCATCTCGGATCAGGTGCCCTCATTCGAGGCCGACTGGTTGGTGGGTGACCACGAGCTCCTCGACGTCTCCAATTGGCCGATCACGGCCAACGAGGCGGTTTCGTTTCTGGGCGAAGGTCTGCGGTCGTGGCGGTCCGGTCTCGATGAGATGACCGACCGGGATCTCGACACCGTGGGACGCTCGGCATACCCCGAAGGTCTCGACCCCCAGCTGCCCCTGTTGGACATCGTGTGGTGGGTGAACAAGGAGTTGCTCTGGCATGCCGCCGAGATCTGGTACTTGCGCGACCTCTACGCGGCTCGCACCCAGACCTAGGCCAGGGCCCGCCGCAGCTCGTCGACCCCTTCGAAGTCGGGTTCCTGCTCGTCGAGAGCGGCTACCAGCCGACGTGCCGCCTCCTTATCTCCTGCCTCGAGTGCCACCCGTGCCGCCACATACCAGCGTCGCAGCTCGCCCTGGGATGGGGAAGCCACCAGACGACCGGGTTTTATCACCGGCCAGGCATCCCGGGGCCGGCCCTGGTCGAGGAGGAACGAGGCGTACACGACCCTGGCCTCGTTGTTGATGGTGGGTGATATGTCGTAGTCCTGAAGCCGCTCCCACGCCCTGATGACGTCGTCCGGTCGGCCGAGGGCACGAAGACAGTCCATCTCCACCGGATAGTGGATGAGGTCGCCGCTGAGTCTCCGGTAGGTGCGCAGCTCCTTCAACCCCTCGTCCCAGTTGCCCGAGCGATAAGCAGAGAGCCCGAGCAGCTCGCGGATGGTGGCGGAACGAGGAGACAGCTTCTTCGCTTTGCGGAGCTCTCCGACCGCAGCCGGATAGCGCTCGTCGGTGAAACTCTCCATGGCCGAGGCGAGGTGGTTGATCGCGGGCTGACGCCGGTCCTTCGGAGTGGAGCGGGTGATCTCGTCCCTGACCCACTTCGGGAGCTGGCCGCCTTTCACCGACGTGATCGTCTTGTGCTGGGGCTTGTTCCCGCCGTGTGGTCCCTGGCGCTTGCCCGGACGGTTGGATCTGTGACTGTTGTCTTTGCCGGATGCCAATGCATCTCCTAGAAATGAGAGAAGGGCCGTCCACGCTAGTTAGACGACCCTTCGAACGTTTGATGCCCGGCGGTGACCTACTCTCCCAGGGGACTGCTCCCCAAGTACCATCGGCGCTGGCAGGTTTCACTTCCGTGTTCGGAATGGGAACGGGTGGTACCCCACCGCTAGAGCCACCGGGCAAATCTTCGAGTCTCGGGCAACCCGAGGACTCCATAGCGAGCACATCAATTGTTTGGGTTCTATATCCAAGCCCTCGGCCTATTAGTACCGGTCCGCTGAACACATTGACTGTGCTTACACGTCCGGCCTATCAACCTGGTCTTCTACCAGGGGCCTTAACCCTTACGGGTGGGAGATCTCATCTCAAG
>CAZZIG010000126.1:0-19170 GCA_964653975.1 uncultured Acidimicrobiaceae bacterium
CTGGTGCGCATGGGCCAGGACTTCTCGATGCGGCATCTGCTCATCGACCCGCAGGGCAACTTCGGGTCCATCGACGACCCTCCCGGTGCCCCGCGCTACACCGAGTGCCGTCTGACCAAGCTCTCCACCCACCTGCTCGAGGGCATCAACGAGAACACCGTCGACTTCGTGGAGAACTACTCCGGAGAGTTGCAGCAGCCCTCGGTGCTTCCTGCCCGATTCCCCAATCTGTTGGTGAACGGCTCCCAAGGCATCGCGGTGGGGATGGCCACCCACATCCCTCCCCACAATCTCGGCGAGGTGATCGACGCCGCCCTCCACATGATCGACAACCCCGACGCCACTTCCGAGGAGCTTCTGGAGTTCGTCAAGGGCCCCGACTTCCCCACCGGAGGCTTCCTCGTCGGCAACGGCGGGATCCGGGAGGCGCTGACCACCGGCCGCGGCTCGGTGAAGATCCGCGCCGTGTGTGACGTCCAGGAGGTCCGAAAGGGCCGCACCGCGATCGTCGTCACCCAACTGCCCTATCAGGTGTCCATCGAGCGGGTGATGGCCAAGATCAAGGACCTGGTCGACTCGAAGAAGTTGAGCGGGATCGCCGACACCCGCAACGAGTCGTCTGACCGGGTCGGAACCCGTCTCGTCATCGAGTTGAAACAGGGGACCGTCCCCCAGGTGGTGCTCAACCAGCTCTACAAGAACACCCCACTGCAGGACAGCTTCGGATACAACATGGTCTCCCTGGTGGATGGGGTGCCCCGCACTCTCAATCTGTCCCAGATGCTCGGCTACTACCTCGACCACCAGATGGAGGTCATCGAGCGCAGGACCCAGTTCCGCCTCGACCAGGCCGAGGCCAGGGCGCACATCCTCGAGGGTCTCATCATCGCTGTCGACAACATCGACGAGGTGATCAGGATCATCCGTGGCTCACAGGACACTGCCGAAGCCCGTACCAACCTGATCGAGCGATTTGAGCTCTCCGAGATCCAGGCAAACTCGATCCTCGACATGCCGCTGCGACGGCTCACCGCACTGGAGGTCGACAAACTGCGCACCGAGTTGGCCGAGCTCCAGGACACCATCGCCGAGCTCAAGGCGATCCTGGCCGACCCCAAGCGTCGTTGGACGATCATCAAAGAAGAGCTCACCTCGATCAAGGAGAACTTCGCCGACACCCGCCGCAGCAGACTGGTCCCCGACGAGGGCGACCTGAGTCTCGAGGACCTCATCGCCGACGACGAGCTCATCATCACCGTCTCCGCCACCGGTTACTTGAAGTCGGTGCCGGCCTCGACCTATCGCACCCAGGGCAGGGGTGGCCGTGGGGTGAAGGCCGCCGAGGTGAGTGGTGACGACGTGGTGCGACATCTCGTCCATACCACGGCCCACGCCTATCTCTTGTTCTTCACCAACAAGGGGCTGGTGCACCGGATCAAGGCCCACGCCATCCCCCGCCAGTCCCGCACCGCCAAGGGGGTCATGGCCCAGTCGGTCCTTCCGATCGCTCCCGAGGAGACCATCCAAGCGGTCATCGACACCCGGGACTACGAGACCGGGCGATATCTGGTGATGGTCACCAAGAAGGGCCAGGCCAAGAAGACCGAGTTCAAGGAATACGACTCCCGTAACCAGACCCTGGTCGCCATCAGGTTGGCCGACGACGACGAACTGGTGACCGTGAAGACCTCGAATGGCACCAACGAGATCCTGATCTTCACCAAGAAGGGCATGGGGATCAGGTTCAAGGAGTCGGATCTGCGCAGCATGGGCCGGGGCACCCAGGGTGTCCGGGGCATCAGGCTGCGCGACAACGACGAAGTGGTCAGCGCAGTCTCCAACATCGACGGTGACGAAGTCCTCCTCCTCACTTCGGGCGGATACGGCAAGCGCACCGCCATGGGAGAGTTTCGGGAGCAGACCCGGGGCGGTATCGGGGTCAAGGCCTTCAAGATCACCAAGGTGCGGGGCGACCTCGTCGACGCCCGAGCCGTGCGCAAGGATGACGAGGTGTTTCTCATCTCCAGCGCCGGGGTGGGCACCCGGATCGCGGTGAGCAAGATCAGCAAGCAGAAGAGAGACTCCACCGGGGTCAAGGTGATCAACGTCGGCGACGGCAACCGTCTCTCGGCGGCGGCCAAGATCTCTGAGGAGTTGGCCCAGGAACTTTGAGATGTCCGGTTCCGTTGGACTGTTTCAATACTCCCTTAGACTTCTACCAAGCAATCCTCAGGTAGTAGGACCCGTATACGGGTCCCACCGCCTCGAGAAAACCAACCTGGAGCCACAGTGGCAACTGTCCGGCGAGTCAGACGCATAATCCGCAAGATCGACCCATGGACCACGCTCAAGGTGTCGGCACTGGTCTGGGCCGTGCTCGGCCTCGCCTTCGTGCTCGGGGCCGTGATCTTCTGGTCGGTCCTCGACCGGGCGGGCATCCCCGACGCTCTCGTCGACTTCATGGTCGAGATCACCCTCATCGAGGAGGGCACCGACCCCTTCGCCAACACCGAGCAGTTCCTCCGTTTCCTGATCTTCGGGTCGGTGGTCGGCTGGGTCACCCTCACCGGAACCACCGTGGCTGTCGCGGTGGTGTACAACCTGGTGTCCGATGTGGTCGGTGGTCTCGAAATCGTCGTGCTCGAAGAGACCCTCAACCCGGTGGTCTCCTCCCAACAGGTCCTCCACCCGCCCAACGACTACCGGGCACCCAACGGTGCCATCCTCCCGCCGGACGACCACGCCGATCTCCCCACCGAAGAGGTCGAGAGGGCGGAACAGACTGGTTGATGTCGACCGGTTACGGCTGTCTACTCGCTCTCGGCCATTACCAACCCCATCTCGGTGACCGTCTCCAGATAGCGGAGTGACCCCTCCCACACCGGGCGCGGGATGCCGTCGGCCACCGCGATGGCGGCGGCCAGGGCGACACCGGAGAGGAACCCACCATGGTCGACGACGGTGACGCGGCGACCGGCTCCTTCCACGAGACAGGCGGCGAAGTCGTTGTTGGAGCGGGCGAGAGCCACCGGTTTGTCCCCGACTGTCGCGTCGAACACGCCAAGCCGGCCGACAGGGTCGGGGAACCGGGTCGTGCGCGTGGTCGCGGAATCGTCGATGTCGGGGTGGGCAACGGCCACCAAACGAGGGTCCGACTCCCGCGCTGCCAACGCCAGAGCCAGTCCGGGAGGTGATGCCGCCCACACCGCCACGCCGTCTTCTGGCTGGGCTCCATCCCAGATGAGAGGAACACCGTGGTCGCGTGCCAATCCCGGAGCGGTGTCCCCGTGCCCCACGAGATAGTCGCACGCTTCGGCGGAGGAGACCACCTCGAAGCTCTTCGACTTGGCCGGGCCGATCACCACCACCTCGTCGACACCGGGATGAGACTGCAACGAGTGGGCAGAGCGCACCGCCACGTCACCGGTGACCAGGAGGCCGACCTTCACGACGGTTGGACCGGTTTCCACTCCTCTGCGTGCTCGGCCTCGTCTGAGTTGCGGAGCAGCGCCAAGGCGGCAGCCGCGGCTACGGCGATCAGTATCAACGGTGAGAAACGCTTCACGTCGAGGAGTGTATGACAAGGCGGGACGTGAACCACACTCGACGAGCCCCGATGCGGTGAACAACGGTTTCATCTAAGGGCAAACGGCCGCGACCATGGGAACAATGGTGAACGTTGGCCGTCTCAGGAGTCGCACGACCCGACTGGTCGTCCTCACCGCGGTCCTCGCCCTCTCGGCATGTGGAGGGAACCTCGCCTCAGGAGAGCTGCAAGGTGTCGTGATCGATCCACCGCAGAACAAGCCCAACTTCACCTTGACCGATACCGACGGTGACCCCTACGAGTTCGCCTCTGCGACCGAAGGCAAGCTGACACTCCTCTACTTCGGCTATCTCAACTGCCCCGACATATGTCCGGTGCATCTCGCCCAGATCGCAGAAGTGCTCGACCGAGATCCGGAACTGGCCCGGGATGCCGAGGTGGTGTTCGTATCCGTCGACCCGGGTCGAGACTCCCGCGAGGACATCCGCTCGTTCCTGGACAACTTCGATCCCCGATTCGTCGGGTTGACCGGGTCCGAAGAGGAGTTGGTCACGGCTCAGACCGCCGCCGGAGTGCCACCGGCCACGATCAGCGGTGAAGGGGAGGACTACACCGTGGACCACGCCGGCTGGGTCATCGCCTACGCACCCGACGGGCGCAACTACGCCATCTACCCTTTCGGGACCCGCCAGACCCAGTGGAGCAACGACCTACGGATCCTGGCCGCCCGGGGGGCGTCTGGATGAGAGCCCGGGTGCTCCTTGGCGTGATCGCGGTGCTGGGAGTGGTCGTCGTTGGGTGTGACGACCCTGTTGGAGGGCCACCGGAGGTGAGTGACGCCCGGGTGGGTGCACCCACAGGTCCCAACGCCGCTCTCTATTTCAACGCGCAAGGCAACGAAGCCGATCGGCTCGTCGGAGCCAGATCGTCGGTTGCCTCCGAGATCCAGATTCACGAGTCGACGACGGGAGACGACGGGACCACGGGAATGCGAGCGGTCGACGGTCTCGACCTCCGCACCGACGAGTCCCTCGCCCTCGAGCCCGGTGGGTATCACCTGATGCTCATTGACGTGGAGCGTCTCCAGGTGGGAGACGAGATCGACGTCACTCTGGTCTGGGAGGATGCCGGAGAGTGGACCATCTCCGCACGGGTGGTCGAACCGGGAGACACGATGAGTCATGGCTAGAGCCCTCGCCCTCATGGCCCTCCTGCTCGTGGCCGGCTGTGGCGATTCGAACACCTCAGAACTCAGCGGACCGGAGCTCGCCGCCGACGTGGGCTGCCTGGCATGCCACGGCGAAACCGACAGCGAGCTCGCGCCCACACTCCACGGGACCTGGGGTACTCAAGTGGAACTCGCCGACGGCCGCACGGTCGTCGCCGACGAGGATTATGTGCGGCGGGCCATAACCGATCCCGCCGCCGACGTGGTCGTCGGCTACGGTCCCACGATGCCACCCGTTCCCCTCGAAGAAGCGGAGGTCGAACGGCTGGTCCGATGGGTGGAGAGCCTTCGATGATCTCCTGGTGGTGTACCGCCCTCGCCCGACCCTGGACCTGGGAGTGGATCCCGTACCCGGGAATCTGGGCCGCCTCGTTGCTCCCGATGTTTCTCTATGGGAGGTCGGTGCGTCGTCATCCCGGGCCCACCGATTGGAAGAGGCTCGCCCAGTTCATGGGGGGCATGCTGGCTTTCTGGGCCGCCTCGGACTGGCCACTGGGCACATTGGGTGCCGGGTACCTGGCGTCGGCACACATGACCCAGTTCCTGCTGTATACATTGGTCGCCGCCCCGCTCATCCTCCTGGGCACACCCGAGTGGATGGCCCGACGGCTCACCCGGCGTCTCCGCCTCGAGAGATCGACCGTCTGGCTCGGTCATTCACTCGTGGCGACGGGCCTCATCTACAACACCATCCTCCTGGCGACGCACGCCCCCGGCACGGTGGAAGTCCTCCGGAACAGTCAGTTGGGCAGTTTCGCCATGGACGTGGTGTGGATGCTGGCCGGGTTCATCCTCTGGTTGCCGGTGATCTCCCCGCTCCCCGAGGGGAGGGCGTCCTCCTCGTGGGCGAAGATGGCCTACCTGTTCGTGACCACGAGCGTCGTGGCTGTCATACCCGCCAGTTTCCTCACCTTCACCTCCACACCGATCTACGCGATCTATGAGCTGGCGCCGCGGATCGGCTCGATCACCGCTTTGGAGGATCAGCAACTCGCAGGCATCATCATGAAGATCGCAACCATCCCCGTCGTCTGGGCGACCATCGCGGTCCTGTGGTTCCGCTGGTCTGCCCGGGAGGCGCAAACAGCATGATTTCCACTCTTCTCGCCTCGATCCCGTCGCCACCCATCAACGACTTCCACATCGGCCCTCTCCGGGTGACCTTCTACGGCCTGTTCATCATGACCGGAGTCGTCATCGCCTGGCTGGTGACCCGGAACCGGTTCGCGGCCCGCGGAGGAGACGTCGCGGTGGCAGAGCGCATCGTCATTCGCGTAGTGATCTTTGGGTTCCTGGGAGCGAGATTGGCCTACGTCTCCACCCATCTGTCCCGGTTCGAAGGGGAGTGGTGGAAGGTGATCGCGATATGGGAGGGCGGGTTGGCCCTCTACGGGGGGCTGACGGCTGGAGCCATCGTGATGTACGTGTACACCAGGAAGTGGGGTGCCAGCTTTCCAGACTTCCTCGACTCGGTGGCACCGGCGGTCCCCTTGGCACAGGCATTGGGACGATTCGGCAACTACTTCAACCAGGAGCTGTTCGGCACCCCAACCGACCTTCCCTGGGGTCTCGAAATCGAGCCACAGTTCCGCCCCGAAGGCTACGAGTCCTTCGAGACCTTCCATCCCACCTTCTTGTACGAGTCCCTGTGGAACGTCGGGCTGGCCCTCTTCATCATCTGGGTGGGCAACCGATACCCGTCGATGAGAGGCCGTCTGATCGGGGTCTACTTCCTCGGATACGGGCTGATCCGTTTCCTGATGGAGTTGATCAGGACGGACACCACATTCCGTTTCCTGGGTCTATCTCGCAACGGCTGGGTCTCGATCGGGGTGATGTTGCTGGGAGTGATCGTCTTGTGGTGGAGGAGAATCCGTGTCGAGGACGACCACTACTCCCTCACCAACTCGCCCATCTAGGAGAACTGCCGTCAACGCGGGTTGTCCGGCCTTTCTCGATGCCCGGGCCCACCTATCTGAGCGCACAATCGAGGGCCAAAGGCACCGATTGGCGTTGGTAGGGTTGAGTGATGGCTGGGCGTTCGGAGTCGCTGCCCATCGCTACAGAGGCCAGCTCGGTTGAAGACGCGCGAGCATTGATCGGCGAGCGTCGCTGGTGGGATGCCTACCAGATGCTCAGACGTCTCGACTCTCGGTCGGCGTTGGGCGTGGAGGATCTCGAGGAACTCGCCGTTTCCGCCTTTCTTTGCGGTAGAGGGACGGAGAGCAGGCACGCCTGGCTACGCGCCTATCAGATTCATCTCAACCGCGGCGACCTGCCGGCCGCCGCGCTCTGTGCCATGAGAGTTGGGTTTGCCCAGATCAGCACCGGAGAGCTGGCGCAGGCATCGGGGTGTCTACCCACCTCGCTGACCAGCTGCTCTGCGTGGGTGGCCCACGGCTCGTCCCTTCTGGCAGATGGGGATGAGGGTCTCGAACACGGCTACCTCCTGATCCCGGTTGCCTATGAGCAACTCGCCATCGGAGGCGACCTCGACGATGCCGTTGCCGACTCGTCCCGTGCGGTGGAGATTGCTCGAAGGTTGGGCGAACGGGACCTTCTGATCCTCGGTCTCACAATCCAGGGGCGCGCGTCGGTGAGAACGGGATCGATTGAAAGCGGGATGAGCGCCCTCGACGAGGCAGTGATGGTGGTCGGGGCCGGCCAGGCTTCTCCGACGATTGCCGGGATAGCTCTCAGCTCCGCGATCGAGGCTGCAAGGGAGGTCTTCGAAATCGAGCGCTTTGGGGACTGGACCGGGGCGTTTGCGCGGTGGTGTCGGCTCCAGGAGGGAATGATCGCATTTCAGAGTCGGTCGCTGGCATATCAGGCGACCTTCGACGGGCTGCGGGGTCGGTGGGACGAGGCACTGGTTGCCGCCGCGTACGCTTGTGAGAGCCGCATCGCCGATGCCGACCCTGACGCGGCAGCCACTTCCCACTATCGCCGGGGCGACCTGGCCCGGCTCCGGGGGGACCTCCAGGAAGCTGAGAGGGCCTTCCGGGAGGCGAGCCGACGAGGCTTCGATCCCCAACCTGGTCTGGCACTGCTCCGTCTCGCAAACGGTGACCGTGAGGCCGCGGTCGCTTCGCTTCGCCGTGCGCTCGGGGAGACGAAGAACCCACTGAAACGAGCAGGGATGCTCCCCGCGTACGTCGACGTCCTGCTTGCCGCGGGCAACCGACCCGCTGCCTCCGAGGCAGCCGATGAGCTGGACGAGGCGGTCGACATCTATCGCACACCGGCTGTGCAAGCGGCCGCTCATCACGCCAGAGGATCCGTCTTGGTGGCAGAAGGAGATCCGCACACTGCCCTCGAGCGGCTTCGAGTGGCCGCCCGGGTGTGGGCCCACCTGGGGGTGCCCTACGAGGAGGCCCGCAGCAGACGGATCATCGCTGAGTGTTGCCGAAAGGTCGGGGACCATGATGCGTCGACCTTGGAACTCGGCATTGCTCGTGACATCTTCTCGGACCTAGGAGCGAGACCAGACGTGCAGGAGGTCGACACCTTGCTTTCAGTCCAATCGTCTGCGGTCAACGGGCTCACCAAGCGGGAACTCGAGGTGCTTCGACTGTTGGCACAGGGCATGACCAACAGAGAGATTGCCGAGGAGTTGGTCGTGGCATTGAGGACAGTGGACAGTCACGTGAGCAACATCCTCACGAAATTCGGAGTCGCAACCCGTTCGGCGGCTACGGCGTTAGCCCACCGCCAGAACCTCCTCTAGGTAGTCCTACCGACTCCGAGACGGGGGCGAAATGGAGCATTTCCCCGATGACAGCCAGTGTTCCAGCCCATACCTTTGAGAGGTGATCAGCAGGGAGGAAGAGATGCTCGGCGGCAACAAGGCGATAGCTAGCTTTTCGGTGGACAGCATCGAGGAAGCCGAGGAGTTCTACGGCGGGACTCTCGGGGTGAGGGTGGAAGAGGAATCCGGTGCTCTCTGGCTCCATCTCGACGGTGGGTATGACGTCCTGATCTACCCAAAACCCGACCACATTCCTGCTTCGTTCACCGTTCTCAACTTCGTCGTGGAGGGCATAGACGAAGCCGTCGATGCTCTCTTGGAACGAGGCGTGAGATTTCTCAGGTCCGACGACCTGGGTACAGACGAGCGGGGCATCGTCCGGGGCGCTGAGCGCGAAATCGCCTGGTTTGTCGATCCGGCTGGCAACAACCTGTCCGTCGTCGAGTTCAAGACCCCTCTCACTGCGAATGGAGGTTGATGATGCTGTCGCTCGCCGTCAGTCGGGGCCGATCTGGCATCCTCTTCATCGCACCTGTCGTCTTCTTCGCAGGAGCACTGGCCCACCCGTTCGTGCGCACCTACTTGGACCCGAGTGTGGTCGCCAACGCGGTGTCGTCCGCACCCAACCGCTGGATAGTGGCGCACCTACTCCTTGCACTTGGGGTCGGACCGATCCTGTTGGCAACAATGATCATCCGCCAGCGACTGCGCGAGGCCGGCGAGGATCGGTGGAGCGAACGGGGCACGGCCCTTGTCGTGCTGGGAGGCGTCCTCTTTGCCGCCGTCGTCGGGTCGGAGGTGACTCTGGCAGCTGTGCGGACCAGTGGCGGCGACGTGTTGGCGGTGTTGGGCCAGGTCGAACCCCTCACCTTTCCCCTCGTCGGGGCCGGCGCCCTGTTGTTCGCAGCCGGTTGGCTCAGTTTCGCGGTCGCATTCCACAAGGCACGTCCGCTGCCCCGCGTCGCCAATCGAGTAGCCATCGTCGCCATGGTGGCCATCCTCATCGGTCTCCTCCTGCCACAGACGTCGGGGACGTACACATATGGGGCCGCGTTGTTGGTGGTGTTCTGGTTGGTCGGGTACGACTCACTGAAGACCGATAGCGCCCCTGTGCACGGACTCCCGAGCGGGGGGAGCGAAAGGGTCAGGAGTCGTCCCCGTCGATCTGGTCCAACAGAAGCTGCAGGTCGGTGACGAGACGCTGTCGTGTCTTCTTCGACAGCTTGGTGAGCAGTGTGTTCTCGATGTCGAGGAGCATCTCGACCACATCGGGCACGAGCCTCTGGCCTTCAGCGGTCAGATGCAGGTTCCTGCCGCGCCCGTCGTCGGGATCGAGACGTCGCACCAGCAACCCCCTCGTCTCGAGTCCGTCGAGTATCGGAGTCAGCGTTCCTGAACCGATCATCATGGTGGTCCGAAGATCGCGTGGCCGGAGCCCTTCGGGGTGCCTCCACAGTGCGGCGAGAACGTCGACGGCAGAAGTCGACAACCCGATCTGCTGAAGAGCGTCGGTTCGCCGAAGCTCGATGAGGCGCTCGATTCGAGAGGTCCGCCCGAAGATCGCCATTCCCGCGAGGTCCCATTCGGGGTATCGCCTGGCCCATTCCGCCACGACGGTGTCGATGTGGTCTTTCACTCTCGAGAAGATAGCGGGTTCACTTGACAAGTGTCGATATCGACAGAAATAATGTCGAAATCGACAAAGATGAGTGAGGTTGGAGACAGTGAGTTGCCAGATCCCGAGTCGTAGAGAGCGTGAATCCCGACCGAAGCGAGGGCGTCGGGCGGGCCGCCGAGACCCATGTGTCCCGTGTCATCCGCGGCCGGGCGGCAGTCGTTGCCCACGGCACCTCGCTGGCCTATACGGAGTAGCCCATCCTCGTCCTACTCCAGACGGAGTAGCCGGGAAATGCTCCATCCCGCAGACGACATCGGTGACCCGTCTCGATAGCTTCGCGGTCGTGAAACCTGTCATCTCGGAAGCACGACGGCTCGAAGAAGGGCGGGGGCGACCATGAGTCGCGCGACCGTCGATGAGCTACGGGTGGTTCTGACCGTGGACGATTGGGATGCAGCCATGCGGCTGTATGGGGAGGTCCTGGGAATGGAGGAGCTTCCGTCGGTGTCCTCGCCAGGGGGCCGTGTGGCGATACTGGCCTCGGGTCGGGCCACCTTGGAACTCGCCGACTCCTCCCATGCCGCCTACATCGATCAGGTCGAGGTGGGAGAGAGAGTGGCGGGAAACGTGCGGATCGCTCTCCGGGTCACCGACGTCGAAGACGTGTCGGCACGGGTCACCGCACTCGGCCACAGCCGGGTCGCACCGGTGACGCCGACACCTTTCGGGTCGATGAGTGCGAGATTCGAAGGGCCGGGCGGAGTCCCGCTGACGCTCTTCGAGCCCGAGGTGATCCGGTCGCTGCCAAACAACGTCACGATGGAGAAGACACAGCTCGGCTCCGAGGACGAGATGTTCTTGCTGGAGGCGGTCGAGCTGGCGACTGAGAACGCCTCGACGGGACAGCTCCCGTTCGGAGCCGTCGTGGTCGGCAACGGAGAGATCCTTGCGTCCGGGGTGAACACCGCACTCAGGGATCGAGATCCCACCGCTCACGCCGAGGTCGTCGCTCTCCGCGCAGCCTGCCGCATGCTGAACACACTCGACCTGAGCGGAGTGACGGTCTACACGAGTTGTGAACCCTGTGCGATGTGTCTCACGGCGTGTTCCATCACCGGTGTGGGCCGCATCGTGTACGCCGCGCTTCGGAACATGGTGCCGGATCTCGGGACTTCGTCACCGAACGATGAAGTGATGACGGAGATGCAGGATCTGCTGCGTCCGAAAGGCTCCTACGAGGTGCAACACATGCCGGTCGAAGGAGCCCACCGTCCCTTCGATTCCTTTCTGGCCGGGTCATGACTGCGGTGAGGCTCGGAGTGAACGTCCCCAACTTTGGGCCCGACGGCCACACCTTCTCTTCTTCGGAGATGGCTCGAGTTCGTCGAGGTGAATGGGTTCTCGGCCGTGATGCTTTCCGATCACGTCGCCCCGACGGCCGACGTTACGGCCCTCTATCCCTCACCGTTCTACGACCCGCTCGTCACCCTCGCATGGATGTCTGGGTTCACCGACGAGTTGGAGTTGGGCACGTCGGTTTCCGTCGTCCCCTACCGCCACCCGCTGCTCACCGCGCGGATGGCAGCCAACATCGACCGTTTCTCCGGGGGAAGGCTCATCTTCGAGTGGGTGTGGGCTGGTCGGAGCTCGAGTATGCCGCCATCGACGTCCCTTTCGAACAGAGGGGGAGCATCACCGACGAATACCTCCAGACGATCATCGCTGCATGGGAGGGCGATCGCGTCGACTTCACCGGGGAGTTCGTCTCTTGCACCGATGTCGCCACCGGCCCACAACCGGTTCGAAGTCCTCATCCGCCCGTCTGGGTAGGAGGCACCAGTCGGTCGGCGATCCGACGAGCGGCACGTTTTGGAGATGCCTGGCATCCCATAGGTGCCGAAGTCGCCTGGCTGCGGGATGTGGGCCTTCCCGCGCTCCGGGATGAGGCAGAGAGACTGGGACGCCCGACACCGGGGCTTGCTCCCAGGATGCGCGTTCAGCCCACGACGAGCCCACCGGGGGCGAAGCGTCGGACCGGCACAGGCACGATCAGCCAGATCCTCCACGACCTCGAGGATCTCGTCGACGTCGTCGCCATCTACGTCGTGCTGGACACCAACCCCGACCACGCCTCCGACCGCCGGCCACCCGAACACGACTGGAAGGCGTTGCAGGTGATAGCCCGGGCCTTCGTCGACACATGAAATCGCACCACGAGATGAAAGGAACGGTCACGGTCTCGGCCTGACCGTCAGCGAAAGGAAAGACAATCCGCCGTGTCAATCAACAAGATCACACTCCCGACATTGGGGCCGGTTGTGGACACCGAAACCAGAAGACGCCGTAAGGCGGCGATCACCCGGTGGATCGCCGGGTTCATGGCCGTCTCGGCGGTCACTTTCGGACTGTTCACATTGGTGTTCGGGATCGTGGCCGAGAGCCAGCAGATCCACGGGTTCCACAATGCCGTGGTCGCGTCCCTGCTGCTTGTCCTCTCTGCTCCACCCGCCTTTGTCATAGCTCGCGACCCGGTGCGTTCCGGAGCCGGGCTGACAACCCTCACCGTCCTGTCCGGGGCCGCGCTGGTGACCATGGCCGCCGCCCTCACCATCGACCCGTTCACACTTCCCTTCGTGGTGCTCACCGGCGTTTTGTGGATCGTTCGCCCTGCGAAGGGGCAACCCCAGCGAGCCGAAAAACCGAGCCTCGGCCAGCTTGCGCTGGTGGCGATGGGCGCCGTTCCTCTCATCGTGTATGCGATGGGTCAGGCCGAGTTGCAGCGGATCCTCACGGGTGACGAGCACAGCCAGTTCTTCCACTGGGTGGAGGCTGCCTTCTACGCGACGGCGATCCTCTTCCTCGCCGCTGCATCGGCCCTGCGGCCCTGGACCCTGCGACTAGGGGGAGTGTCCGCCGGCGTCGGTCTGATCATCTTTGGGCTCGCCGCTCTGGTTCTCGGTGGCTACGCATCCGCCGTCGCGGCTCCGTGGGCATGGCTTGCCATCGTTGGCGGGAGCGCATTCATCGCACTGGTGGCAAGGGAACCGCACCGTCACGAGGGAGCTCCTGTTGGTAACGGCAATGCGGTTTGACGCCACGGGCCAGCGGCTTTCCGTAGTGACTTCGCGAAGAGATAGGTAGAGGGAGATGTTGTTCTCGGTGGTCCTGTCGGGGGGTACGCAGCCACATGGCTGATCCCACCCAAGTCGAGGTGGACGACCCGGAAGGGTTGGCTCTATGCCCTGGCCGCCGGGATGCTGGTTGCCGGAGGCGGTCATTTGCTCACCGGAGCCGGCGAAACGGTTGTGGTGCCGCCTCCTCTCGAGGTGACCAACGATGAGCCATGGCCCTACGAGCTGCGCTTCTATGACCCGACGGAGACGGGGCTCCAGGTCGCACTGTCGATCCGGGGTGCAGATCTCCCCTCGTTTGCGCTCAGCGACATCACATTCGGTCTCGAACACCTCGCAGGGTTCTCGCCCCGGCACCCAGGTGTGGTGTCGGCCAACGAAGGAGCTCGTCTCACCTCGGATTCGGTCGTTGTCCATCGCACCTATGGGACCGAGTCGATACTGCGAAGGTGAGCGGCTGAGGTGAGCGAATCGCGGGAGTAGGCATTCGGTGACGGGTCGACCGGGGTCGGGCTCCGAGTAACAGCTGTTGCGCGTCGCCCGCTGTCTCGGCCACGCATGTGCGGGGTCAGACCCTGGTGGTGACTGTTCACGGCACGGCCGAGCTTCTCGATCTGCATGGGCGTGATCGCGACTTCCGTGACTTTCTGGGTGACCACTACGGAACCGGCCACTTCGAGCAGTACCTGGACAACGAGCCGTACTACCGCATCCTGCCGGACCGGTTGTTCGCCGCCGACATGAGTGTCCACGGCCTGTGAGGTGTACGCCGGTCTACGCTGAGCGCGACTGGCCCGGAGTTCCGTCCACCTTTCTCCAGTCCGGTCCCTGATCACCGAACACATCGGCCAAGGAAGGAACGAGGAATGGTCCCAGGAACAGACTCCTATCCGGCCCGTCTGGACATCGACTACCCGGCGAAACTCGACCGGCTCACCACCTTCTTCAGGCTCATCTGGGCCATACCGATCGTGATCATCCTCACTCTGATCACCGCCACCGGCAACGAGACGGTCGTCTCCGAGACCGGAGAGGAGATGGTGAGGTCGGGCGGGGGGATCGGCGCCGGGTTGTTCCTCGCCACGATGTTGATGATCGTGTTCCGGGAACGCTACCCACGCTGGTGGTTCGACTTCGCCCGCGAACTAGCCCGCTTCTCGGCCCGGGTCGGCGCATATCTGGCCCTGCTCACCGATAGCTACCCCTCGACCGTCGACGAACAGGCCGTCCACCTCGACATCGACTACCCCGAGGTGGAACGAGACCTCAACCGCTGGCTCCCCCTGGTGAAATGGTTTCTGGCCATCCCCCACTACATAGTGCTCGCCGTGCTGTTCGTCGGTGCCATCTTCGCCATCATCATCGCCTGGTTCGCCATCCTGTTCACCGGCCGCTACCCACGCCCACTCTTCGACTACCTGGTCGGGGTGGGTCGGTGGTCCCTCCGAGTCCAGGCATACGCCCTTCTTCTGATCACGGACCGATACCCACCCTTCAGCCTCGACTAGAGGACCGCGACCCCGGCGCAACCGGCAGATAGTGCGTCGGCCGAGGAAGCCTCGCTAGGGGAGGCTCTCTTCGGTGTCCTCGACGAATCCGAGTCGACCCTTGGTCCAGACAACGAGCAGGAACGCGACCACCGCTGCGATGGTGATTGCGGTCCAAAGTGGGATCACGGAGTCGGCTACGTCGGGAAGAACGGGCAACAGACCCACCGTGGTGTTGGTGGCGGCATGTATGGCGACCACGGCGGGGAGGCTCCTGGTCACATTCCACAACCACCCATAGATCACCGATGTCACCGTGGTCTGTGTCAGAAACGCCGCCACGGGTGTTTGCTGCTGAACTGTTCCCTCGATCCAGAAAAGGGGCAGATGCCACAGTCCCCAAATCAACCCGAGGAGAACCACGGCGGCGATGGGATGGATGCGCCGTTCGAGGTGAGGAAGGGCGAATCCCCGCCACCCGAACTCCTCACCGAGCGGGCCACCGAGCACCACGACGTAGAGAAACACGGGAAGAATCAGGAGGAGTTGACCCGAGTCGTTCCACTGACTGGCGGGGGCTCCCAGACCCCGGGCGACGAAGATCGCAGTGAGGACGATCGCCGCAGGCGCCAACAGGATCAGGGCCCACAGTGTGAAGGGGAGACGCCACTTCCATTGCTCGGCGAACTCGGAGCGGAGCCCCGACAGGCCACGCCGGGCCACGATCAGAACTACGGCGGCGACGCTCGGCCCAAAGGTCCCGGCGACGAGCAGGGTCTGTCTGGTCGTTTCGGATGGTGTCATCCACACCAAGGGCAGCCACAACGCCCAACTAGCGGCATATGCGAGAAGGAAGAACAGCGCGATCTGGAGCCCCGACACTGTTGGCTTGGAGGTCATCGTGCCGGTGTATACCGGATCACGGCTCTCGTAGTCGAGCCGCAGGTTGCCGAGGAGGTCCCTGGCTGTGGTCTCAATGGAGCCAATAGTGTCCTGAGATATGACGAGGGAACCTTCCCCAATCGCTGGCTCTCCCCTCGTTCTCGAGGAGGGCTTCACGGGCATGAGGAGCCTCGGTGGATGATCGAGCCCACCACCCCACAGATCATGTCGCCAGATGAGTCCTAGCCGGCTGTCGGACACCGACTGGGTGCATCTGGTCGGGGTCCTCGCCTTCGTGATCCTGCTGTCCACCGGCTACTACTACAACCTGACATTCGTTCAGCTCGGTCTGATCGACCTGGGCACTCGACTGGTTGGTATGACGGCACAGAGCGTGTCGACTGTCATGGCCATCTTCGCCGTCTCGGCGTTCGGCGTGGCGGCTGTGACGGGGTGGACGATGGACCGAGTCGGTTGGAGCTCTGACCTGAGGGTGAAGCTCCGGATCCTCTTCGCGGTGATCGCGGTTCAGACTGTGTTGACGATGGTGGTCGGGTCGGTGACCACGTCTTCGCAGTACCTGACCTGGGTGCTCACCGGGGCGGCAGCGATCGGAGTCGGCATGCCGGTGACGTTCAGCTTCATGATCGACTTCATCCCCGTTCGCCACCGGGGCGGCATCGCAGCGGCGGTAGCCGGGCTCGCCTTCTTCGCGGCAGCCATCTACCCGCTGGAATGGCGGATCGAAGAGTTTGCGCCGGTGATGACCGCGGTGATGGTCCCTGGAGTAGCCGTTCTCGGGATCGTGTCCTTTCGACGATTCGACTTCATCGACACCCTGGCCAGACAGCACGAACGGTTCGGAGTCGGCCGCTTTTCCCGACCGCACCCGGTGCGCACCGCAAGCTTCGCCTTCTGGGGACCGCTGATCCTCATGTTCTCGGTGTTCTTCATCGACAGTCTCGGGTTTCTTCGCATCATCGAGAGCCCGGCATACATTTCGACTTCGTGGCAATCGACCGATGTCGGTGTCCGTCTGTTCATCGCAGTTACCCATATCGTGGGCGCCGTTATGGCCGGGGTCCTCTACACCGTCTTCGACCGACGATGGATCTGGGGTGCGGTGCTGGCTCTGTTCGCCTTCACCCACCTGCTCTACACGTTCCCGGCCCCGGCGGGAGTCGACCCCCCGCTGTCTCTTCCCCTCTTCTACGTGCTGGCGGTGAGCTTTTACACCACCCTCAACTTCGCCATATGGGCCGATCTGTCCACTCCGTCCAACATCGGATTGCACGCTGGGCTCGGTGTGGGGATAGCGGGGTGGTTGGCGTCGTTTCTCTCCACCTCCCTCGCCCTGTACTCGGAGGGGGCAGGAGTGACGCTCTTGGACCACCTCCGCTATGTCAACGCCCTCTCTCTGCTTCTCGCGGTGGCCTTCCCGGTGGCTCTCTACATTCGGAGGATGCGTCGGTTGGCTGTTCGGGGGCTTTCGTGAATCTCGCCGTCATCCCGCTCCTCCTCGCCGCGTTGCTGATGGTCTCGGCAGACTCCGACGTGGAGACGGCACAACTGATGATGACCGGGAACCACGTGATCGAAAGCCACGAGGGGGCGCTGATCGTGGCCGAAGCCGAGGTCGAGATCCCGACCGGGGGACGCGTCCCTGGACCGGTGTACGTGATCGGCGGGGAGTTGGTGGTGAGCGGTGCCGTCACGGGCGACGTGATTCAGCTCGCCGGGACGGTGAGCGTCCAATCGGGGGCCAGCATCGGCGAGGAACTCCGGCACATTGCCGGAACCCTGACCGTGTCCGACGAAGCCGATGTCGGACGGCGCACCAGCCTGGATCTGACCGGGTCGACCGGTGACAGCCCCGCGGCCGGGCTTCTGGCGGGGTCGGTGCTGACCCTCCTCCTCGCCTGGGTGGGCTATCTGCTCACCCGGAAGAGAAGGGCGGCGTTGGACAATGTGGCTGCCGCGCTGAGCCGCCATCCGGTGGCGACACTCACAGTCGGGGTGTTGCTCACTCTCACCTTCATCTCGGTGTTCGTTTTCATGGCGATGACATTGGTCCTCCTGCCTGTGGCACTCATCGGGCTCTTCGCGGGGGTGGTGACTCTCGGGTACGGGGTCATCGGCTGGGGTCATTTCATCGGAAACCGTCTTCCGATTCGCCACGAGCGTCTCTCGACGGTCCTCGGAGTGGTCTTGGTCATGATCGGATTGCAGCTGGCGGGGTGGATCCCCCTGATCGGCGATCTCATCGTCGCCGCCGTCCTCCTTCTCGGGCTGGGCGGAGTCGTGGTCACCTACTACGGCGTCACTGCTTTCCGACCCGTCGTCCTACCCGACTAAGACGACGCCTCCAGCGGCCGAATTGGCGTGGTCCGTTCTCTGCCCCCGGGTAGGGACTTCAGGCGGCATTGGATGGACCTTCGTCCCTGGTGTCCAAGGCGACGAAGACCCATGGTGAAAGCAGACGTCCAGGAGTTACCCATATGACACAAATGAGGACCCGTCCGGCGGGCCCCGCGTCGGAGAAGGTCGTCAGAGAGGCATCCGGTCCGATCTGGCTGAGCATCGGTTTGTTCGTTCTCGGCGCGGGCGCCGCCTTGGTCGCCCTGCTCGGGCCGCTGGCAGCCGATGTGATCCGCTATCACGCCTCGGAGGGGGCGGTCAACCAGATCATCGGGGGTGACGTGGCCGGGCTCCTACTGGTGGCTCCGGTCAGTGCACTCGCCGGGATCCTGGTGTGGCGTGGGAAGCGGGCCGGTCTGGTCCTGGCGCTAGGGCCCTCGGTGTATGCGTTGTACATGTACAGCCAGCTCGCACTGGGCGGCGACTTCTTCCGCTACCCGGGCAACAGCGAACGGTTCTTTCTGCTCTACGTGGGGCTGTTCGTTCTGGCCGGTGCCGTTGCCGTCGGCGCCTGGGGGATGATCGACTCCGACCGGTTGCCCGTCACCAGACCGTGGCTCGACCGCACGCTCGGGATCTTCCTGCTGGTGGTGGCTGCATTCCTGATGGTGGGTCTCCATCTTCCCGGGCTGGTCGACGCATGGGCGGACCAGCCCGCATCAACCGAGTACCTGGCCGACCCGGTCGTCTTCTGGCTGGTGAAGTTCATGGACCTCGGCATAGTCGTACCCGGTCTCGTGGTGACCGGTGTCGGCATCCTCACGGCCCGCCCCTGGATCGCCAAGCTCGAGTACGCCGCCGTGGGCTGGGCGGCCCTGCTGGGGTCGTCCGTGGCGGGGATGGCGATCGTCATGCAGATCACCGGCGATCCCGCTGCCAGCGTGGCCAATACGGTCGTCTTTGCCAGCTTCGCGGCCATCGCCCTGGCCCTGGCCGCACTTCTGTACTACCCATTGCTACGAAAGGACCCCCGATGACAGGTGCTCGCACCGGTGTCGGCATCGTCTTTGGTGCCGCCTCTGGCCTCATATTCGGACAGACGATGTTCCTGTTCGGACACATGCTCTTCGACAACATGTGGGTCGGCCCGATGATCGGCGCAGCTGCCGGG
>CAZZIG010000127.1:0-38860 GCA_964653975.1 uncultured Acidimicrobiaceae bacterium
CCACCCGGTTCCCCGAGTCGGCGAGGTTGAGCGCCAGGTTGGCACCCATGACGCCGAGACCCACCACGGCTATGTCTGCACTGTTGCTCACGGGCTGAGGGTATTACTTCTCGCGAGCGTTATACCCTTTGGTCCGGTTTGAGGAAGATCTACCTGGGAATCGACGTCGGCGGCTCGGGCATCAAGTCTGCCCTGGTCGACTCGAGCGACGGTTCGCTCGTCTCCGATCGTCTTCGCTTCGACACCCCTCAACCGGCCACGCCGGACGCCTGCGCTGAGGCGCTCACCTCACAGCTGTCTGCATATGACTACGACGGGCCGATTGGCGTGGGCTTTCCCGCCGTGGTCAGGAATGGGATCGTCGAGACCGCCAACAACATCGATCGTTCCTGGATCGGGGTGAAGGTCGCCGATCTCTTCGCCGACGCCACCGGCCGGACGGTCACGGTCCTCAACGATGCCGACGCCGCCGCGCTCGCCGAAGCGGCCTTCGGCGCCGCCAAGGGCCTGGAGGGACTGGTGTTGACACTCACCTTCGGCACGGGGATCGGCTCGGGCCTGCTGGTCGACGGCGAGTTGGTCCCCAACCTCGAGCTGGGGCAGCTCGAGCTCGATGGTCACACCCCTGCTGAGACGTACTTCTCGGCAAAGGTGAGGAGACGCGAAGATCTCGACTGGGACACCTGGGGGCAGCGTGCCAACCGTTACCTGAGCCATGTCAACTCGATCTTCAACCCAGACCTCATCGTCATGGGAGGCGGTCTCACCAAACACTGGGACCTCTACTCGCACACCCTCGACGAGCGGCTTCCGGTCGTACCGGCGCAGATGGGCAACAACGCGGGGCTGGTTGGGGCCGCGATGGTGGCGGCTCGCAAAGACTGACTACTCGATCAGGAAGTCGTTGAACCTGGCCAGGGCACGCTCGGGCAGGCGAACATCGATGATCGTCCCTTGCTCGTCGTGTTTCTCTTCGATGACCTCGCCGATTCGATGAGCCGCAGCGACGATATCCCCCCGGTCGTAGGGGACGGCGAGGGACAGGGTGATCAGGTCTTTGGACAGGGCGTCCGCGATCGCTGCCTGGAGTGGGTCGAGCCCATCGCCATCGAGCGCGGAGATCATCACCGAATCGGGCCATAGATTCTCGATCCGCCGGATGCCGGGCGCGTCCAGGGCGTCGATCTTGTTGAACACGAGCAGTTCAGGCACGTCCAGGGCCCCGATCTCGTCGAGTACCTCCCGCACCGCCTCGATCTGGCCTGAGGGGTCTTCATCGGTGGCATCGACGACGTGAACGAGCAGGTCGGACTGGGTGGCCTCGGCGAGGGTCGATCGGAACGCCTCCACCAGGTCGTGGGGGAGACGTCGGACGAATCCCACGGTGTCGGCGATCACGATCGGGCGGCTGTCGGGAAGCTCCAGCCTCCTCACCGTGGAGTCGAGAGTGGCGAAGAGTTGGTCTTGGACCAGGGTTCCTGCGTCGGTGAGAGCGTTGAGGAGAGTGGACTTGCCGGCGTTGGTGTATCCCACGATCGACACCTGGGGGATCTGGGTGCGACGACGCTGTTTCCGCTGCGTCTCGCGGTGACCCGCGCTCCTCTCGAGCTGCTTCTCCAGCTTGGAGATGCGCTGCAACACCCGGCGTCGGTCGGTCTCCAGCTTGGTCTCACCCGGCCCACGCATGGTGGTGCCGACGCCGGCGCGCTGCTGTGCCAACTCGACCCCCTTGCCACGCAACCGGGGCAGGTTGTACTTGAGCAGCGCCAGCTCGACCTGGATCGCACCCACCTTGGAGGTCGCGTGCTGTGCGAATATGTCGAGGATCAGCGCCTCCCGGTCGACAACGTCACAGTGGAAGATCGCCTGTAGGTTGCGTTGCTGTGCCGGGGTCAGGGCCTGATCGAAGATGACCACGTCGATGTCGAGGGCGGTGGTGAGGGTGGCCAGCTCCGCGGCCTTGCCCGAACCTATGAATGTGGCCGGGTCGATGCGGTCGCGTTTGACCAGCTCCCGATCGACCGGCTCGGCTCCCGCGGTGTCTGTGAGCAGAGCCAGCTCGTCGAGAGATCGCTCCTCGACCTCGGTCGTGGAGCCTGACTCGAGGACCCCGACCAGGAAGGCGCGCTGAACTGCGACCTCTAGGTCGGTGACCGTCGCCGTGAGACGACGTTGGGCGCGTGATTGGTGTTCTGAGGTCATGGGGTCGGAACAGCTCCTCGGGGCACGCCATGATCGCCGCGGAAAGATCGGAGTGCGGCGGGATTTCTCCGGCTCAGAGGTATTGGCCCTCGTCGCCGACGTGATCGAGCTCTTCCTCTGCGATGATCTGTGATTCGCGAACGGCGATGACCGGCTTGCCCGATGGGGGCCAGATGAAACGCCACGCCCCCGTGGGGACAGCCCAGAACCGCTGGCCGGTCTGGACGTCGAGGAGGGCGAGGGCGTCGTTGCCGTCTTTGGTCCCTATCGGCACCAGCAGGCCCGATTTCGTGGTGGTGTCCTCCGGGGCCTGGCCGACTCTCCAGCCGCCCATCACCTTGTAGCCGTTGTCCGAGAGGATCGGCAGGTCGGTCTCGATCACCCCCCAATTGTCGCAGGAAGCCCCCGAAACCGAAACCCATGCCCTGTTTCTCGCGTGGACAGCGCCGGGACGTACTGTCAGGGGCTCGATATCGACGGGAGACGACGAGGGGATAAGGTTCTGAGTCATGCCCTCCAAGCCGAGATTCTCCGAAGCCCTCGAATATCACGAGAAACCACGTCCGGGCAAGATCGAGATCAGGGCGACCAAGCCGACGGCTACCCAGTCCGATTTGAGTCTCGCCTACACACCGGGTGTCGCCGATCCGTGTCTCGTCATCGCCGACGACCCCGACGCCGCGTTTCGCTTCACCAATCGGGGCAACCTCGTGGCGGTGGTCTCCAACGGGAGCGCGGTGCTCGGCCTGGGCAACATCGGGGCCCTCGCCGGCAAACCGGTGATGGAAGGCAAGGCCGTGCTCTTCAAGCGGTTTGCCGACATCGATGTCTTCGACCTCGAGATCGACGCCTCCGACCCCGACGACATCATCCGGTTCTGTGAACTGCTCGCCCCCACGGTGGGGGGCATCAACCTCGAAGACATCAAGGCCCCCGAGTGCTTCTACATCGAGTCCACCCTGCGAGATCGACTCGACATCCCCGTCTTCCACGACGACCAGCACGGCACCGCCATCATCAGCGGGGCGGCCTTCATCAACGCATTGGAGATCACCGGGCGCGATGTGTCCGACACCAGGGTCGTGGTCTCCGGGGCGGGTGCGGCCGGCGTTGCCTGCGCCCGCTTCTTCATCGAGCTCGGCGTCGACCCTTCCAAGGTCCTCATGATCGACCAACAGGGAGTCATCCACTCCGACCGCGACGATCTCACCGAGGTGAAGCGGGAATTCGCCGTCGTGTCCGATGCGCGCACCCTGGCCGACGCGATGGAAGGAGCCGATGCCTTCATCGGAGTGTCGGCGGCGGGGATCGTCACCAAGGAGATGGTGCAGTCGATGGCCCCCGACCCGATCGTCTTCGCTCTGGCCAACCCCGACCCCGAGATCACCTACCCCGAAGCCAAGGCGGCTCGAGACGACGTGATCATGGCCACCGGGCGCTCCGACTATCCGAACCAGGTCAACAACGTGCTCGGCTTCCCGTTCATCTTCCGGGGAGCCCTCGACGTGAGATCGCGTGCCGTTTCGGAGGGGATGAAGGTGGCGGCGGCGGAGGCGCTCGCCAAACTCGCACGGGAGCCTGTTCCCGACTCGGTGCTTCGCGCCTACGACCTCGAACACCTCGCCTTCGGGCCCGACTACCTCATACCCAAGCCCTTCGATCCCCGGGTCCTCTGGACCGTGGCACCGGCGGTGGCCCAGGCAGCCATCGATGAGGGCCTGGCCCGGGTCGACATCGACGACATGGATGTCTACAAGACCGAGTTGCAGACCAGGTTCAATGCCTCCTATGGCCTGATCAACGCCATCACCACGAGGGCGATGGAACAACCCAAACGGGTGGCGTATCCCCATGCCAACGATGTCCGCATCATCCGGGCGGCGCGTCGTGTCCAGGACGAGGGCATCGGGAGCCCCGTGCTGGTGGGGCCTAGCGAGGAGATCGGCGCACTGGCGGAGAGCGCTGGTATCTCCCTCGACGGCATGGAGGTGATCGACCCCTCCAGCACCAGCTCCGATCGGCCAAGGTACGCACGGGTCCTGGAGGAGCTGCGTCGTGATCGGGGGCTATCCCTACACGACGCAGAGCGACAAGTGCGAGATCCCAACATGTACGCCTGTCTCATGGTCAGGGAGGGGGCGGCCGACGCCGTGCTCGGCGGTCTCACCACGTTCTACCCCGAAACGATCAGACCGGCTCTTCAGGTGCTGAAGGTGGAGGACGGGCGCTCGATCGTGTCCTCGTTGTACATCGTCGTCGTCGGCGGGCGGCCGTACTTCCTCACCGATTGCGCGGTGAACATCGAGCCCACCGCCGAGCAGTTGGCCGAGATCGCCCTCGCCGCCGCAAGAACGGCGGAAGAGGAGTTCGACCGGGAGCCCAGGGTCGCCTTCATCAGCTACTCCGACTTCGGATCTGCGGGTGGGGAGGAGCCGGCCCGTGTCCGCAGGGCGTTGGAGATATTCCGGGCGGCACGTCCCGACATCGCCGCCGATGGCGAGATGCAGGCCGACTCGGCCGTCGTGCCAGAGTTGATGGCGTCGCGCAGCCCGAACGGGTCGTTGGGGAGGGCGGCCAACGTGCTCGTGTTCCCCAACCTGACCGCTGCCAACTCCGCGTACAAGTTGCTCAACAGGCTCGGCGGCGCCGAAGTCATCGGGCCCATCCTCAGCGGGTTGTCGAAGACGGTCCACGTGCTCCAGCGTGACGCCTCGGTCTCGGATGTGGTCAACATGACTGCGATCGCGGTGGCGGAGGCGCAACGCCGGGACTAGCGGGTGTCAGCGTCCCTTTTCCACGATTCGACTCAGGTTCTTGGTTTCTGCACTGAAAGCCCGGGTAAGGGTGGGCTATGTCAAGCGATCACGACATCACCGAAGACATTGTCTTCGATCTGGTCAGTATCCAATACCACGCACTGCAAGGCTCACATCTCTACGAGCAGTTCCTGGAGGACGCCCGACAGGCGGGCCACCCGGAGGTGGAGAGGTTCATCGAGGAGTGCCAGGAGGCCGACGCACGTCGGGCCAATCGCTGCCACGAGCTGCTGAAGGACCTGACCGCCGACACCCAGACCATCTGACGCGGGTTTCCGAGACGTCGACGGTTCGACGCGGCTCAGCGTTCTTTCCAGTACTCCTCATAGTGGACGTTTCCGCGCTCACGGAGGTGGTCGATCGTGAAGCCCCGCTCGTGGAGGATCTCACACACTCCGCGATGCTCGGGGAAATGCATCGTCCCGTCGTCATCCCATTTGGGTAGACCGATCATCAGCGGGTTGCCACACAGGAAGAAGTGGGTGGTGGCCGGGTCGAGGGGCACCCCAAGCTCCTTTTCGACGTCGCTTGCCTCCAGCATGTCCTGGATATAGATCTTGTTGCCCTCGTTCTCCGGCTCTCTCGTCGTGAGGATCACATAGCGGTAGTTGGGGAATCGTTCCCCGACGATGGCCTGCTGCTCGGTATACGCCAGGTCGTTGCGATACCTGACACACACCACCTGGAGGATCCGCCCACGGTGATCGTTGCGGAGCAGCTCGGCCGTCATCAGATTCTGGGGTGCCTCGCCGGTGCCGGTGCTGAGAAAGACGACGTTGTCGTCTGGTTCCACGCCATCGAGGGTGTAACGACCGGTGAACTTGTGGCTCATGAATATTCGATCCCCCACCTCGCGGGTGAAGATCCGCGGTGTGAGGGCGGGGAGCTCCCCTTCTCCGGGCGGGACCTGGACGATGTAGAACTCGATCTCCTCGGGGTGGGCCGATACCAGCTCCCCGTCTTCGTCGACGATCGAGCTGGAAACCGAATAAGAGCGTCGTGCCATCTTGTCTCGCTGTTCCGGGTTGGAGTCGAAGTCCTCGGAGGAGTCGTCGGCCCGGGGTTCCCAGAACCCGAGGCCCAGGGTCGTGTACTGGCCCGGCCTGAACGGCTCGATTGGGTCGTCGGGCTCAATCCGCATCACCCAGAGATCGGGGTTGTGCGCTCGGATCGAGGTGATGGTGGCGTTGTAGTTCTCCGCCCGGAGTCGCTCGACCCGTTCTTCGAATGTCTCCACCTCCCAAAAGACGAACAGGTCGGCGATGACCTCGGAGGCGGCGTCCAAGAGCTCGGTGTCCCATGATGACCCGCGGCGCACCGTCACCGAGTTGGAGAGGACATGGACGTTGTCCAAGTCTCCGTCCGATTCCCAGAGCCGCCGTGCCAATGTTGCCGGCGGGGCTCCGTCGGCGGGCGGGGCTGTGAATGTGACCCCGTCCTGTCCGGTGAGGGAACGATCGAGGTCGAAAATGGCGACATCGCCGACGGCGGTAGCCTTGACATCGATTCGCTGGCCCATCGTCACGAACATACCCGCCCGGCAGCCACGGGAAGACCGCGCATGTTCCAAGAGTTGGCACCGTCATGGATCGAGCAGTGAAAGAGGCGTTGGATCGGGGTGGTATCGCCGACATCACCACGATTGGCCGTAAGACCGGCCAGCCGCGCCGAATCGAGATCTACTTCCATCACTTCGACGGTGAGTACTACCTGACGGGTCGTCACGGCGCGAAGCGGGAGTGGGAGGCGAACATCGTCGCCAACCCCGAGTTCACGCTTCATCTGAAGCGGGGCGTCACCGCCGATGTGCCTGTGGTCGGCGAACCCGAGCCCGATCCGGGTGAGCGTGCCCGCATCTTGCGACGTGCCCTCGTCGAGAGTTGGGACTCGCCTCCCGACCGGGTCGAGGCGAGCCTCCACAAGTGGGTTGAAGGCTCGCCTTTCATAAGATTCAGACCGGTCTAGGCGTTTCTGTGTCCGTGAGATCCGGATATCCGGATCCAAAGATCAGGAACGGTTAGATGTCGCCGGTCTTCTCGCCGACGTCTTTCATGCCGAGCCCCAACAGGACGAAGACGATCCCCATCAGGATGGCCATCCCGGCGACACCGAAGGCGACCACCGAGGTGAACAGTGACGACTGGAGGAAGGCCGAGTTCATCGCGACGTCCCGCAGCGGATCCTCACGATCCAACTCGGCGTAGGTCAACCCACCGGTCGACTCCAGTGTGTGCTTGTCGATGATCCTGGCCTGGCAGTATGCGCTGAAAGGCCCGTTCACGTCATCACCGGCGAGACAGTCGGCGTCGTCGGTCACGGTGATGTTCTGGTCACCCAGCGTGTTGCTGACGATGATCCAGGTCCCCAGTCCACCGAGGATCAGGATGATCCCGAGTATCACCGAGGTGATGTATGCAGTCCTTCTCATGTTCTCCTTCTCCTTGGCTTCTCGCACCTTACGTCTTCGGGGAGCGACATTGGGATGGGCGAAAGTCCTGAAAGGGAAGGGTACAAGGACGGCTGGAGGGTTTTGGGTGTGAGGGGCGACTGCTCGGGCCAATCGCCCCTCATCGGTCTGTTCGAGAGGTCATCTCCGGTCAGGCGGCACGGGAAGCGTCGCCGGACGGCTGATCCTCTCGAGTGACGGCTGAGAGCCTGAGGCTCTGGTCGATCAGCCGCTCACTCCGGCTGTGGAGACCTCTCTTTCTGATCAGTCTCGCTTGTTCGATTCGGATCTCGCTCAGCCTCTTGCTGAGCCGGTGGTCCAGGTAGTTCATCACGGTCATTCCTTTGTCTTCTCAGGAGTGTGCGGATCGGCACGTCGGGTGGGGAGGGCATGCGACGCCACGGTCACCTCGGATGGGATCCATGCGCAACGAGAGGTCCAGGGCGATCTCGGTACCGGAAAGTGGTGTGCTGGTGGGAGCTACACCGTGTGCACGATTGCGAGGCAGGCGAAGTCGACTGACATGCCGATGTGGTTCTTGGTCATGTCGTCACCTCCAATCGGTGCTTTTCGGTTCGAAGGACGACGCAAGGTAGGAAAGGCCCCGAGCACGTGTCAAGGGAATTAACCGGTCCTTCTGCGTCGTGCGATCTCTTCGATCTGCCAAAGAAGATCCGCCACGACTGTGGTGATACTGCCCGCCTCTTCCGGCTGGTCTTGGGCCAAGAGCTCCCCGGCGATGGCCTCGAGGGACTCGATGACGTCGGCCAGTCTCTTCGGCACTGATCGACGACGATCGGAGCCATCGGCTTGGGCTAGGTATATCCGGGCTGTGGCTTCCATCTCTCTCCTCCACCGAGGATGCCTGCCCACGAGCTGTCTGTCAGTCGGGGTTTTCCCCGAACCTCCATGTCGGGTCTCCTGCAACCGGTTCGTGGAGAGCGACGGGAGTCGTATCAGGGAGGTGGCGGAGGCGGACGGGAATCGAACCCGCCAGAGACCGTATCGGCCTCTCACCGGTTTTGAAGACCGGGGGACCCACCAGGCGTCCGGACGCCTCCACGGATGGACTGGCCAGGGTAGGCAACAGGGAATTGCACCGGAATGCCACCGATGTTCGCGCAAGTGGCCGACCCCGGGGACGTCGGGTGTTTGGGAACCAACCGGTGGGTATATACGCTCTAATGAACATGCCGGAACGAAGCTTCGGGCGCACAGTTCGATACCGGCGAACCAAACTCGGTCTGAGCCAAGCCAAGTTGGCCGAGTTGGTTGGCCGATCGACTGCGACCATCCGGTCGTGGGAGCGTGATCAAAGCCGCCCCAACGATCCCAACACCGTGGCGACACTCGCCGCCATCCTCGGGGTGAACGAACATCACCTGTTCGACAAGGCCGAGGTCGAACGGCCTGCCGCGGAGACCAATCCCACCGTAGAGCAGGCCCTGGCAACCCTCGCCAGACGTGATGACGACGACGATGGAGAACAGCGAGACCCCGTGCTCGGTGAGCAGCAGGATCCCAACCTCGGCGACGAGGAGGCCACCACTTTCGCCCGACCGGAGAGCATGCCCGATCCGACGCCGCTGCCGGTGACGGTCGGTGACTACACATTCGACTTCGACGGTGAGTTCGGCGACAAAGAGGACGTGTTGGCCTCACGACGGGAGATGGTGTCTGTCGGCGCCCTTTCCCCCGCGTATGCCGCGCCTCCCGAGCCATACCAGCAGATGCCGTTGACGCCCACGCTGGCAGACGTCTCGTACATCGAAGACGAGTCGCAGCGACAGGTCTATCGCATACGCAACCTGGCCACTGCGATCGCGGTCCTCATCCTCGTCATCGCATTCATCTGGGCTCTCGGAGAGGGTCTGGGTGCTCTCGGCGAGTGGTGGGATCAGTTCTTCGGCAACCTACGGCTGTAGGCCCGAGCTCGAAATTGGTTTCAACAAATCCTCGTTTGTGGCAGAATCCGGTCACCAGAGAAAGGAGGTGGTCCGAACTTGTCTGAATGTTTTAGGACTCTGGAGGTGGCCAAGCGCTGAGCGGCGCTGACCGCTGACGCGCCGCTCGTTCCGGAAGGAACAGGTGGCGACTCCAAACTTGGACCACCCGGCTCTGGCTACCGCGGAACTCGTCCAACCGCGGCACCATTGGAGAGAAATGCCAGGGCTGTCTAGTCGAGTGACCCCGCCGCGATGGCGGGGTCACTCACGTCTGGAAACCGTTGGCTTCCATCCATGCGTCGTTGAAGATCTTCGACAGGTAACCCCGGCCCGAGTCGGGAACGATCGCCACCACCAGCCGCTCGTGGTCCTCGTCGGCGACACGGAGAGCCGCCTCAACGGCGAGACCTCCCGATCCGCCCGTCAAGATTCCTTCGACCCGGGCCAGTCTCCTCGCCATGGCGAACGACTCCGCATCGGTCACTTCGATGAAACGGTCGATCACGTCTAAGTCCACCGTCTCCGGATAGAAGTCCTCCCCAACCCCCTCCACGAGATATTGGTGGACGTTGCCCTCGGGGCCTTTCGTGTAGATCGAGCCCTCGGGGTCGGCGCCAACCACTTCCAGACCCGGCTTCTTCTCTTTCAGGAAACGCCCGGCACCGGTGATGGTCCCTCCGGTCCCCACCCCCGCCACCAGGACGTCGACTGTGCCGTCGGTCTGCTCCCAGATCTCGGGACCGGTCGTCTCGTAGTGAGAGCGAGGGTTGGCCTCGTTGAAGTATTGGTTGGGTTGGAACGAGCCTTCGATCCCGGCCGCGATCCGATCGGCCACCCCGTAGTAGGAGTCGGGGTGGTCCGGCCCAAACTCGGTTGGCGTCTCGATCACCTCCACCCCGTAGGCGCGGAGCAGGTCCTGTTTCTCTTTGGAGACCTTGTCGGGGACGGTGCAGATCACCCGGTAGCCACGCACCGCGCCGACCAGTGCCAGACCTACTCCGGTGTTGCCCGAGGTGGGCTCGACGATCGTCCCCCCCGGTTTGAGCAAGCCCTGCTCCTCGGCGCGGTCGATCATGGTCGCCGCGATCCGCTCCTTGATGGACCCTCCCGGATTCATGAACTCGATCTTGGTGACGAGGTTCCCCGGTGGATGCAGACGGGAGAGCCGAACCAGGGGGGTGTCGCCAATGGCGGCAACGATGTCGGGGCGAATGTCCATCGACTTCGTCACCCGACGTCGTCGTGGTTCGAGCGGGAGTTGATCAGGACGATCAGGGTCACGGTCGCAGCCGCCAGCACGGTGAGGACGCCGGCGACCAGATAGCCGCCCTGCTGGGCGAGGAGTGTCGTTGAGGCCACATAACGATGATGGCAGATCGGGGGCTGCTCCCTAACCTTGAGACGTGGCCAAACTCGTCCGTTACGCCTGGGCTGTCCTCGGTTTCAACGTGGTCGTCATCTTGCTGGGCGCCCTGGTTCGGGCCACCGGGAGCGGTGCCGGGTGCGGCCGGTCGTGGCCGACTTGTGAGGGTCGAGTGCTCCCCGAGTTGCAGGGAGCCACGGCCGTCGAGTTCACCCATAGGGCAGCGAGCGGAGTGGCGCTTCTGGCGGTGTTCGTCCTGACCGCCCTGGTTTGGCGCCACACCTCCATGGGCCATCCGGCCCGCACTGGCGCGATCCTCTCGGTCGTGGCCATCGTGGGCGAAGCCCTCATCGGTGCAATGATCGTCCTCGCCGAGTGGGTGGCCGACGACGCTTCGACGGCCCGGGTAGTGGCGGTGCCGCTTCACCTCGTCAACACGCTCTTCCTCCTCGGTGCTCTCGCCCTCACCATCTTCTGGCTTTCGGGCGGCAACCGCCTCGACTTTCGGTCGAATCGCTTCGTGACCCGGGCGGTGGTCGTCGGGGGTGTCGCTCTCGTCCTCATAGCGGCCACCGGCGCAGTGACCGCCCTTGCCGACACCCTGTTCCCCAAGACGGGCGGAGGAGACCTGTCGGCGGAGGAGCACTTCCTCACCGACCTGCGCATCGTTCACCCGATCCTGGCCGTGGTGGCGTCGCTGTTCGGTTGGTGGGCGGCGTCGCGCTCGGAGCGGGGGAGAGGACCTGCGGCGACGGCGTTGCCGATCCTGGTGGGCCTGATGCTGCTGACCGGACTCTTGAACGTGACCCTCGGCGTCCCGGTGTGGGTGCAACTGGTCCATCTCGCCCTGGCGGACGCGTTGTGGGTCGCCTATGTCTTCGTGTCGGCGGGGGCCCTTCAGGTCTCGGCGGCCACCGAATCGCGGCTGTCTCCGAGCAGGTAGCGCGGGCCGGTGCCCAGTTTTGCCGCGGCATCGCCCGGGTTGAAGATGGCACAAGACCGCAACGACAGGCAGCCACACCCGATGCAGTCGGTCAGTTCGTCGCGCAGGGCGATCAGTTCTGAGATCTGGGCGTCGAGCCGGCTCCGCCACGACTTGGAGAGCAGCTCCCAGTCCGACCTGGTCGGGGTCTTGTCGTGAGGCAGGTGTTTCAAGGCCTCGGCGAGCTCGGCGAGAGACAGCCCCACCTCCTGGCCGGCCCGAATCAGGGCCACCCGACGCAGAGTGGCGCGCGGGTAGCGACGCTGGTTTCCGTCAGTGCGTTCCGAGGCGATCAGCCGCTTGGTCTCGTAGAACCGCAACGCCGAGGTCGCCACTCCAGAACGAGATGCCAACTCACCGATGGTCAACCATTCCATACCCCAAATCATATCCGTCCCCATGAAGTTGACTTGAACTTCAAGTGGCGACCCTCGTGCCCTCGCGTCCCGGAGTCGACCAACGGAGAAGGCTCCCCGGGTTCCTTCAATCGAGCTGGCCGGCGAGGTCCTCTTTGCTCGAGGTGGGCAGGTCGCAGACGAAGCCGCGACAGACAAACGCTCGCGTCTCTCCCTCATCGGTCCTCCCCTCCAGGAGAGGAACGGCCGTTTCGCCACCCGCCGAAGGGGCCAAGACCACTCCGGGTCGATATCTGGACCAGTGAATCTGCGCCAGATCGCGCCATTTCTTCCCGACGATGGCCAGCTCCTTGGTATCGCCGGCCGAGTAGGCCACCGCCAGATGGTGGCCGACCATCGACGGATACCTGTCGGCGAGCAGCCCGACCGATGCGATGGCCTCGTCTGACATCCGCCTCCATTCGTCGTTGCCGGTGTAGAGACTCGCCCAGAGGAGCGCTTCCGCCGCAAGGGCGTTGCCGGACGGGAGGGGGTTGTCGGTCATGTCGGTGGGCCGTTTCACCAGGTCGGCCGTATCGTTGGAGTCGCTGTAGAAACCGCCGTCGGGCCGCACGAACAAAGCGAGTCTGTTCACCAGGCCGATGGCCGTTTCGTACCAGCGCTCCTCCCCCGTGGCGGCGAAGACGCTGAACAGACCGACTGCAAGACCGGCGTAGTCGTCGAGGAAACCGGGAACCGAGGTGTGCCCCTCCCGCCAGGACCGCATCAGCCCGTCGTCGGTGAGCAGATGCTGGTAGGCGAATGAGGCGGCGCCGACCGCAGCCTCGAGGTAGTCGTCCACACCGAGGGCCGCTCCGGCTTCGGCGAACGCCCTGATGGCGAGCCCGTTCCAGGATGCAATTACCTTGTCGTCCAGCCCGGGTCGTACCCTCGCGGATCGGGCCTCGAGGAGTCGTTTCCGTAGTGAGTCGAGATCGGCCGGTGGGTCCCCGCCGACGACGTGGAGGATGTTGGCTCCCTCGAAGTTCCCCTCCTCGGTCACCCCGTAATGGGCCATGAGGTCGTCGGATCGGTCGCCGAGGACACTGCGTATCTCCTCCGGCGTCCAAACGTAGAACTTCCCTTCCACCCCCTCGGAGTCGGCGTCCTCGGAAGAGAACAGACCGCCATCCGCGTGGCGAAGGTCCCTGATCAAGTAGTCGAGGGTGCTGCGCGCCACCTCCACGAAGTCGGGTCTCTCGTGCTCGGTGCCGGCCCACAGATAGAGCCTGGCGAGCTGGGCGTTGTCGTAGAGCATCTTCTCGAAGTGGGGGACCAGCCAGTGGGAATCCACCGCGTACCTGGCGAATCCCCCGCCGATCTGGTCGTGAATGCCACCTGCCGCCATCGCCTCGAGTGTCTTGACGAGCATCGCTCCCGCGTTGGGAGCCCACTCCTCGGACCCCACACGCAACAAGAACTCGAGGACCGGCTGCTGGGGAAACTTGGGCGCTCCCCCGAATCCCCCGTTCACCGGGTCGAAGGACGACTCGATCCGGTCGTACGCCGACGCCAATTGCTCCTGTCCCGGTATGTCACCCGTGGGAATCTCTCTCGAGATCGCATCCATGAGACGCCCCGCCTGGTCCGCGACCTCGTCCCGGCGCTCCCGCCACGCAGTCGACACCGCATCCATCACCTGGCCGAAGCTGGCCATGCCATGACGCTGCTCCTTCGGGAAGTAGGTCCCGGCGAAGAAGGGTCTCCCGTCGTGATCGAGCCACACCGTCATCGGCCAACCACCCTGACCGGTCATCGCCTGAACGGCCTCCATGTAGATGGAGTCGACGTCGGGACGTTCCTCGCGGTCGACCTTGACGTTGACGTAGCGCTCGTTCATGACCTTGGCGGTCTCCGGGTCTTCGAACGACTCGTGGGCCATGACATGGCACCAATGGCAGGCGGCATAACCCACGCTGAGGAGGATGGGGACATCGCGGAGTCTTGCCTCCGAGAAGGCTTCCTCGCTCCACTCCCACCACTCGACCGGGTTGTCCTGGTGTTGGAGCAGGTACGGGGAGGTCGCGTTGGCGAGACGGTTTGTCATCCACAGTCAAACGTAGTGGTGCACCAGGGCAAACCCGCGTAGTGTCCCCGCGGTGACTGCCGACGTGGTCCCCGAAGTGGTCAATGCTCCCTTCGATCCCTGGGACGAGTCCCACCGCAGCGATCCAAAGCAGTTGTACAAGGAGATGAGAGAGGCAGCGCCGGTCTATCGGGGGGTCGGGCCGGAGACGAGACGCAGCTTCTGGTTCCTGACCCGCCATCGCGACGTCGTGGCTGCCCTGCGCCACCCGCAACTCGGCCGCGAGTGGAGACGGCTGCCCGAGGGGGTGCGGGAGCAACACGATTTCGGCGAGCCCGAGGAGATGGAGATGGTGAATCGCCACGTCCTCAATCTCGATCCCCCCGACCACACCCGTCTCCGCAGGCTCGTGTCGCATGCATTCACCACGAAGCGGATCGAGGACCTGGAGCCGAGGATCATGGACCTGACCTCGTCCCTCCTCGACGGGTTCGGGGATGGCGACGACCTGGTGGAGAAAGTCGCCGTTCCGGTGCCGGTCACCGTCATCGCGGAGCTGCTGGGGGTGCCGATAGGGGATCAACTCCAGTTCCGGGCAATGGTCGATCGGTTGCTGAGACCGGTTTCGGAAGAGGATGCGACGACTGCGGGTCTCGAGTTCATCAGCTACATGAACGACGCCATCGAACAGAAGCGAGAAGTCCCCGGCGACGACCTGTTGTCGGCATTGATCCACCTCGAAGACGAGGGCGACACCCTCGACCACTCCGAGTTGCTCTCGATGGTCCAGCTTCTCCTGATCGCCGGTCATGAGACGACGGTGAACCTGATCGGGAATGGGATGGTGGAGCTGATGCGGCATCCCGATCAACGTCTCCGACTGTTGCAGGACCGTGAGCTCTTGCCGTCCGCCACCGAGGAGATGCTCCGCTTCAACGGGCCCGTTGAGACCTCCTTTCCGCGTTTGGCGTACGAGGACATGGAGATCTCCGGAGTCGAGATAGCGCAAGGCGACTTGGTCGTGCCGGTCCTCATGTCAGCCAACAACGACCCCGAGGCATTCTCCGACCCGGAGACGTTCGACATCGCACGACAACCGAACCGTCATGTCGCCTTCGGGTCCGGCATCCACTACTGCCTGGGCGCTCCCCTGGCCCGACTCGAGGCGACAACGGTCATCGGGGCCCTTCTCGACCGGTGGCCGGACATCGACTTCGCCGCCGACCCATCGGACCTGGAGTGGTCCCCGGGGTTCTTTCTCCGGGGAGTGCGCCGTCTCCCCGTCTCCGTCTGAGGTCGTTTCCGACCACCGGTAACCTGGCGACGATGAAACGTCTTCTCTTGGTGTTGGCCGGCTTGGCCCTCATCGCGGCCACACCGCAGGAGGTCGTCCCCGAACTGGAGGCCGGCGGGTACTACATAGAGGACGGGTCGACCGCCAGCGAGCAGGTGGTCAGCGACGCCGTCTTCGACGGGCGCGCCGACGGGGGCCGTCTCTACATAGTGGTCCTCGCCGAGGAGCCTCCGGGTGGGGCCACGACCTTCTCCGATTCGGTGCTCGATCGTCTCGGCGAGGGTTACGTGGTCACGGTGGCTCCTGAGACGGTGGGTTACGCCGGGGACGGGACCTTCTGGACCATGACGGAGATGGACACCGCGATCGAGATGTCGCTGGACGGTGGCTCCGACAACGAGGTGGTGCAGCTGTTCATCGCCGGACTGGTCGGTGGCCCCGTGGGGGGCGATGGTGACCCGGCCGGGGAGGGAGCCTCATCGAGTGGGGGCATACCGATCATGTGGATTCTCGTCATCGGTGGGATCGCTGTCCTGATCTGGTATTTCCTCAGCAAGCGCCAGCGTTCCCAGCGAGTGGCCGGCCGTATGGAAGAGGCCAGACGGCTGGCTACTGAGAAGCTCGCCGAGGTGGCCAACGACATCCTCGAGATGGAAGACGAGGTGGCGGTCTCCGACAACCGGGAGGTCGCCGAGCACTACCAGCGCGCCTCGGTGATGTACTCGAAGGCCATGGAGGACAATGCCGCAGCCACGACGGTCGCCCAGATGATGGAAGTCTCCGAGGAACTGGACCTCGCCATCTGGGAGCTGGACGCTGCCGAGGCTCTGCTCGATGGCAAGCCCAAACCTCCCAAGCCGGAACCGAAGCAGGAGACGGCCCCGGCCCCGCAACCGGTTGAAGACCGGGCCCCGTCGCCGCGAGACCGGCCGGACACCGAGGGGTTCGACCGGAGACCACAGCGACAGAGTTCGGGGACCGAGGACCTGATGAGCATGCTCATGGCGATGATGGCCATGGGAGGGCTGCGCGGTGGCCGTGGCGGTGGTTTCGGTGGTGGTTTCGGTGGTGGTTTCGGCGGCGGTTCCGGCGGCGTCTCCGGTGGAGGAGGAAGGGGCCCCATATCCCGAGGTGGCGGGCGTATCAGGGGTGGCGGGAGACGGCGGGGCTAGACTCGCCGTCCTCTACCTCTCAAGGAGCCACATGTTCCAACGCTGGATCGCATACATCAAGTCCTGGTTCAAGAAGACATCCGAGGAGATGATGGACCCCGAGATCGAGATCCAGGCCGCCATCGACGAGACCCGGAAGCGAGACCAGGACCTGAGGAATCAGGCGGCCAAGGTGATCGCTCACAAGACCCAGCTGAACTCTCAGATCGAGAAGGCGGCAGGGTCGGTCGGTGAGGCCCGTGAGATGGCGAAGCAGGCACTCGTCAAGGCGGATGAAGCCAAGACTGCGGGTGACCAAGCCGGCACCAGCAAGTGGACCCAGGCCGCCCAGAGTCTCGCCATGAAACTGCAGGCCGCAGAGAACAACCTGGCCTCGCTGAAGGCTCAATATGAGACCGCAGTCACCCAGGCCGAGCAAGCCAAAGAGGCGGTGCAGGCCAACGCAATGCGAGTGCAGGAACTGAGCGCCAAACGTCTCGAGATGCTCGGGTCCATCGAACAGGCCAAGATGCAGGAAGCGGTCAACAGCGCGGTCCAGTCCATGTCGACGTCGATCGTCGACGAAGGGCCCAATCTCGACACCGTGGAGCGGAAGATCGAGCAACGGAAGGCCGAAGCGATGGCCAAGGCCGAGCTCCACGAGGCCACCCCGGAGGGCGCCGAACAAGAGCTGCGCAAGGAAGTCAACATGGCGGAGGCGGACGCCAAGCTCGACGAGTTACGCCGCGAGTTGGGCTTGTAGCGATCCCAGTCCCCGCTTCCGGAGGAGATGGGAGTCCACGTGAAGACCCTCCTCCTGATGAGACACGCCAAGTCGGATTGGAATGCCGCCTACGGAGCCGACCACGATCGACCTCTCAATGAGCGGGGGCAACGCAGTGCCCGAGTCATGGGGCGGGTTCTCGCCGCGGAGAACCAAATTCCCCAACTGGTGAAGACCTCGACCGCGTTGCGGGCCAGGTCGACGTCCAGTCTTGCCAGTGAGGCGGGAGGATGGGACTGTGAGATCGTCCCCGAGCCGTCCCTGTATGGCTCTGGCCCGGACACCGCCGTCGAGGTTGCCGCAGCCTCGCCCGACCTGGAGCGGGTGATGCTCGTCGGCCATCAGCCCACCTGGTCTGTCCTGGTGTCCATGCTCACCGGCGATCGCGTCGAGATGAGGACCGGCACCGTGGCCGTGATCGAGCTGGACATCGACCACTGGCCCGATCTGCGGGGAGCGGACGGTCGGATCTCAGCCTCCTATCAGCCTCGGGATTACTTCGAATCGGAGTTCGACCGGGCCTGACTTGGCTCATGTGCCCGTTAACGTCGAGGCCATGCGCAAGAGCCTGATCTATGCCCTCGTGCTCGGTGTCGCTGCCGCAGGTTGCGGTGACGTCTCGACCGAGGACCCAACGACGACCACCGTGGCTCCCACCACTACCACATCACAGCCGGCCGAACCCACCACCACCGCGACGGCCGAAGAGGAGACCACGACCACGGCGGCATCTGCGACAGGTGGCGGCCCCGATTGCCTGATCGGCACGTGGATCCTCGACAACGAGACGTTTGTGGAGAACTTCGACGCCATCTTCGCCGATGCCGGAATGCCGGAGGCCGACGTCACGGCTCTCGACGGCGCCTTCATCGTCGTGCTGGAAGACGACGGAACACTCACCGCCACCCGGGACGGCTGGGGTTTCGACATCGACACCGGTGAGGGCGCCTTCGTGCTCGAGATCGACGGTGTCGAGACGGGGACATGGTCCGCCGACGGTTCCACGCTGACGGTCGATACCGACACCTCCGACCTGGAGATCGATGTCTCGGTCGAGGTCGACGGGGAACTGGTCGAGATGCCTTCCGAGTTCCAGCCCGACTTCGATGTGCCCGCCGGTGTGGCGTCGGACAGCGATTACACCTGCTCCGACGAGGTGCTGACCCTCACCAACGAGGGCGTGAGCTCGATCCTGCATCGGTCGTGAGTCTGGCCGGCACGTTGGGGCGGGGCGGTTCTGCGAAGATCGCGATATGACCACCTGGAAACTCGATTGCGGTAGGTACGAGCTCTTCGTCATCGAGGACGGTTACTACTGGCGGGACATCGAGACTTACTACGCGGGCTCCAGCGAGCACGATTGGAGATTTCATCCCAGGAACGGCAAGGGCCAGGCACGTCTCAACTTCGGGTGTTATGTGATCACCGACGGTGACCGAACCATGATGATCGATGCCGGCATAGGAGAGGTCGCTCAAGAGGGGATGACAGCCGGTCTGATGCCGGCCGCCGTCGACTCGCTCGGGATCTCCCGTGAGTCGGTGGAATTGGTCGTGTACACGCACATGCATTACGACCACATCGGGGGCAGCCAACGTGGCGGAGAGATCGTCTTCCCCAATGCTCGCCACGTCTTCCACTCCAAGGAGTGGGACTTCTGGCGAAATGTGGACAACGAATTCGGTAAGGCGGCCCAGAAGATCATGCAACCGTTGTTCGATGCCGAGGTCGTCGACTTCGTCGATGCCGACACCGAGGTGCTTCCCGGGGTCACCGCCGTCGAGTCGTTCGGCCACACACCGGGTCACCTGACGGTGAGCATCATCTCCGACAGCACCAGGACCCTCGTCGGAGGTGACGCCAGCAACCACCCCTTCCAGGTCGAACACCCCCATTGGAGTCTGCCCGTGGACAACGACCACGACCTGGCAGCACGGACCAGGGACCGGATCTTCGAAACGATCAAGGACACCGACACCACCTACGTGGCACCTCACTACCCGATGCCCGGGGTGGGAAGGATCGTCACCGACGACGGCGTCCGGGTGTATCAGCCGGGGTCGGTGCCAAAGATCTGACGTCGGCACCCCGGGTCCGGGCATTCGCGTGCGAGATCCGCGCCCGCTCACACTTTGGCATATTGAGACCAGGATGTCCGAACGCAACGGCCACCTTGAAGCAGTCGAACACGGTCAGCACCGGGACAGGACAGGGGTCGTGTCCCACGAAGGCAGGGAGACCAGGGTCTCGGACTCGGCTCGCACCTCGTCACTGACCACTCTCATCCTCGCCGATGCCTCCTCAGGGCTCCATTCGAATCTGGCCAGGGCCTCGGACTGCTCGTAGATCCGGTTCGACAGGGAGTCACGTAGCGTCTCGTACCAATCGAGGGCCGCACGTTCGTCGTCCGGCTCACAGAGCGCGCGGTCGACGGCTCGGGCACACAGCTCGGCGTCACGCAACGCGTCGCTGATGCCATGGGCCGATATCGGGTCTTTGGTGTGCCCGGCGTCGCCGACCAGAGCCCATCCTGGCCCCCATGCCTGTCGCATCGAGCCCTTGAGCCCGCTCGTCCCGTAGTACCGCTCCACACGGCGGCCGGCGGCGACCAACTCGGCGAGATCTGCACCGCCTTGCTCGACGAGACGCATGAACTCCCGGTCCGGGTCGTCGGCGAAGCGCTCGCGTAGCCGGGTGGGTCGCCCGACGAACACCAGGCACCGCCCATCGTTGGTCGGGACCAGCCCGGTGTTGACTCCCTCTGTGAACTGGAACCAGAAACCTGGGGAGTCGATGCCCTCGTAGTACGAGTAGTGGATGGCGTTGGTCGGAGGGTGCGATCTGTGAACGACCGACCCGGCGAGGTCGGCGACGCGGGATCGGTGGCCGTCGGCGCCGATGACGTAGCGCGCGGTGAGTGTCTCGGTGGAGGATCCGGATCCCGTCTCGATCCCGGTCACCCGACCCGTGTCGTCGATCAGAAGGTCTTTCATCGAAGTCCGGTCTCGAAACTCGGCTCCACGGTCACGAGCAGCCTGTGCCAGCACGGCGTCGAGGACGTAACGCCGTGGTGCGTAGAGGGTGTTGACGCCATGTTGGTTCCGTACCCGGAAAGGGATCCTCTCGTCGCCGAAACCGAGGGTGATGTGACGAATGGGGGGAGTGCCCATCTCGACGATTCGGTCCAGGACGCCCCACCGTCGTAGCTGCAACACTCCAGTTCGGAGGATCGCGTGGGTGGACACGGTGTCTGAAGGCATGTCGGCGCGTTCGACCACCAGAACCCGATGACCCCTCGCGGCGAGCAGCATCGCCGTCGAGGCCCCAGCCACCCGACCTCCGACGATTATCACGTCGTAGTCGTCTGACCTCTGGTTAGCCGGGGTGTGGTGCGGACCGGAATCCCCGGTCCGCACCAGTGATGAGCTCATCGCGTCGTCACGTCGACCGACACCGAAGTGCCGTTGGTCAGCATGTCGAACACCGCCGATCGGGCAACCGACCGGTTGACCACGGCTTCGAGTTGCTCGGCCGGGGCCCCACCTTCGATGGTGAGCTCGACCCGGATGCCCTGGTAGCCGTTGCGGACGGCAGGGTCGATGCCGAGCAGTCCGACCAGGTCTATGTCCCCGGTCACCACCGACTCGACCCGGGTCAGCTCGATGCCACGGGCGGCGGCCACGTTGCCGATCCCGGCTGTGATGCACGCCGCCAGCGCATGGAGGAGCTGTTCGGCTGGTGTCGGCGCATTGTCCGTGCTCACGAGTTGGACCGGGTGGTCGGCCTCGAAGACGTGCTCTTCGAGGTGGGTTTGCTCCTCACCCAGCCCGAAGAAGTCGTGGATCGTGCTCCGACTATGGGTGCCACTGATCCACTGGTTCCGTGCCCGGAACTGGAACTTGGCGGCTGCCGGTTGTGCCTTGACGGCGTCGAGAGCCCCAAACAGGGATTGGGTGTCGACCCCGTTGGTCAATTGTGCGTTTGTCATTGGTCTTCTTCCTTTTCTCCACTTGGTTGAGGGACGGTCGATCGCTCGACCGAGGTCTGCACAGGTTCTTGGTCTGGGTTGGCACCTCCTTGGTTCCGTCGGTTAGACGAGGTCGGCGATCATGCGGGCGGCGCGGACGGCGCCATCGGTCTCCACCGTCTTGTAGTTGACCTGGGCGCCGACAGCAGCTGCGATCGCATCGGCGAGTGAGTCAGGTTCGAAGGCGTCGTAGTCCATGTACCTGCCGGCGCTGTACTGGTCGAGACGATGTCTGACGTGATAGTTCTGCTCGAAATGGTTCTTCAAGGGGAAGTAGAGGAAGGGTCTCCCGGCCGCGGTCAGCTCCATCGTTGTTGTCAACCCGCCCTGGACCACGGCCAGGTCACACACGGACAGGTGCCGGTAGAGCCCTTCGACATAGCCATGGACCTCCAACCCCGGGTGCTGGGGGAGCGAGGCGGGGTCGATGCGAGGCCCGGCAACCGCGATCATCCGCAACTCGGGGATCAGGTCCTTTGCCAGCGGGTAGGAGTCGATGACCTTTTCGAGCAGCGACTGTCCCACCCCGGATCCGCCCACGGTGACGACGCAGACCTTCTCCTCGGGGCCGAAGCCGAGTTCGTGGCGGAGCTCTTCGGCCTTCTCCGGAGTCGGCGGAGTGAAACCCGTGATGTACCCGGAGAACTCGAAGTGCTCTTGGGTCCAGTCCCTGATCTTGGGGAGATCGGGGCCGAAGGTCTCCGGATAGATGTCGTCGGGGTTGCCCACGAAGATCGCACGGTCCCTGATGCGGGGATAGCGGGCGATGTGCTCGATCATCTCGGCGTTGTAGTCGGCGGTCAGGAAGGTCTCCTCGGCCCCACCGGAGGGCATGGGGAGGAATCCCACGAAGTCGGTGAGCCAAACATGAGATCCGCGCTTCAGCTCCGGGTTCTCATGCCAGAAGTGATCGACATCCCACGCTTCGTCACCCACGATCAGGTCGTAGTTGCCCTCCTCCACCACCTCCTGGAAGATCATGAAGTTGGCCACGAGGATCTCGTCCATGCGGCGCAGCGCCTGAAAGCAGTGGAGGTCGTGTCCCGAGGCTTCTGAGGCGATGTGGCCCGACTCGGAGGCCAGCCACTCGCTGGCCGCGTGGACCGTCTCCCCAGCAGCGCGGAGTACTCTCGTGACGGGGTCCTGGGCCAGCCAGTCGATCTCCAGGTCGGGCACGAGTCGTCTCAGCTCGTTCACGATCGCCAGATCTCGGCGTGCATGACCCAGTCCGATCGGTGACGACAGGTACAGCGCCCGCTTCGGTCGCCCCAGACCCCTGACCCACGTCTGGGACCTCATCGCTCAACCCCCCAATTGCTGTCGACGAAACGCTTTATCGCCCGGTTGACCTTGACCGGCTCCCTCGCCAGGACGAGGTGACCGCCCCCTTCGATGACCAGTAGGTCTCCCCCGGTTGCGTCAGCGAGAGCGATCCCTCTCTCGACATGCTGGCAGACGTCACGGTCGCCGTGGATGACGAGCACGGGTACGTCGAGCGACCGCACCTGGTCGAGGAGCTCGTCCCGTGTCGGAGGATCCATCTCCTGGGCCTCCTCGCTGTCGGCGAGGATCTCACCGCTTGTGCCGAGGGCCCACTCGACTGCGTCTTCGTACTGCTTCGTCGAGTGCGGCTCGACGAGTTGGGCATCGAAGAAGAAGCTCACCCAGCGCTCGAGGTCGTTGACGATCACGTGGCGATTGAACAGTTCCCATCCCGAGGGGTCGTCGAGCACCCGACCCCAGGTCTCATCGCTCTCCACCCAGTGCCGGTGAGATTTGCCCAGATGGGGGACTCCCGGGTCGATCGACACCAGACCGCTGACCCGGTGAGGGTGAGCCGAGGCAAACTCGACCGCCCACCAATTGGCATGGCAGTGGGCGACGAGGATCGCCTGGTCGGTCTCGGTCGTGTCGAGGACCGCGGCGATGTCGGCCACGTTCTCCGCCCTGGTGTGGCGATCTCTCCCCCGAGGCCGCCCCGATTGCCCGTTCCCCCGCCCGTCGAACGTGATCACCCTGAAGTGTCTCGCCAGGTAGGGGATCTGTGCCTTGTAGATCCTCGAGTGGGTGATCGGAGAGGGTGGGATCAGCATCAAAGTCAGCCCGTCGTTCTCGTAGACCTCGTAGTAGATCTCGATGTCGTCTCGCTGCACCGATGTGGCGATCGTCGGTTCGACAGCCCTCATTGCGACACGCTCTCGATGAAGTCCCGCAGCGCCAGGTTGACTCTCACCGGGTCGCGGACGTTCGGGATGTGCCCCGAGCCCTCCATGGTCAGGAATCGGCCCCCGCTCAGCCGTGCGGCCTCGACACCGCGGGCGTACGGCGATATTCGATCATCGGTGCCGTGGATGACCAGGGTGGGGCAGTTCAGGCCACTGACGGTCTCGCTCCAGGGAAACTCTGCCGGCGGAATGAATGCTTCGGCCTCGAGGACCTCGGGACCGGTCTCACTCGCCCACCCGACTGTGTCCTCGACCGCCTTCGTCGAATGCTTCTCCGGAAAGCACTGGGAGAAGAAGAACTCGACGAAGTCGGCATAGTTCGAGTGCCAGTAGGCGAGGTTGTACTTGTGCCAACCCTCCGGGTTCTCGGGGGGAGGTTCCAGGAACCGGCGAAAGGTCTTCTCTCGCTCGGGTGACGCCGGGGTCAAGGCGATCGAAGGGCCGATCATGACCAGGGCGACGACCCGTTCGGGACGCAGTTCCGCCAATCGGGCCCCGTAGGCGGCACCCAGTGAGAGGCCGACCACGACAGCGCGCTCGATGCCGGTTGCGTTCAGGACGGCTTCGGCGTCCAATGCGTAGGCGTCGGCGGTATAGCGAGTGGCGTCGGTGACCCGATCCGAGCGCCCGTTGCCCGGCCCGTCGTAGGTGATCACCCGGAAGTGACGGGACAGATAGGGGACCTGCATCTTCCAGAACCGGGAATGGACGATGGTCCAGGTGGGCAGGAGGAGAACAGTGCGATCGCCGTGACCGAACACCTCGTAACCCAGCCGTACGCCGTCACGGTCGACGTGGCCCTGGAAGTCGGGGGAACGGGCGCGCACCGGCTATTCCTCCAGACTCCGGAGGACGTCTCCCACCTTGCGCAGTGCCGACCGCATCGGGAGGTCCGACTCCTCGAATCCGAGGAGGATCAGCGCTTCCACCCCCAGGAAGGGTGAGCCGGCGAGCACCGCGATCTCTTCTGGGGTGAAGGGGCCGAAACCGCTGAGACGTTGCTCAGCCCTACTGGCCGTGTCGGCGAGCAGGTCCATCCACCCTCGGAGGTTGGCTCTCACCGCGGCGGCGATCTCGTCGTCACCCCAGCCCGCAGCGGTCATCTCGTGCAACACCCGCACATAGCCGGAAGCGATGTCGTCGTCGAGGAAGTCGCATGCCTGCTCCCATTGCTTCCAGAACGGCATGTCGCTGGAGTAGAGATGATTCTGGCGGTCGAGGAGTCGGCGGTTCTCCTCTTCGAGCACCTCGAGCACCAGGTTCTGCTTCGTGCCGAAGTGATAGTGGATCTGACTGAGAGGGACCCCGGCCCTCTGTGCGATGCTCCTCGTCGAGAGGGCGGAATAGCCGCTCTCCACCAATGCGTCTTTGGCCGCATCGAGGATCGTCTTCCTGGTGGTGGGCTCGGCTGTCATTGTGCTCCGATGTGAGTTAGGTCGATCGACCGAATTATGTCTCGACCAACGCCAACTTGTCAAGTGGTTAGGCGTCCGCGAAGGCGTCACCCCGATCTCGGACCTGGGTGGGAGGGCAGCGAATCTAACCTTTTACTTGCCGCGGGGAGAGGGGATTCTGGTCCGCGACGATCGCAACGAGCCATCCCTCGATGTGCGCGAAAACGGAATGACCACGGGTCGAGACGGGTTGAATTTGGTGGAACTCGAGAAGACGGGAACCACTGCTACGACTAAAACGTCTTAGAGCTGTGGAAAAGTGGGGGGTTCACAAGCATCAGGCGTTGCGTATAGTTGGACGCTCGGGTTGCTCCCCCATCGACCCGCGCAACGCCCTGGAGGACACGGACGATCAATGGCCGCTACTGAAACGCGCAAAGACGACAAAGAGAAACCTCGCCGCTCGCGGCTGCAGTCGAAGCTGACCGACGAACGGGGTCGTCTCACCACGGACCTGGTATCGCAGTACCTGACCGCAATCGGTGAGTACGACCTGTTGACGGCGGAGCAAGAGGTCGAGCTGGCTCAGAAGATAGAAGCCGGTGAGGAGGCCGCGGAGAGACTCGAGGAGGGTGACTACAGCGGCAAGCGGGAGGAGATGGAGCTCAAGAGGCTCGCCCGCCGTGGTGCCCAGGCGAAAGACGACTTTCTGACCGCCAACCTGCGTCTCGTCGTCGCCAACGCCCGGCGGTACGCCAACACGTCCGGCATCGACTTCCTGGATCTGATCCAGGAGGGGAATCTGGGGCTCATCCGCGCCGTGGAGAAGTTCGACTGGCGCAAGGGCTTCAAGTTCTCGACATACGCAACGTGGTGGATTCGCCAGGCGATCACCCGAGCCATCGCCGACAAGTCCCGCACCGTCCGCATCCCCGTCCATCTCCATGACACTCTCGCCGCGGTGCGTGCGGCCCAGGCCTCACTGAAAGCCGAGCTCGGCCGCGATCCCCGCCCCGACGAGATCGCCGAGGAGGCCGGGGTCACCGTCGACAAGGTCGAACTCGCCCTGTCAGTGGCTGACACCGTCTCGCTGGAGCAACCCATCGGCGAGGACGGCGCCCAACTCGGGGATTTCATCGAGGACGAGGACGCCGCCGATCCGGTTCAGATGACCGAGGAGTTGGATGTCGCCAACTCCCTGCGTCAGTCGATCGACCGTCTCCCCGAGAGGGAGGGCCGGATCCTGGCACTGCGCTACGGCTTCTTCGACGGGGTGCCGCGGACCCTCGAAGAGATCGGTGACGAGTTCAACCTCACCCGGGAGCGGATCCGCCAGCTCGAGAAGCTGGCGCTCTGCCGGCTGCGCCATCCCTCGTTCGGCATCCGCGAGGCCGATCTCGTCTGATATCGCGCCACACGACTCCGAAAGCCCGCCGACCGGCGGGCTTTCTGCGTTGCGGCGGGTAGCGTGACGTCGATGCGACTTGGTGACCTGGTTGGGAAAGCCCCGTATGTGTGTGGGCCCGACACCACGCTGCTGGAGGCAGCGGCTGCGATGGAGAGCTCCGACCTGGGCTCTCTGGCTGTGGTGGAGGGGACGAACCTCCTCGGTCTGGTGACAGAGCGGGACATCCGACGCGCCGTCGCCAAGGGCACCGACCTGGAGACCGCGGTGTCGACCGTGATGAGCGACGATCCCGACACCTTCGACCCCGATCTCGACGTGTGGGACGCCGCCACCTGGATCGCCGAGTCTGGTTACCGACACCTCCCCGTCGTCGACGACGAGGGGTCCCTGCTCGGCGTCGTCTCCATTCGTGATCTACTGAAGGCCCTGGTCGACACGGTCTGAGCGCAGCTCAGGCGACCGGCACCCAGACCAGGCGAACCTCGACGACCCGTACGTCGTCTTTCTCCAACCCGACTTCGAGTCGCCCGATCTCCCCCGCGAGCTCTCGACTCTTGGCGACGATCCGGTCGACCTCGCCGGCCAAGTCGTCCTCCAACGCCACCAGCTCGGCGTGTTTGGCGTGGTATTTCGACTCCGCGGTGTCGGCCCTCGCCTCCGCCTTGGCCGCCGCGGTGCGGCGACGAGCCGCCTTGCTGAGCGCAGTCGACCCCGATCTCCCACCCAGGAAGGCACCGAGGAGATCGCCGGCGGTTCCCAGGACGGTTTCCTGGCTCTTCGCAGCCGCGACCGCGTCTGCCTCCTGGAGGCGCGCTTCGGCAGTCGCCAACTCATCGTGTAGCCGATCGACCTTGGTCTGATAGCTATCCCGCAACTTGGCCAGCTCGGCATCGGCGGTCTGCTCTGCCACCTCGAGGCAGCGCTGGTGGAACTCGTCCTCGGACTCGTCGACACGGGAATAGAGCCCGAGTTCGGTGTTGACCCGGATTTCGAGCGGGCGATTGGCGACAAGATGGTCACGGAGATCGGACTCGACCCCCTTCCAGAAGGTCTTGGTGTGGATCGGAACATCGTGTTGCCTGTACGACGCGCCCGATGGGGCTTCGTCGAGAAAGTCCTTTATGTCGTGGTCTACGGCGATCACGTCTCCGGGATCCACTATGCCGTCGAGCGGAAAGATGACCGCCTCGTACGTCTCCCGGTGATCGAGATCGGCCTTGGCCTCGTCGTACAGCAGTTGCACCGTTGCAGCGGCGGCAGGCTCGTACACCCTCCCGGTGGGGTCGGCGCCCACCTTCGCTGCCCATGACGCCGCTGGGTCGAGATAAGAGACACTGATGCCTTCGGCCACCTCGGGAGCGGGGAGGTCGGCGTCGTCGGCCGTGCCTGCCATACCCGGACCTGTCTGCTCGGGTCCCTCGTCCGGCGGGTTGGGCTCGGGTCGCTGGTCCTCCATGAGAGTGGCGACCTGATCCCTGGTCAGCGGTCCGGCGAGGTAAGACATGGCCCAGCGTGTCCCGAACAGCTGCGGACCGGGCTGTTTCGTGGAGTGGAGGACGAACTCCCTCTTGCCCAGGTCGGATATCTGTTTGTCGATCAACCCGATGTCCACCTCACCCGTGGCCGAGGCCAGCCCCTCGAGGATGCGCTTCTTGTCGTTCTCGGTCTGCAGTCTCCCGATCATCCAGGTCCCGGCGTTGGCCATCGCCTTGTAGTCGAGGTCGACCGGGTTCTGAGTGGACAGGATCATTCCCACGCCATGGGCCCGGGCTTGTTTCATGATGGTGAGGATGGGTTTCTTCGACGGGGGCTCCTTCACGGGTGGGGCGAATCCGAAGACCTCGTCCATGTAGATCATCGCCCGTAGCTGCGACGTGCCGGGCTGCGTCCGGATCCAGGTGACCATCTTGGAGAGCAGGAGAGTGACCAGGAACTGGCGCTCCTCATCGGTCAGATGTGTCATGTAGACGATGGCCGCTTTGGGTCGTTCACCGCCGATCATCGACTCGATGTCCAGCGGCTGGCCCTGCATCCACGATGCGAACGACGGTGAGGCGAGCAGGCCGTTCAGCTCCAGGGCGAGTCGCATGCGTTCTCTCTCCGGGAAGAACGTGTCGACCTCGAACACCCCGAGCTTGGCGAAGGGTGGCTTCGGGATCTGGCCGACCAGTGTCGCCAGGTCGAGGTCTTTGCCCTTCTTCCAGAATTCCTCGATGATCGTTGCCAGAAGGATGTGCTCCCTGCCGGAGACGGGGTCCGAGACGAGCCCCGCGAGGACGAGGAGAGAGGAGACGAACGAGCTGATCTCGTCTCTGATCACCTCGCCCTCGGCGGACCAGTCGAGTTCCGGCGCGTCGAGTGAGCCCAGGACGTCCAATCCGACACCCGCCCCGGACCCGGGTGTGTAGATGGTGATGTCCGCCGTGTCCCGGAGCCGGCTCATCCGCTCCGGGCCGATGTCATCGTCCTGCAGGCCCTTCTTCCACAGCGCCGCGGTCGTCTCCGCTGCCTCCGCCACCGATTGGCCTTCCGCACGTGCTCTGGACTCGTCGATCCAGGGCTCGAAATCGGCCGGTCGCAGTTCCGGGAAGTTGAGGGCCAGGTTCCCCATGTCCCCTTTGGGGTCGATCACGAGACACGGGATTCCGTTGAGCAGCGCCTCTTCGATGAGACCGATCCCGAGGCCGGTCTTGCCCGAGCCCGTCATGCCCACGATCACACCGTGGGTGGTCAGGGAGTCGGACGGATATAAGACCGGATCGTTCGTCTCGAGATGTCGTCCGAGATAGAGGTCGCCCTTGCTCAGGTCCATGGGACTGAAGGTACCAAACACTTCGTTCACCCCAGGTGGTGTGCCCTCGGTCGGAGGATCGACGCCGACGGCGGCTCCACCGTCCCCCGCTCCTCGACCGGCTCGAATGCCACCGAGGGGGGTCGGTCGTTCGCTATCAATTGTGCGGTGACGCCGTTCGAGTCCAAGGTCCGTGCCCGGGTCTACGCGCTGCTGGTGGAGCGCGTCCGGGAGGTCGACGTCGAAGCGGTCGCTGAGAGCGGCGGCTGGCCCCCCGCCGAGGTTGCCGCGGCCTTCTCCACCCTGGCTGACGATCACCGTATCGTTCTCACAGACGACGGACGCAGGGTATGGATGGCCCACCCGTTCTCCGGGGTGGCCACGTCCTACCGGGCTGTTGTCGGGAGCCGCTCCTGGTACGCCAACTGTGCTTGGGACGGCCTGGCCATTCTCTCCCTCATCGGCGACGGCCAGGTCCACGATGGGGACGGCCTCTTGTGGGAGGTCGACGACGGTGTCGTCTCACCGCCCGGCTTCGTCCATCTCCTCGTGCCGGCTCGGCGGTTCTGGGATGACATCGGGTTCACCTGAGCGAACATCAGGGGCTTCCGGTCGGAGGCCGATCTCGCCGATTGGCTGCAACGCACCGGGAGCCAGGGCGGCTACACGGTCCCGGCACAGACAATGTTCGAGTTGTCCGGGGTTTGGTACGAGGGGCGGTTGAGTGATGCCTGGCGGCCAGCGACGGCCATCGAGGCGTTGGCCATCTTCGCCGCCCACGGTCTCACCGGGGATTTCTGGCGCCTGGGTTGAACGCACCCTCTTTTATTCACTCTGCAATCGCCGTCGAAGGTCGTACCATGTGGTCTCGCCCGATGCGACGCCGGGCTTGACCTGAACCGCTCTTCAAGTTCTACGTTTGGTTGCCCATGTCTGAGTCTGCTCTGACACCTTGGGCCGTCGTTCGCGACGGTGTGAAGCTCGTCGGACGCTTCATCAAGTTGCATCCGACCGCCTTCGCCATCGCCGTCGCCGGATCCTCGCTATACGCAGGGGCGATCATCCTCGCCTCATGGGTGATCGGCTGGGTCACCGACAATGTGATCATCCCGATCCTCGACCGGGGGGAGGAGCCCGACCTGCTGCTGTTCGCGGCACTGGTCATCACCGGGGTCGCCATCGTCAAGGCTTTCGGGATCGTCGTACGGAGGACCGGCGCCGCCTACCTCATCGGGGCGACACGCCGCGACATCCGCAACCGACTGCTGGCCCACCAGCTCACCCTGGAGATGTCCTGGTTCAACCGGCAGGCGATCGGGGACTTGCTCGCGGTTGCGGACGCCGACACCGACCAGGGCACCGGGGTCCTCGGGCCACTGCCATTTGCCACCGGGGTGTCGTTGCTCCTGGTGGGGACAGTCGTGCTCGTGACCTCGATCGACCCCTGGCTCGGGGTAGGCGCGGTGATCGGTCTGACCGTGGCCATCGCCATCGACGTGCACGGCAGCTGGGTCACTTTCGGCATGTGGGAGAACGTCCAGAGGGAGCGGGGGCGGATCTCCTCGATCGCCCACGAGAGCTTCGACGGGGCACTCACCGTCAAGGCCCTCGGACGGGAGCAGTACGTCTCGGAGAAGTTCGGCGATGCCAGTGACACCCTCCGGGACCGTCTGGTCGAGGTCCTGTCCACCTGGACCAACTATCAGGTGATCATGCGGTCTCTGCCGCAGATCCTGATCATCGTGCTCTTGGTGGTGGGGGCTTCCCGGGTGACCGCCGGTGCCGTGTCGGCCGGTGATCTGGTCACGGTGACCTACCTCCTCACACTGCTCGCCTTCCCGATTCAGCTCGTCGGTTTCGTCTTGTGGGATCTCGCCGGAAGTCTCGCCGGCTGGCGAAGGGTCGAAGGTGTGTTGAGCGCGGACGACCATGTCTCCTGGGGTGAGACCAGGGCGTCGGCCGACACCGGGGCGGCACCTGTGACCGGCGAGACCGTGGGCTTCTCCTACGACGAGGAGCCGGTGCTCAGCGATCTCAACCTGGACCTGAAGGCGGGGACGACCCTTGCGGTGGTCGGGCCCACGGGCTCGGGTAAATCGACGCTGGGGCTCTTGCTCGCCCGTCTCTGGGACCCGGACTCGGGATCGATCCGTCTCGCCGGCCGGGATCTACGTCAGTTCGCCCGCTCCGAGCTGTCCAAGGAGGTTGCCTATGTCTCCCAGAACGCCTTTCTGTTCGACGCATCGGTGCGAGAGAACCTGACACTCGACGGCGACTACGACGACCACGATGTGCGTGCAGCCCTCCGGCTGGCAGGAGCGACGGGATTCGTGGACGAGTTGCCCGACGGCCCCGAGACCCAGTTGGGAGAAAGGGGCACGACTCTCTCCGGTGGCCAGCGCCAGCGTCTCGCCCTGGCCCGCGCCCTCATTCGCAAGCCGAGGCTGCTCATCCTCGACGATGCCACGTCGGCGGTCGATCCCTCCGTGGAGGCGGAGATACTCCGTTCACTGAAGAGCGCCGATCTTCCTTCGACGATCGTCGTCGTCGCCTACCGGCCGTCGTCGATCCTCCTGGCCGACGAGGTCGTCTTCGTGGACAACAAGCGAATCCTCGCTCATGGCACCCACGACGAGTTGGTCGAGACCGAGCCGGGATACGCCCGACTCGTCCAGGCCTACGAGGACGAGGCACGTCGGTTGAGGGAGGCGTCGTGAGCGAGCGTCAGGGCACCGCGGCCCTGATCAGAAGAGCTCTGGTTGAGGCGCCCTCGCTTCGGAAGGGCCTGAAGCTCACGTTGATCCTCGCCATGATCGGCCAGGCGGTCACCGTCGTCACTCCGATCGTCCTCCAGAAGGTCCTCGACGAGGAGATCCTCGACCCGACCGGTGTCGACATGAGGGGGGTGTTCATTTCCGGCGGCGTGGCCCTCGTCGCACTGGTGACGGGTGTGGTCGTCGGTCGCATCTCTCTTCTCCGTTTGGTGAGGTCCTCGTCGACGGGGCTATCCGACCTGCGAACCAAGACTTTCGGCCACATCATGGGCCAGTCGGTGCTGCACGTTCAGTCGGAGCGTCGGGGCAACCTGCTCTCCCGGGTCACCTCGGACATAACGACACTCCAGGAGTTCATGGAGTGGGGTGGTGTGGGGATGATCATCGCCTCGAGCCAGGTGTTGCTGGCCACTGCCGTGATGATGTTCTACGAGTGGAGACTCGCTCTCATCGCACTGGTCGGTGTCCTCATCTACCTCTTCATGATGAGATGGTTCCAGCGCATCCTGGCCCGCAACTACGACGCGGTTCGCCGGGAGGTCGGCGCCTCGTTAGGGGTGCTCAGCGAGTCGATCACCGCAATTCCGGTGGTGAGGGCCTATGGGACCGAGGAGAGCACCAAGAAGAAGGTAGCCGCCGCCCTGGAGAGCAGGTTCCAGGTGGAGTTCAGGACGGCGCGTTTCGGCAACATGCTGTTCTCGACCGCGGAGATATTCGCCGGACTCCTCACGGCAGTGCTCGTGGTGGTCGGGATCTTCATCGGGATCCAGTTGGAGACCAGCGCCGGGACACTCGTCGCCTTCCTCCTGCTCACGAATCTGCTGATCGAGCCGCTGCAGATCCTCGTGGAGACCCTCGAGTTCGCCCAGTCGGCTGCATCCGGGTTGCGTCGTGTCGTCGATGTGCTGGACGGTGAGGAAGACATAGTCGAGCCTGAGGACCCCGAGTCTCTTCGCCCTGGCGGTCTCAGCGCCCGTTTCGATCACGTGCGCTACTTCTATCCGAACGGCGAGGAGGTGCTGCGGGACGTCACGGTGGACATCCCGGTCGGCACCCGGGTCGCGGTCGTGGGCGAGACGGGGTCCGGGAAGACGACGTTCGCCAAGCTCCTGGTGCGACTCATGGATCCCACGGCCGGTGCCATCCACATCGGTGGGGTGCCGGCTCAGAGGATCGCTCTTGGGGAACTGCGCTCCCGTGTCGGTTTCGTGCCTCAGGAGGGGTTCTTGTTCGACGACACCGTCGCCAACAACGTCCGCTACGGCCGACTCGAAGCCTCGGATCCCGAGGTCTGGACTGCCTTCCACGAGTTGGGGTTGGGGGAGTGGCTGCAGGGCCTGCCGAATGGCATGGACACCCAGGTCGGCGAGAGGGGCGGCAATCTCTCCGCCGGCGAGCGTCAACTCGTCGCCCTCGTGCGCGCCTGGATCAGCGCTCCGGACCTCCTGGTCCTGGACGAGGCCACGTCGGCGGTGGACCCCGCTCTCGACGTTGCCCTGCGTCATGCCATCGACAAGCTCACCCGGGGGCGCACCTCCGTCACCATCGCGCACCGTCTCTCCACGGCAGAGAGCGCGGACGAGGTCTTGGTCTTCGACAGAGGTGAGCTCGTGGAACGGGGCCATCATCGCGATCTGGTGGTCTGTGACGGGGTCTACGCCGCCCTCTACGCCGACTGGACCGCGGGCACCAAGAGCGTCTGAGCACACATCCGGACCGAGCGTGCGCCGAGTGAGGGTCGATGCGGGACAACTCTCGGGTCTGCCTACGGTGGACGACAGAAGCAACAGAAAGGACAACCGATGTTGCAGTTGTCAGAGAATGCCGCCGCCGCGCTGGAGAACATCCGTGAGAGCCAGGGCATCGCCGAAGACCAAGGCACTCGTCTCACCGCCGACGAGGGTCAGGCCGGGGGCCTCGCCCTTCGCCTGGAATTCGTCGACGAAGTCCCGGAGACCGACCAGGTCGTCGAACAAGCCGGCACCGAGGTCCATCTCGATCCCCGTGTGGTCGAGCCCTTGGAGAACACGGTCATGGACGTCCGGGACACCGAAGAGGGTCTCGCGTTCGTCTTCCGCAGCCAGACTCCGGAGTGAGTCACACGTTTGGAGGTGGGACATACCTCGCGGTGGTGAACCTGCCGCCGTCGAGGTCGACCTCCCAGATCGAGCCTTTCGAGCAGTAGAAACGGGACTCCAGGCTGAGACCGGCCCACATCATGCGGTTCATCACCGCAGGGATGACATCACCATGGCTGCAGAGGACGGCGTTGTAGCCGACCAACTCGTCACATAGGGCATAGGCGGCGTCGATGTCGGGACCCTCGGCGAGTGCATCGTGTTCGATCACCTTGGCCGCCCCCGCCTCCGCCAGCGGCTCCACGGTCTGCACACAACGGGTGTAGGGGCTGGTGTATATGCGTTCGATCCCCTTGTCCTGGAGGTAGGTGGCGATGGAAGCTGCCTGACGTCGTCCCTTCTTGGTCAGCGGGCGCACCGCATCGATTCCATGCCACTTCATCCGATCGCCGGCCGCGCCATGCCGGAGCAGGAACAGTGTCCCGGTCTGTGACAACTTCTTCAGGCCCGAATCCGCGATCAACGACCGGTCGTGGTCGTAGTCGCACAAGGTCTTGGCCTGCTTGACGGTCACCCAGCGGATCTCGTCGACCTCCTTGTTCTTGGAGAACCCGGGGCTGTCCGGGAGGGGTCTCATCGCGAACCAATCGACCTCTTTGATCCCGTTGCTCACCCGGTAGCGGGTGGTCCCGATCGGAGCGACTATCCGGCAGTGGAATCCCGTTTCCTCGAGGACTTCTCGCACTGCGGTCTCCGCCGGGGTCTCTCCCTTCTCCGCCTTGCCCTTGGGGAGGCCCCAGTCGTCGTATCGGGGTCGGTGGGCGACGAGGACTTTGAGCTTGCCCTTGGGGGACATCCGGAAGACGAGACCGCCGGCCGCCTGGATGACACGAGTCACGGGCGTCCAGATTAGGGGGCGACGGCGGGTTTACGAGCCGTGGGGACGGGTTCCGATTCTCCCATTGCGGCGGACGACAGGCTGGGAGAGAGGCTCGGCGTCGGTGAGATCGATGGTCACCTCGGCACACAACGCGCAGACCTGACGTCGAATCCCGCCACCGACGTTCTGCGATTCACCGTAGAGGTGGCGTCCTTTCCGGCAGGCGGAACGGGTGTGTTTGGGAGATTGGTCCTCAGGTCTCAGGTGGCTCACTGACCGCTCAAGCTAGAGCAGAGCCGGTCGGAGTTCAACGAATCCGTCGCCGGGACGGGGACGGCTTCCCGGCCGATCGCCCACTGAGGAGAATCATCAACCTGCGTCCGCTCAAGCCGACATCGCCTGGTCGATGCCCAGGCTGACCCGGTCGACGTCGAGCAGGGCGTGTTTCTCGATGGCGAACTGTGGCCAGGGGATGTCGAAACCTGTGACTCGCACGATCGGCGCCTCCAGGTCGTACATGGCCTGCTCGGCGACCACGGCGGCCACATCGGCGGCCACCCCTGCACTGCCCTGTGGCTCTTGGACGAGAAGCAATCTGCCGGTCTTCGCGACCGAGGCGAGGACTGTCTCCCGGTCCCAGGGGAACAACGTTCGCAGATCGATCAGTTCCACGGAGTGTGACGATCGCTCCGCGGCCCTCGCCGCCACCGGGACCATGCCTCCGTAGGTGACCAGGGTCAGGTCGGTGCCCTCCTGACGCACCCGGGCGCGGCCGATGGGCAAGGTGAAGTGGTCGGAAGGGACTTCGCTGCGCCCGGCCCGGTAGAGGACCTTGGGCTCGAGGAAGATCACCGGGTCGTCGCCCTCCAGGGCCGCGGCGAGCAGTCCCTTGGCGTCCACGGGGGTCGACGGGCACACCACGACCAGACCGGGGGCATGGACGAAATAGGCCTCGGGGGAGTCGCAGTGGTGCTCATGGGCTCCGATACCGGCTCCGTTGGGGAAACGCACCACCACGGGGACCGAGGTGAGACCCCGCGTCCGGAAGCGGAATCTTCCGAGATGGCTGACGATCTGGTCGAAAGCCGGGTAGACGAACCCGTCGAACTGGATCTCGGCGACGGGTCGCCCGCCGGCGAGGGCCATCCCCACCGCCGTCCCCACGATCCCCGACTCGTTCAAGGGAGTGTCGATCACCCGGTCCTCCCCGTACTTGGCGAGCAGGCCCTCGGTGATCCTGAAGACGCCCCCGGCGATGCCCACGTCTTCGCCCAGCACGACGACACTGTCGTTGGCGTCCATAGCCTCGTCGAGGGCGGCATTGATCGCCTCGGCCATGTTCATCGGTTTGGTCGGCGCGTCGGGAAGCTGATCGTGGCCGACTTGCCAGATCTCGCTGTGGTCGAAGCGGGTCTCGGGCTCTCCGTGCGCCCGCTGCATGCCGTGCAGCTGTTCGACGACATGGGGAGGGATGCGGGCAAAGCCATGACGGACCGCATCGTCGCGACCGGGCAGCGGCTCCGCTTCCAGTGCGGCAACGGCCGCGTCGACCTCGTCGGTGATCTCCATCGCCACCTTCTCCCCGACCCGCTCGTCCCACTGGCCACGGCTCTCCAAGAAGAGGCGGAGACGCTCTATCGGGTCCTTGCGCTTCCACTCCTCCACCTCGTCCTCGGACCGATAGAGAGTGGGGTCGTCAGCGGTCGCATGTGGCCCGTACCGATAGGTGAGCGCTTCGATGAGAGTCGGCCCCTTGCCGTCTCTCGCTCGCCGTACCGCCAGCTTGGTGGCCAGGTATACGGCAACGGGGTCCATGCCGTCGACACGGAGACCCTCGAACCCGTAGGCCTCGGCCTTTTGGGCGATGGTTTCAGAGGCGGTCTGCTTGGAGTAGGGGACGGAGATCGCGTAGAGGTTGTTTGCGCAGATGAACACGGTGGGTGTCTTCCAGACACCGGCGAAGTTCATGCCCGAGTGGAAGTCGACCTCCGATGTGGCCCCATCGCCGAAATAGGTGACCGCGACCGTGTCCTCACCGCGCATCTTGGTCATGTAGGAGTAGCCGACCGCATGCGGGAGCTGGCTGGCGATCGGGACGGTGACGATCCCGGTGCGGTACTTCTCGATGTCCCACCCCGCGTTGGGAAGACCCTTCCAGTAGGCCAGGAGAACCTCCATGGGAAGCCCGCGAGTCACCTGGACACCGTGCTCCCGGTAGCTGGGGAAGACGAAGTCGCCGGGGTCGAGGGCGAGGGCAGAGCCGATCTGGACCGCCTCTTGCCCCTCCAGCATCGCATAGGTGCCTATCCGCCCCTGTCGCTGCAAGGCGAGCATGCGCCGGTCCAGCGCCCGGGCACGGACCATGTTGCGGTACATGGTCTGGTAGATCTCGGGATCGAGGCCCGGGTCCTCCGCGACCAGGGCTCCGCGGGCGTCGATGACCCGCAACGTCTCGAACTGGCCCATAGGGGGGAGTCTGGCATATGTCGCCGTTGGGGTGCGGGCCAGCCAGCTATCTTCGGGATCATGCCCAGGTTCCGATCCGAGATTGCCGCATTGAAGCCCTACCGCGTCGGCCGTCAGCTCCAGGACGTCGCCCGCGCTCATGGCTTGGAGCCGTCCGAAATCGTCAAACTGACCGCCAACGAAGCCCCCGAGGGCCCCTTCCCGGGAGTGGTCGAGGCGGCGACCTCCGCGATGGCAATGGCCAACCGTTACCCCGACAACGACTGCTGGGATCTCGGTCACGCTCTCGCCGACGAGATGGGAGTCGACTTCTCCAACCTGATGTTCGGAGCCGGCAGCGTCGCCCTACTCGGCGAGATCGCCCTTGCTCTCGGTGGGCCTGGTACCAACCTCGTCTACGGATGGCCGAGCTTCGTCATGTATCGGTTCGCCGCGATATGGGCGGGCATGGATTACTTCGAAGTGCCTCTGGCCGACGATCTCAGTCTCGACCTCGACTCCATGTTCGCCGCCATCGACGGTGGCACCACGGTCGTGGCCGTGTGCAATCCGAACAATCCGACCGGGACCATCAGACCCGCCGATGAGATCGAGGCGTTCATCGACCGGGTGCCAGAATCGGTGCTGATCGTGGTCGACGAGGCCTACCACGAATTCGTCACCGATTCCCGCTATCGCTCCCAGGTGCCGGTAGCGGTGGAGAGACCCAACGTGGTCGTCCTGCGCACCTTTTCCAAGATCTACTCCCTGGCTGCGCAGCGGATCGGATACGCGATCGCCCACGGGGACCTGCTGACCGAGCTCAGGAAGGTCCAAGCCCCGCTCACCGTGAACAGGGTCGCCCAGGCCGCGGCCCTCGCCTCCCTGGGTCAGCCCGGCGAGTTGGAGCGGAGACGAGCCGAGAACGAGGCGCGACGTCACCACATCGTGGGTGCTCTCTCCGAGCGCGGGATCCGCTTGGCCGAGAGCCACACCAACTTCGTCTTCTTCGAGTTAGGCGACGATGCGGACCGGTTCATCGCCGACATGACCGCCCGGGGCGTCATCATCCGCGGGATGGGTGGGGGTTGGGTCCGGGTCACGATCGGCAACGACGAGGAGAACCGCCGGTTCATCGAGACGCTGGACGAGGTGCGGGCGGGTTGACCATTCCGGCCCGACGGGGTCGTCGACCCGACTCTCACGCCCGACGGATTGTCTGCTTCAGGGTGGAGACGCCCGAGGTGTATCCTTGCTGGCATCCGGGCGCCGTCGGCCGCCCGTCGATTTGGAGAATCGGGATCCTGAGCCATCATCTCCCCGGACTCCACCCAATCCCATCGCCCCAGGAGTAGATCGTGAAAGCAATCGTACGAGCACTTGCTGGTCTTGCGCGCCGGCTGCCTTGGGTGGTCGTCGTCCTCACCCTCGCG
>CAZZIG010000128.1:0-21817 GCA_964653975.1 uncultured Acidimicrobiaceae bacterium
CCTCGCCGATCCGGACTCGCACCTCCAGACCGTCGACCATCGAGACCAGGTGGGCTCCGAGGAGATGTGGCGCCGCCTCCTCCGGAGCACCGCTGAGAAGATCAGCCAGCGTGGTCGACCGTCTCATCACACACCACGCAACGTGGCGCCCAACTCGCCTGCGGCGTCGATCATCGATTGGCGGATCGATCCGATCTCCTTCTGTTCCAGGGTGCGGTCGGGTGCCCGGAGCCGGTAACGGATGGCAAGGGCTCTCTTTCCCTCCTCCACACCTCGTCCGGTGAACTCGTCGAAGACACGTGCCTCCTCGACCAGGTCGCCTGCGGCAGAAGTGGTCACCCTCAACAACCTCGCCGCGGTCACTTCGGGTCCGAGCAGGAAACTGAGATCGAAGTCGACGTGGGGGAAGATCGATGGGGCCGCAGCCAATCGGGGTGGAACCGGTTCCAGGATCGGAGCGAGATCGAGCTCGGCGACTGCCACCCGACCTTCTATCTCGAAGGCGCGTGCCACCTGCGGAGCGAGCTCACCGACGTGGCCGATGCCCCGGCCGTCGATGACTACTTCGGCGGTGCGACCGGGGTGAAAGGCCAGATGAGCAGTCTTCGCCACCTCGGCCTCGATCCCCAGGGCGTCGGCGAGACGACGCCAGATCGCCAGCGAGACCTGGCCATCGGCACGAAGCTCGGTGCCCGTCAACCCCCTGATGCCGACATCGCCCACCACCGCCCAGGCAATCCGATCGTATTGGAGGGGCAGACGGGCGTCGGCCGGGTCGGGTTCGGCCGAGAAGACCTTCCCGTACTCGAAGAGAGCCACCGAGGTGCTGCCGTGCGATTGGTTGTATCTCAGGTCGTTGAGCAGTCCCGGCAGGAGCGTGGGACGCAGCTTGCTCTCCTCCTCTCGCAGAGGGTTCTTCACCGTGAGCAGGTCGGAGCCGTCGGTCTCCATGCCGAGCGAGAGGAGGTCCTCGATGCTGACGAAAGGGAGGTTGATCGCCTGGGTCATGCCGACGCCGGTGAGAGTCGAGCTCAGCACCCGTTGCCGGTACTGTTGCGGGCTGAGGCCACCGGCGGGGCCGGTGGGGACGGTGGCGTCGAACTTGTCATAGCCGTGGACTCTCGCCACCTCCTCGACGAGGTCGGCCGGGCGCGTGAGGTCCGGCCGGTAGGTGGGGACGGTGACAGTAATCGGGTCCGACCCCGTGATCGTCATTCCCAGACGACCCAGGATCGCTTTGATGCCGTCGGAGTCGAATCCCGGCCCGAGGAGGCGGGTCACCTCTTCGACACCCAGTTCCACATCCCATGGGTCGATCCGGACGGCCACCTCGTCGACGGCGCCCTCGAGGATCTCGCCACCGGCGATCCGCCGCACCATCTCGGCAGCCCTCTGGTTGGCGATGTCAGCGAGTGCGGGGTCGACCCCCCGCTCGAAGCGGGTGGCGGCTTCGGAACGGAGGTCGTGGCGCCGCCACATGTGCATGATCGTTGGCGGATCCCATGATGCGGCCTCCATGATCACCCGGTCAGTCGTCTCGGACACCTCACTCCGGGCTCCGCCCATCGTCCCGGACATCGACGTGGGCCCGGCGTCGTCGTAGATGATGAGATCGTCGGTCGAGAGGTCCCGGGTGACATGATCCAGGGTCTCGAGGGTCTCACCTTTTGCTGCTCGCTTCACGACGAGACGGTCCCCGACGATGGTGTCGGCGTCGAACGCGTGCAGGGGATGACCGAGCTCGAACATCACGTAGTTGGTCACATCGACCACGTTGGACACCGAACGGACCCCGATCTTGTGGAGACGATGCCGTATGGCGAGTGGTGCCTGCGCCACCGTGACACCCCGGATCTCCCGGGCGGTGAATCGTCGACAGCCCGTCGGGTCGGCGATCTGCACACTGATCGGGGTCGATCCGGGGACTGTCGTCATCTCCAAATCGGGCACCCGCGCCTCGACTTCGAACCACGCCCCCAGATCGCGGGCTATGCCCAGCATGGAGAGCGCATCGGGTCGGTTGGTGGTGATCTCGATGTCGAAGACGACGTCGGGCAACTCGACGAGATCGGCGAACTCGGTGCCGATCGAAGGGCCCCTGTCGAGCACGAGGATGCCGGCGTGGTCCTCACCGATGCCGAGCTCCTTCTCGGAACAAATCATGCCGTTGGACTCCACCCCTCTGATGGTGCGCCGGCCGATCTCGAAGCCCCCGGGCAACACCGCACCCGGTCGGGCGACGGTTACCGTGGCCCCTTTCTCGAAGTTCCAGGCTCCACAGATGATCTGGGTCGATCCGGTGCCACTGTCCACCTGGCAGACCCGTACCTTGTCGGCGTCGGGATGGGGGGCGATGTCGAGTACCTCGCCGACGTATACATCTGACCAGGCGACGTCGTGCCGTTCCACCCCCTCAACGGTATGACCCAGCATGTCGAGGGCGTAGGACAGCTCTGCGACGTCTGTGGTCGGCAATTCGATGAACTCTTTCAACCAGGCGAGTGAGACCTTCATCAGAACTGCCTGAGAAAGCGAATGTCGTTCTCGATGAAATGGCGGAGCGAGTCGATGCCATGTCGGGCCATGGCGACCCGTTCGGGGCCGAGACCGAAAGCGAACCCGCTCACCCGGGCAGGGTCGTATCCGGCTGCTTCGAGGACGAATGGGTCCACCATGCCGCACCCCAAGAGCTCCAGCCAGCCGGCGCCGCCACACACGCGGCAGCCGGGCTCACCGCCGTCACAGTTGAAGCAGGACACGTCGAGCTCGGCGCTCGGCTCGGTGAACGGGAAGAAGTGGGGGCGGAGCCGGACCTCGCTCTTGGGCCCGAAGAACTCGCGGGCGAAATGGAGGAGGGTCCCCTTGAGATCGCTGAACTGGATGTTCTCGTCGACGGCAAGACCTTCGATCTGATAGAAGACAGGGAGATGGGTGGCGTCGATGGTGTCTTTGCGGTAGCAGCGTCCGGGCACCACCACGTAGACCGGAGGCTCATGTGTCTCCATCCACCGAGCCTGCACCGGCGAGGTGTGAGTGCGCAGGAGCAGCTCGTCTTCGGGCGGCCCCCAATCGAGGTACATGGTGTCGCTCTCCCATCGCGAGGGATGGGTCGGAGGTGTGTTGAGGGCGTCGAAGTTGTAGTAGGCGAGCTCGGCCTCCGGCCCTCCGACCACCTGGTAGCCGAGGCCGACGAAGATGTCGACTATCTCGTCGATCGTCTGCTGGACGAGATGGAGGGTCCCGGAAGGGAACCTCACCGACTCCAATGTCACGTCGATCGACTCTTCGCGGAGACGTCTCTGCTCTTCGAGCTCCTCCAACTCGGTGCGCCGGGTGGAGAGAAGGTCTCCGATCAACCGGTTCGCCTCGTTCAGCTTCGCTCCCACGTTGGGTTTCAGGTCGTCGGTCAGCTGGCCCATCGTGCGACGCACGGTCCCCACCGAAGAGTCCTTTCCCAGCAGGTGTGCCTCGACCTCCTCGAGCTGCTCCAGAGTGGAGACGGCGGCGATCTCGGCCGGTGCTTCGGCCATCGCCCGGTCCAGGGTGGTGATTGGGTCCATGTCCGGCGGCAGGTTAGACAGCGGGGTCAGGTTGACCCGAACCCTTTAGACAGCTCGTAAACCGCTATTCCGGCAGCGACCGCAGCGTTCAGGCTCTCGGTCGGCCCCGGTGTCGGGATACTGACACGGTGGGCCGAGGCTTCGAGCATCCGATCTTCGAGCCCGTGGGCTTCCTCGCCGATGAGCAGAGCCACAGGACGTTCGGTGACGGACTCGATCACGTCGCCACCATCCACCACGGTGGCGACGAGTGTCCACTCGCTCAGCTCGGCGAGGGATTCGACTCTGCCAACAGCAGTCTGGAACTGACCGGCGGCACCGGCCCGAATCGTCTTGGGAGCCCACGGATCGGCGGAACCTCCCATGTGGGCGAACCCCCAGCCGAACGCGGCCGCGGTGCGGATCATGGTTCCGACGTTGCCGGGGTCGGAGACACCAACCGAGACCAAGAGGTTGCGGGACGGGGCGAGAGACTCGGTGGGAATCTCGACGACGGCGACAGGCCCTCGGGGGGTCTTGGTGCCGGCGAGCCGTTCGAGAGCGCGTTGGTCAACGGGGACGACACCGTCGCCCGTCGCTTCCAGCGAGAACGTCTCCCGGACGTTTCCCCCAGCCGCGATGACGTCAGCGAGGAGGTCGGGACCCTCGACCAGGGTCAGACCGCGTTGGCGACGCTCCCGGGCGCGATGGAGCCGGGCCGCCTCCACCACGCTCCGGGCGCGATGGGTGCGGACCGGCTCCTCCGGATCTGGCCTTGGGCTCGTCAGTTGCCCTTGGCTACCTCTACCAGCTGGGCGAAGGCGTCGGGATCTCTCACCGCCATGTCGGCCAGCATCTTCCGGTCCACCTCTACCTCGGCCGCTTTGAGCCCGGCGATGAACTGGCTGTAGGTGGTGCCGTTCTGGCGGGCGGCGGCGTTGATGCGGGAGATCCACAGCTTGCGGAACTCGCGTTTGCGGGCGCGGCGATCGCGATACGAGTCCTGCATCGCATGCATGACCTGCTCGTTGGCGGTCTTGAATCTCCGGCTACGCGCTCCCTTGTAGCCCTTTGCCCGTTCGAGGACCTTCTTGTGCGACTTCTTCGCGTGAACCGCTCGCTTGACACGTGCCATGTTCGATCCTCCTCAACGACCGAGCTGCTTCTTGATGATCTTCTCGTCGCCCGGGGCCAGCTCTTCGAGACCCTTGCGGCGTCGGAATGTGTCCTTGCCCTTGGCGAGCTTGAGATGACTGCGGCCGGACTGCCGGCGCATCAGCTTGCCCGAGCCGGTGACCTTTATCCGCTTCTTGGCGCCACTGTGTGTCTTCATCTTCGGCACAGGGTCCTCCTTACTCTTCTTCGTCCTTGTGTTGTCCCCCGCCAGAGCCTTTCGACTGTCTCACCGGCGCCAGCACCATCGTCATCGAACCCCCCTCGAGCTTCGGAGCCTGTTCGACGACTCCGTACTCGGAGACCTCCTCGGCCAACTGCTCCATGAGCTCGCGTCCGAACTCGGGGCGGTCTCGCTCTCTGCCGCGGAATCGGATCGTGACCTTCACCTTGTCGTGGTCTGCCAGGAAGTCCTGTGTCTTGCGACGAGTGATGTCGAAGTCGTGCTCTCCGATCCGGACCCTCATCCGGAGCTCTTTGACAGAGGTCCGTGTCTGCTTCTTGCGAGCCTCACGTTCCTTCACGGATTGTTCGTATTTGTACCGTCCGTAGTCCATGAGTCGGCAAACCGGCGGTTTGGCGTTGGGAGCCACCTCGACCAGGTCCAGGTCGAGTTGCTCTGCCAGCCAGAGTGCCTCGTTGAGTTTCTTCACACCGATCTGCTCTCCGTCCGGTGCGACCACCCGGACCTCCTTGGCCCGGATCGCTCCATTCACGCGAAGCTCGTTGATGCTGTTACCTCCTGTTGGGTTGCAGTCGTCTCTGCGTTCTCGTCGACAACCTCACGCCCCGGCGCCGCGTTTACGGCCAAATGGGACATGAAAAAGCAGCAGGGCGGGACCTGCTGCCATGCACGAACCAGTACTCGTGGTCTACGACCTCGGCTCGTAACACTGGCTCGCTGAGCCCGGCACGGCCGGGTGGGGAGGCAGCAACCTCCGCTCTTACTGATCGGTTGTACACCATAGGGTACCAGTGCCCGTCGCTCATCCAAGACCGGACGGCTCAGGACTGCCCCAGTTCCCGGAAGGCGCGGGCTGTGGCCACCGCGGCATCGGCGGCTTCGACGCCCTTGTTGGCTTCACCCGATCCGGCACGGTCCACGGCCAACTCGTAGTCGCGAACCGCCAGGATGGCATTGGCGACCGGAACCCCGGTCTGCAAAGCCACCATGGTCACACCGTGTGACGACTCTCTGACGACGATGTCGTAGTGGTCGGTCTCTCCCTTGACCACGGTTCCGATTGCAACGACGCCGTCACAGCCCGCCTCTGCGAGTTTCTGCGCAGCCAGAGGCAGCTCGAGCGCACCCGGGACGCGCAGCACCGTGATCTCGTCCACACCCAACTCCCGAAGCCGGCTCACCGCCCCGTCGACCAGCCGGTCGGTGACCGCCTGGTTCCATCGGGCCGCGGCGATACCGATATGGAGACCGCTTCCGTCATCTGATCCCGAGACGTCTCTGATCACTCTTCCTCGCCGAGGTCGAGCTCGTGGCCCATGCGCTGCAACTTGGTGGTCAGATACGCCCGGTTCTCGTCATTGGCGACCGAGGGGATTGGCACCCTCTCCAAGATGGACAGCCCATACCCCTCGATGCCGGCGCGCTTGGATGGGTTGTTGGTCATCAGACGCATCGAGCGCACACCGAGGTCGTAGAGGATCTGCGAGCCCACTCCGTAGTCGCGGAGGTCGGGCGGAAACCCCAGGTAGACATTGGCGTCGACCGTGTCCAGGCCGTCGTCCTGGAGGTTGTAGGCGGAGAGCTTGTGGAGGAGGCCGATCCCCCTCCCCTCGTGGCCACGCAGATACAACACCACCCCGCGGCCCTCTTCGGCGATGCTCTTCAGCGCCCACTCGAGCTGTTCGCCACAGTCGCAGCGAATGCTGGCGAAGACGTCTCCGGTGAGACACTCAGAGTGGACCCGGGTGAGGACGCCTTCGCCATCGCCGAGGTCGCCCATCACCAAGGCCACCTGATGATGGCCGTCGTGCAATGAGTCGTAGCCAATGGCCTTGAAGATCCCATACTTGGTTGGAACCCGGGCCTCCACCACCCGCTTGACCAGCTTCTCCTCGCGACGACGGTGGGCGATCAGTTCGGCGATCGTACCGATCAAGAGACCGTGCTCCTTGGCGAATCGCTCCAGGTCTCCGAGTTTGGCCACCGTGCCGTCGTCGTTCATGACTTCGGCCAGCACCGCGGCCGGGTACTTCCCGGCCAGGGTGGCCAGGTCGACGGCAGCCTCGGTATGGCCGGCGCGCTTGAGTACGCCACCTGGCTCGTAACGGAGCGGGTACATGTGGCCGGGTCGGGCGAGATCCGACGGAGTGGTGTTCGGGTCGATGACGGCGTGGATGGTGCGACACCGGTCGGCTGCCGATATGCCGGTCGTGGTCCCCGAGGCGGCGTCGATCGAAACCGTGAACGCAGTGCGGCGAATATCTGTGTTCCTGGTCACCATCATCGGCAGTTCCAACTCGTCGAGACGTTCGCCGACTATCGGCATGCAGATGATCCCGCTCGTGTAGCGAAGCATGAACCCGACGTTGTCGGGGGTGGCGTCTTCGGCCGCGATGATGAGATCGCCCTCGTTCTCACGGTCGGCGTCGTCGACCATGATCACCATCTCGCCGCGTTTTATGGCGTCGATGATGTCTTCGATCGGGGCGAAGCTCATTCGTCTACTTTCAGGAGTCGCTCCACGTATTTCGCGAGGACGTCCATCTCCAGATTGACCGTGTCCCCCGGGTTGCGCAACCCCAATGTCGTGATGTCGAGGGTGTGGGGTATCAAGGCGACGCGAAATCCCGTCTCGGTCAGCGACGCCACCGTCAGGCTCACGCCATCGATCGTGACGGATCCCTTCTCCACCAGGTAGCGACGGAGGCTCTCCGGTGTGTCCACCGTCATGACCACTCCCCCGTCCTCGTTTCGGTCCACCGCCACGATCGTCCCCAGACCGTCCACGTGGCCCTGGACGATGTGCCCGTCGAACCGACCGGAAGCCGGCATGGGCAGCTCCAGGTTGACCTGATTCTCCCGTAGGAGCGACCCCAGGTTGGATCGTTGCATCGTCTCGGGGACGACGTCCACAGCGATCGTGTCGTCACCGGTCTCGACCGCGGTGAGGCACACCCCGTTGACTGCGATGGAGGCCCCAACAGGGAGGTCACCGATTCCCGGGGCGGAGAGCACCATCCGGCGTCCCACCGCGTTGTCGGTGACTTCTTCGACCGTACCGATCTGTTCCACGATCCCGGTGAACATCAGCTCCTCTGCTTACGGAAGGTAATAACGGCGTCACTTCCAACGTCGGCGGTCGTCATGAATTCCACGTCGGTGACGTCCGACATCGACGCGAACACCCCTGCCAGGGGTGACCGCCCGGTGCCGCCGCCGATGCGCGACCCGATGTAGACGACACCGTCGGCTATCACGTTTGCGCCCCACCAGGCACGGGCGAGGGTCGGTCCGCCTTCGAGGAGGAGGTGGAGCAGCCCACGGTCCGCGAGGGCGCGACACGTGGCTACCGGTTCGGGGTGCTCTCCAAACGCTTCGACCACGATGACCTCCCCCGACGGGACATCGCGGTTGAAAGTGGACACGACGACAGGGTCACCGCGCCAGATCCTGGCGCGGGACGGAAGCGGTGTCTTGCCGGCGATGATCACCGGCCGGGGCTGGGGTCCTTCGTACCCCTCGATCCTGACGTCGAGACGGGGGTCGTCCTCCCGGAGGGTTCCTGCGGCGATGACGACACCGTCGACCGTTGCGCGGAGACGATGGGCATGGGCACGCGCCTCCTCTCCCGTAATCCACCGGGAGCTTCCGTCGGCAGCAGCGACCGAGCCGTCGAGGGTCATGGCCCACTTGACGGTCACCAGGGGAAGGCCGGTTTCACGGTGGTGGAAGTAGGCCGGGTCGAGTGCGCGGGCCTCGTCTTCGAACACCCCGGTCACGACCTCGATGCCGGCATCTCCGAGACGGGCGACTCCGGAGCCGGCTACGCGGGAGTCCGGGTCGATGACAGACACGACCACCCTGGCCAAACCGGCCTCGACGAGGGCGTCGGCGCAAGGCGGGGTCCGTCCGTGATGGGTGCAGGGCTCCAATGTGACGTAGGCGGTGCCGCCACGTGCGGCATCGCCGGCCGCGGCGAGAGCCATCGCTTCGGCGTGGTCGGTGCCGGGGCCACGGTGCCAGCCTTCACCGACGACGTCTCCGGAGATGTCGGTGACCACCGTTCCCACCCTGGGGTTGGGGTGGGTGTGGGGCCACTCTCGCGCCAACTCGATGGCGCGTTGCATCAGGCGGTCGTCGACCGCCAACTACGCGGTACGTCGATCGATGCGGTAGGTGGAGCCCGGCTGTTTCTTGGCGAACTCTTTCATCTCGACCGCTATCGCCGACGCCTCCCATTGCGTCCCGATTTCTCGCACGTCGGTGGACGCTACACCGAGTGATAGCGAGACCACAGGGAAGGCATAGCGTTCGCCTCGGCGATCGATCACCTCGATGTAGCCGCGGAGGGCGTCCGCGGTGTCGTAGAGATCGAGGATCCCGTCGTCGAACCGCTCGATGACCTCCTTGCAGAACGATTCCGCCACCGAAGGAGGGATCATCGCGACGAAGTCGTCGCCCCCGATGTGACCCACGAAAGCGCCCTCGATCCCCAGGTTGGAGGCCGCCTCGGTGAAACAGTCTCCGCAGAACCTGATGACCTCGTCGCCCCGCATGAAGCCGTAGTGGTCGTTGAACGCCTTGAAGTTGTCGAGATCGCCGTGGATGAGCGCGAACTCGCGTCTCTCTTTGATGGAGACCTCGATCTCGGCCGTGATCTTGAAGTTGCCGGGCAACCCCGTGAGCGGAGACAGGTCCCTGGCGGCCTGTGTTCGGCGCAGCACCGCCCGGATCCGGGCAGCGAGCTCGGTGATGTCGAAGGGCTTGGTGATGTAGTCGTCGGCCCCCAATTCGAGACCTCGTACCCGGTCTTCGGGTAGACCTCGTGCGGTGAGGAGGATTATCGGGATGCTGGCGGTGGTCGCCTGGCTGCGCAGACGGTGCAGTGCGGTGAGACCGTCCATCCGCGGCATCATGATGTCGAGGATGATGACATTGGGCGGGTTGGAGGTGGCCTTTTGCAGGGCATCTTCACCGTCGACTGCGGTCTCCACTTCGAACCCGTCGAGCTCGAGGTTCACCTTGACCACAGTGAGAATGTCTGGATCGTCGTCTGCGACCAGAACTCGTTCACTCATCTGTTCTCGTTGTCCTTCTCAAAGCTTGCACAGCTGCTGGCGGATCCTCCGACCGGAAGACTGCCGTACCCGCCACGAGCACCGTCGCACCCGCGGATATGACCGTTCCGGCGTTGTCTGGCGTGATTCCGCCGTCGACCTGAATATCGGCGCTCAATTCATGCGACTCAACCCATTCTCTGGCCGATTCGATCTTGGGGAGCACCTCGGGGATGAAGGTCTGTCCGCCGTAGCCCGGCTCGACCGACATCACCACTATGAGGTCACATTGGCCGACGTATGGTGCCACGGCTGCGAACGGTGTGCCGGGGTTGAGCACGAGCCCGAAGTCGAGACCGTTCTCCCGTGCCCTGGCCATGGCCCGAACCGGGTTGGGCACCGCCTCGATGTGGACGCTGACCAGATTCACGCCCGCCTTCGCCAATTCGGGTAGATAGGCGTCGGGATTGGTGGTCATGATGTGGCAGTCGAAGTAGAGGTCGGTGACACCACGCAGAGATTCGATGACCGGGATCCCGAAGGAGATATTCGGGACGAAATGCCCGTCCATGACGTCGAGGTGGAGCCAGTCGACTACCGGGGCGACCCGTTGGACGTCGTCCGCGAGACGGGCGAAATCGGCCGCCAGCAAGGAGGGTGCGATCTTGACTGCCATGCCCCGAGTCTATGGTCTCACGAGACCCGGCCACCATCGCGTTGTCGCCCATTGGCCCAATCGACGCCTTGCAGCGGATTCTTGCCGGGTGGTTGCAGCGTGATCAGCTCGATCGACCCGTTCGCCAGGCCGACGATGGGACGACCCTCCCGCTTGTCCCAGGTGCCCGGGGTCACTGGTTCGTCACTGGACCTGGCGTCGAGGATCTTGTGTGGCTCTCCGTCGATCTCGAGTGTCGCTCCTGGCGACGGGGCGAGACCACGTACCTGTGCCACGACGGCGGCCGGGTCGCCACGGGGGTCGATCGAGCGGTCACCGGCTTCGATCTTGTCGGCGTAGGTGGCACCCTCGTCTGTCTGCGCGACAGGCTCCAGTTCGCCCCTCAGGTAGGCGGGCAAGGTCGTGACGAGGAGTTGCGCGCCCGTATCGGCCAGGGTCGCCGTCAGCTCGCCTGCGTTGAGGTGATCGGGGATGTCGATCGCCTGGGCGGTCACGATGGGCCCGGTGTCCAACCCTTCGTCGAGCTTCATGATGGTCACCCCGGTCATCGGGTCGCCGGCCATGAGGGCTCTCGCCACCGGGGCGGCGCCGCGCCAGCGGGGCAGCAAGCTGAAATGGACGTTGAGCATGCCGTGCTCGGGAGCGTCGAGTACCGGGGGTGGGAGAATTCGCCCGTAGGCGACGACCACACCCACATCGAATGGTCCGTGCTCTCCGATCACCTCCTCCAGTCCCACCCGGGATCCGGGTTGGGCCACTTCGAGACCCCACGAGGCTGCGCGTTCCCCTACGGGAGGCGGCATCGGCTTTCGGGACCGTCCCCTCGGTCTGTCTGGTTGGGTGATAACGAGGGCGACGTCATGGTGCTCGACGAGACTCTCCAGGGTGGGTATCGCCGCCTCCGGGGTCCCGAGGAACACCACCCGAGCCATCAGTCGAGCCCCAGAGCCTCTTCGCGCAGGTCTTTCAGCGCCTTCTTCCTGACCCGCTTGGGCAACACGTCGATGAGCAGACCGCCGTCCAGATGGGCGACCTCGTGTTGGAGCACCCTCCCTATCAGCCCATCCCCTGCATACTCGACCTCGTCGCCGTCCAGGTCGCGTGCCTTGACCCGGGCGAAGGCGGGGCGGGTGATCTCCCACCAGTGGCCGGGGATCGAGAGACAGCCCTCGTCCATCTCGATCTCACCAGCGGTCTCCACCAACTCGGGGTTGATCATGACTCGCGGGCCAAGATCGTCGTTGGCGTCGAACACTGCGATGCGGCGGGCGATCCCGATCTGGTTGGCGGCTAGACCGACCCCGGGGGCGTCGTACATGGTCTCTATCATGTCCCTGGCCAGGGCATGCACTGCGGTGTCGATCTCGCTGATGGGTTTGGTCTCCATTCGGAGGACGGGATCACCGAAGCGTCTGATCGGGTAGATGGCCATGGGGCGGGACAGGGTAGATGGAGACGTCGGCTTTCAGGTCGTGGCCGACACGTGCCCCTGTCGTTGTCGCACCGCCCACCCAGTGGGCGATCCCGGGCACGATCAAGCCAAAGACTGTCGGGAAACCTTTCGAGCCAGGATCCGCGCCACTCCATCACCCTCACCCTCGTCCAGTGTCTCGAGACCCTCGAAGGCTCTCCGCAACTCCCCAGCTTCGGCCCGGTGCTCACCGGATCGGCCGCCGACTTCGCTGAGCACTGCCACCGCGACCAAGCCGCCGGGGGCGACCCGGTCCACCATCTCCTGGTAGAGGTGGGGGTCCCGGAACATGTGGCAGAAGAGGAGATCGACGGGGCCACCAGGCGGGAGCCCGTCGTCCAGATCCCACAGGTCGAGCGTGCAACGCCCACCCAACCGATAGGCATCGACGAGCCTCTGCGCCGCGTCGATCGCCACCGGTGAGACGTCCACCCCCAGGTAGTCGAGACCCCGGCTCGCCAACCAGACTGCTCCTTCACCCCGCCCACAGGCGATCTCGAGTGCCGCGCCTGTCCGTGGGAACTCCCTCTCCACGTGTGCGAACAGGGGCGGAGGTGGTGGTGGCTGGATGACCGGGGCGGGCATGCTGCGGCGGTGCTTTCGGTCCCACGCGTCCCTGTCTTCCCTACTCACCCAACCGACCCTACGACCCGCGCCGACGTGCGGTCTGCGCACCCCCCTTTCCTCAGGAAGTGGGACCCGTATCCGGGTCCCACCGCCTCGAGAAATGTGGACCCACATCCGGGTCGTACTTCCTGAGGAAAACGGTCAGAGGTCGATCGGGTCGACGTCGACTCTGACCGTGGCGCCACGATCGCGCCAACGCCCGACCAGGGGGCACAGCTCCAGACGGGCCTCTCCCAGCCTGCCGGTGAGCAGCCAGCGTCTCCCGTCGGCGATGTCGATCGGGCCCATCGCAGAGACGCCGCTCAGGTCCTTCAGCTCACTCCCCAGGGAGGGGTCGACCTCTCCTCTGATCTCGACGGCGATCATCTCGGTGGCCGGGGGCAGGCCCTCCCGGGCCCGCTCCACCAGGATGCGTTCCAGATACGGAATCGGGTCGCCGCGGCGCAACGTCGTGATCAGGAGCGAATCGGGTCGTGCGGTTTGGACCATCAGACGATGACCCGACCCGTCCCGCACGGCGAGGGCGAGCCTGGCGAGTTGTCGCAGTGCCTCCTCGGTGGTGCGGTAGCTGAGTCCCATCAACATCCCGTCGACATCGCTGGCCACAGCGAGTGACACCTGGGACAACCCGGCGAGGTCACGCTCGGTGCCGACGGTGATTCCGGCCTCGCCCGGGTGGACTGCGGCTGCGCCCCTGCCGACCTTGCGGTTGATCTCGGCGACCAACCGCTCCGGCACCGTCCCCAACTCCTCGAACTCGGAACCGCCGCAGTTCTGACAGGGCCCGACCCCGGCGTCGCAGTGGGGGCAGTTCTGCACCCTGCCCAGACGTCGCCCGCAGTTGGCACAGGTCCGCAGGGCCCGACAACTGGCGCAGCGCATCGAGGCGAAACCGGTCCGTCGATGGGTGAAGACAAAGCCTCTCTCGCCGGACTTTGCGGTGACACCGAGCGCGGAGATGACCCGATCTGAGAGAAAGCCGGCGCCGGGCATGTCGGACGACCTGTCCACCACCTCGACCAGGGGCCAGGCGCGGTTCGCTTCGTGGAGCAATTCCGCTCCGGCCGATAGCACCTCGACGCTCGGGGTGGGCCCGTAGAAGACCAGGTTGAAGCTCTCCAGCCGGCTCCTGGTCCTCATCACCTCACGGACGTGGATCGTTGGTGTCTGACGGTCCTTCATGGCCCGTCGCCCTTCCTCGAGGACGAGGCCAAGACCCAGGTTGGCGATCTGCCAGGTCGAGGTCTTCGGGGTGCCAATGACGAGACGAGGGGGCGATTGTGCTCTCTCCCACGCCGTGGTGTCGCTCTTGTCGTCCTCCCCGGTCACGGCAACCACCAGGTCACGCCAGATGCGGCTGGCCTCGGCACCGAGCTGTTCCACCTCGGCCGCGGATGCGGCGACCACCAACACCGAAGACCCCGAATGGAGCACGGGGCCGACAGACCGGAGCCAGCCGAGATGACGCCAGTTCCCGACGATCGCCGCGACCGGTGTCCTCTGACCAGACACGGTCTTGGCGACCACGGTGTCGAGGGGATGACGGTCGGGAGAGCCCCCGTTCTCCGGCGGGGTCGTGCCAACGGGGATCGAACGGGGCAGATTGGGAGGGCTAGCCCGGCTGAGGAGTGTCGAGACAGGGGCAACGTAGTGCCGGGCGGTCCACACCAGGCCCTGGAGGAGGTTCGGATCGACGACCGGAACCGACCCGGAGATGCCGGCGACATCTTTGAGCTCGCCCTCCCTGTCGGCAGCCATCTCCACGACCCAACCCCGGACTCGTCGTCCCGAGAGTGGGACCCGGACGATCGAACCGATGTGGATGTCGGGTGCGAGATGCTCGGGGACGGAGTACCAGAAGCCGTCGTCGACGGAGAAGGAGGCGACGTCGGGGACGACACGTACCGCGGAGTTCACACCCCCGCGGCAGCCTTGATGTCGTCCACGCGGTCCAGTTGCTCCCAGGCGAACTCGGGACGGCCGAAGTGCCCATAGGCGGCCGTTGCGGAGAAGACGGGCCGGGTGAGGTCGAGATGCTCGATGATCGCGGCGGGACGAAAGTCGAACACCTCCAAAACCACATCTTCGATCTTCGCCGGATCCACCTGCTCGGTGCCGAAGGTCTCGACGTGTATCGAGAACGGCTCCGGTTTGCCGATGGCGTAGGCCAGCTGGATCTCGAGACGTTCGGCGACACCCGCGGCGACCAGGTTCTTCGCCGCCCAGCGAGCCGCGTAGGCGGCGGAGCGATCGACCTTGGTGGCGTCTTTGCCCGAGAAGGCCCCGCCCCCGTGGCGGGCGTAACCCCCGTAGGTGTCGACGATGATCTTGCGTCCGGTCAGCCCGGTGTCGGCGACCGGGCCGCCGATCTCGAAACGCCCGCTCGGGTTGAATATGAACTCGACGTCGTCAGCCAACAGATCGGCCGGGATGACATCTTTGACGACCGTCTCCAGGATGTCGTCTCGCATGGATGTCTGATCCTGATCGGGCCCGTGGTGTGTCGAGATCAGAATCTTCGCCACCTCTACCGGCTCGTCACCTTCGTACCGCACCATGACCTGGGTCTTGCCGTCCGGTCGCAGGTAGTCGACGATCTTCTTCTTGCGCACGTAGCTGAGACGTTCCGCCAGCCGATGGGCCAGTTGGATGGGAAGGGGCATCAGTTGGTCGGTCTCGTTGACCGCGAACCCGAACATCAGACCCTGGTCGCCGGCACCGAGCTCCCGGTCGACGCCTTCGGCGATGTCCGGGCTCTGCTCGTGGACGCGGTTGTCGACCTCGACCGTCGCTGATGCGAATTCTTCGTCGAATCCGTTGTACCCGATCCGCTCGAGCGTCTCGCGAACGATGGTGTCGATGTCGAGTTCGGCTCCGATTCGCATTTCACCACCCACGACCGCGAGCCGGGTGGTGACGAATGTCTCACAGGCCACCCGTGCGTTGGGGTTGATGCGGAGGGCGGCGTCGAGGACGGAATCGGAGACGGCGTCCGCCACCTTGTCCGGGTGCCCTTCGGTGACGGACTCGGAAGTGAAGTAGGAGGTGCGCATGGAGGGGGCGAGGTTAACCCCTCGCCGGGAGTTCGGCCATGACACGCTCGACCAGCTTGGCCGCGACCGCCTGTTTGCTCATCACTGGCCAGGGGTCCGTGTTGCCTTCGCGATCGATGACCACGACCCGGTTGGTGTCTGTGCCAAACCCCGAGCCTGGCTCGGTCACGTCGTTGTAGACCAGGAGGTCGACCTTCTTCGCCTTGCCTTTCTCGATGGCACGGTCGACACCGCCCGTCTCGGCGGCGAATCCCACGACGTATGGGCGATGATCACGGGCCACCACGGAGGCGAGGATGTCGGGACTCGGCTCCAACTCGACCAGTTCGAGGCCGTCGGAGCGGGCCAGCTTGGTCTCGCTGGGGTCTTTGGGTCGGAAGTCCGCGACCGCTGCCGCCAGGATGGCCACGTCGGTCTCGACGCCGGTGACCGCTTCCAGCATCTCCTCGGCGGTCTCCACGGGGATCAATTTGACCGAAGGCAGCACCGGGAGGTCGGAGGTCGTGACCAGTGTCACGTCCATGCCCAGCCGAGCTGCCTCGTTGGCGATGGCATGGCCCATCTTCCCGGTCGAGCGGTTGCCGAGATAGCGGACCGGGTCGACGGGCTCCCGGGTACCTCCGGCGGTCACCAGGAAGCGACGGGACTCGCCTGTTGGAGTGAGCAGTCGCCCGACCATCTCGAAGATCTCGTCGGGCTCGGCCACGCGCCCGATCCCGGTGTCGCCGCCGGCGAGCTCGCCACTCTCCGGCCCGATGAGGTGGTAGCCGTCGGAACGGAGAGTGGCGACGTTGCGACGGGTGGCGGGATGCTCCCACATCTCGGTGTGCATCGCCGGGGCAATCAGGACCTTCCCCGTGTAGGCCATGAGAGTCGCGGAGACGAGGTCGTCGGACAACCCGTTCGCCAGACGTGCAATCGTCGCTGCCGTCGCCGGCGCGACCACGATCAACTCGGCCCAGCGCGCCAGTTCGGTGTGGGGGGAGACCATTTGCTCACCGAACAGACCCGTGTAGGGCTGGGATCCGGTGATGGCACCGAATGTCTGGGGTCCGACGAACTCACGGGCCGACTCGGTGAGCATGACCCGGAGGTCGGCACCGCCCTCGACCAATCGCCGGGCCAGATAAGCAGACTTGTAGGCAGCGACTCCCCCGGTTACGGCGAGAAGTACCCGCCGGCCGCCCAGCATCTATTCCTCGACGGTCTCTACCGCGACCTTGCCCTCGGCGATCTCTTCCATGGCGATCGTCAGCGGTTTCCTGGAGAGTGAGTGAACCTGGGGTGGCACGAACTCGCCGTATCCGACGCCCAATTGATGGAAGTAGCTGTTGATCTGGCGGGCTCGGCGGGATGCGACCACGACTGTGGCAAACCGGTTGCCGATCTGGTCGATGACGTCCTCGAGTTTCATGTCGTCCTTCGGAGGGAGATTGGGAGCTCTCAGCCTACCCGAATCGGCCTCACAAGCCAGATCTCACCTTCTCGACATGTTGGAGGATCTCGTCGACGACCTCGTTGATGGTCCGACCCGAGGTATCGACTACCAGGTCGAATTGCGAGTGATCGGTGTAGTCGAGGCCGTAGTAGGTGAGGTATCGCTTCCGTTCCGACTCGGTGCGCGATTCGATGGCGGCCAATGTGTCGGAAAGACTCACGTTCTCGTGCTCGGTGCCGCGGCGGGCGGCGTAGACCCGTCTCGCCGCAACCTCGGGCTCCACCTCGAGGAACACCTTCACCGACCCGGGGATGAAGTGCCAGCCCAGCCGAGCGTCCATGACGAGATCGTCGCTCTCCTCGCCGAGACGGACGGTGCGGGCGTCGATCTCGCGGTCGATCGAGTCTCGCTCCTCTGCGGTACGAGACAGTTGAAGGATGGACAGACCGCGTTCGGCCGCCATCTCTCGCATGAAATCCCCCGCCGACACATGTCGGAAGTCGAGTGCGTCGGCGACCCGGGTAGCCACCACACTCTTGCCGGACCCCGGCCGGCCCGAGATGGTGATGATCACCGGTGAATCAGGAGAACTCGGAGATCAACGCTGCTTTTTGCTTGTCACCGAGACCACGGATCCGTCGATTCTCGGCGATTCCCAGCGACTCCATGAGACGCTTGGCCTTGATTTTCCCGGTCCCGGGCATGGCGGCGATCAGTGACTCGACTTTGAGACCTGCCAGCAGCTCTTCGGACTCGGCCCGCTGGAAGAGCTCTGAAATCCGCAATGACCCGGTCTTGAGCAACTCCTTCACCTCGGCGCGTACTCGCCGCGCCTCTGCGGCTTTGGCGAGAGCGGCCTTTCTCTGCTCGTCGGTCAATTTGGGTGGTTGCGCCATCTCCTCCTCCTGGGTATGGGCCTATGCGATCGACGATAGCCCCTGGGGGTCAGTCGAATGCGGCGATCGAAGAAGCGATTTCGCGGGCGGAAACCACAGGTTCGGCTGATCCGGTGATGGGTCGGCCGACAACGAGGTAGTCCGCCCCATCCGCTCGCGCTGCTTCGGGTGTCGCCACACGCTTCTGATCATCGTTCTTCGATGTTCCAGGTCGTACCCCGGGAGTGAACACCTCCAAACCTGGTTCAGCCATTTTCACCGCCCTGACCTCGGCCGGAGAGCACACCACGCCCTCCGCCGAGGCTTTGGTCGCCAACCGCGCCATGTCCACCACATGGTCCTCGATCCTTGCGTCGATCCCCACGGTGGGGAGGTCGGATGCAGACAGCGAAGTGAGCATGGTCACCACCAGGATCCCTGTCCCCCCCATCGCCGTGTTCGCCGCCTGGATCATGTCGATACCACCGCCGGCGTGTACGGTGACCCACCTGGCCCCGGCGGCCCGGATCTGCGCTGCGGCTCGTTCCACCGTGTTGGGGATGTCGTGGAGCTTGGCGTCGACGAAAACCGGCTTGTCGTGAACTGCGATCGTTTCGATGGCGAGAGGACCCACCCCCATCAGCAACTCCATGCCCACTTTGAACCCGCCGACGACCGGGGCGAGGTCCGTGGCCAACCGATTCGCCTCGTCGAGGGTGGGCACGTCGAGGGCGACGATGATCCGGTTCACCACTCCCCCACCGTGCCGATGAGATCGGAGACCGAGGATGCGCCCAGCCGGCTCATCTCCTTTTCCAGTTCTCGGATCAACCGTCCTCCCGCCCGTGGCTCGGCCATGTGGATGGTACCGGCCGCCACTGCGGATGCTCCCGTGACCAGGTACTCGACGATGTCACGGCCGCTGCTCACTCCCCCACAACCCACGATGGGAACACCGGGCAACGCGGTGGCCACCTCGTAGACGCAACGGAGAGAGATCGGTTTCAGGCCCGGGCCGGAGTATCCCCCGACACCGCCACTGAGGAGAGGTTTGCGATCGGCGAGGGAGACGCCGAACCCCAAGGCCGTGTTGGTGAGCACGAGGATGTCGGCTCCGGCATCGTGACATGCGGTGGCTACGGTGACGATGTCGGGTGTGTTGGGTGAAAGTTTGGCGGCGACGGGTAAGTCAACTGCCGACCTGACCGCCTCCACTACATCACGACTCCGCCGGGCGTCGTAGGAGAACATCTCGCCGTCATCGAGGTTGGGACAGGAGAGGTTGATCTCGACCGCCGCTACGCCGGCAGTGCCAAGGCCCTTGGCGACGAGCGCAAAACCTTCGGGTTCACCGGCGACCGCTGAGCCCCAAACCGGGACCTGCAGTCCCGGCAACCGGGTTGCCATCGAGGACACCCAGTCCTCGATGCCCGGATTCTGGATGCCGATGCCATTTAGCATCCCGACTTCGGTGGGTGCCAAACGCGGCGGCCGGCGGCCGGTCCATGGCTCGGGCGACACCGACTTGGCCACCGCGGCCCCATACTTGGTCTGGTCCGCCATCTCGGCCCACTCCCACACCGAGCCCACCGTGCCGGAGGCGGCGACGAGGGGGGTTGAGAGCTGCAGGGGCCCCAACTGCACTGTCAGGTCCTGGAATGCCATTCCTGGAGGCTCCTTGGCTTGTTGATGGCACCGGGGCCGGCTCGCAGGCTCCTGGCCACCGCGAGACCGCCCTGTACGGTCGTGACACAAGGGATCTTGAGCCGGCGGGCCGCCTGACGGATGGTGATCCCGTCGTGACGGGCGCGTCCACCACGGGGCGTATTGACGACCAGGTGCACCTCTCCGTTGGCGAGTCGCTCCCCGATGTCGCGTGGGCCTTCCCCGACCTTGTTCACCACTTCGGCAACGAGGGCGTGATGTCTGAGGAAACGGGCGGTCCCCTTGGTGGCGAGCAGTTCGAAGCCGAGCATGGTGAAGGCCTGGGCCACCGCGAGCCCGAGCTGTTTGTCACGGTCGGCGAACGAGAGAAACACCCGCCCGCGGTCGGCGAGCACATTGCCCGCGGCGAGCAGGGCCTTTCCGTAGGCCACGCCGACGTCGGGGCCTATACCCATCACCTCACCGGTCGATTTCATCTCCGGGCCGAGGACGTTGTCCTCCTCAGGGAAGCGGTCCCAGGGCAGCACCGCGTCTTTGACCGCCACGAAGCTCTCTTCGGGATGCTCGGTCACAATTCCCTCCTCGCGGAGCTCAGCGATGGACGAGCCCATCATCACCCTGGCGGCGATCCGGGCCAGGGCGATGTCCTTCGCCTTGGAGATGAAAGGCACGGTGCGGCTCCCACGAGGATTGGCCTCGAGCACGTAGACCTCGTCGCCTTTGACTGCGAATTGGATGTTGATCAGCCCACGCACCTCCAGGGCGCGTGCCAGCTCGTTGGTCCCGCGCAGGATCTCTTTCATCGCTTCCTCGGAGATGGTGGGTGGCGGAGTCACGCATCCCGAGTCGCCCGAGTGGACGCCGGCTTCCTCGACGTGCTCCATGACCCCGCCGACCAGCAACTCGGCGCCGTCGTACACCGCATCGACATCGACTTCGATGGCCGATTCGAGGAAACGATCGAGCAGGATCGGGTTGGCCGTGATCTCCGGGTCTGCCTCGCCGTAGATCTCGCGCACGTAGTCCCCCAGCTCCTCCAGGCTGTAGATGACCTTCATCTTGCGACCCCCGAGCACGTAGGAGGGCCGGACCATCACCGGAAACCCGATCTGGTCCACGACCTCTTGGGCCTCCGCTGCCGACGACGCGCTGCCGGCGGCAGGCTGGGTCAAACCGAGGTTCCTGCAGATCTCGGCGAACTGCTCCCGATCCTCCGCCAGTGCGATCGCGGCCGGGGAGGTGCCTGCGATCGTCACTCCTTCCCGCTCCAGTTCTTCGGCGAGGTTGAGCGGGGTTTGACCTCCGAGCTGCACCACCACCGCCTCGGGCTTCTCGGCGTCGATCACGCCGAGGACATCCTCCACCGTCAATGGCTCGAAATAGAGCCGATTCGAGGTGTCGTAGTCGGTGGAGACGGTCTCGGGATTGCAGTTGATCATCACGGTCTCGTAGCCGGCATCCCGGAGGGCAAATGAGGCGTGGACACAGCAATAGTCGAACTCGATGCCTTGTCCGATCCGGTTTGGCCCCGACCCGAGCACCACCACACGGGGACGATCTGCCGGCACGACCTCCGTCTCGTCTTCGAAGGTCCCATACATGTACGGGGTGTGGGCTTCGAACTCGGCGGCGCAGGTGTCGACCGTCTTGTAGGTGCGGGCGATCCCGGCGCGGAGACGCATACGTCGGACCTCCGCCTCGGCGAGACCCCACAGGTGGGCGATCTGGCGGTCCGAGAAGCCGAACCGCTTGGCCTCACGCAACAACCGGTCGTCACGCTCCTGTTCGAGTTCGATACGCAGTTCGACGATCTCGGCCATCTGGTCGACGAACCAGGGGTCGACCGAGGACAGCGCAGCCACCCTGTCGACCTCCCAGCCACGTCTCAGGGCCTCACCCATGGCGAATACGCGGTCCGGTGTCGGAGTCGAGACCATCTCCTCGAGGCGGTCGTCAGAGACTCCCCCAACCCCTCTCTCCCCCGGGTCGGCGTTGAGCCCGGCCCTCCCGTTCTCGAGGCTGCGCAACGCCTTCTGCAGAGCCTCGGGGAAGGTGCGGC